>NZ_KV788340.1:0-289396 GCF_001807215.1 Corynebacterium sp. HMSC05D08 | reverse complement strand
TCTTCGGCCTTAGGCTCAGACTTCTCTTCTGCCTGAGCGGAATCGTCGGAGGAATCGGAAGCAGACTCGCCCTCGTCACCGATGATGGCAATCACGGCACCGACGTCGACGGTGTCATCTTCCTCAGCCTTGATTTTGAGGATGGTACCCGCGACAGGGGATGGAATTTCGGTGTCGACCTTGTCGGTGGAGACCTCGAGCAAAGGCTCGTCGACCGCGACGGTATCGCCCACGGACTTCAGCCACTGGGTAATCGTGCCTTCGGTTACGGATTCGCCCAGTTCGGGCATCACAACGGAGTGTGCCATAAGTAATAAGACTCCTCGAAAGTCGGAATTGTTTAACGCTGGTCATTAATCCTACCGCGTGTCTAGTGTCAGCGCGCACATGTGGGTGTAGCCGTGCCTATAAGTGGGGGAGGGCGGGGGACTCAGGCATACAGCAAGACAGTTGAGTAAACTCGTAGGCTATGTTTAATCCCTTTCGACGAAACCGGTCTCAATCACAGCTGCGGCCCCCGCGGGCACCAGGAGAGACCATTCGGAAGGAAGATGCTCTAGCCCTGCAAGAGTGGGCGCGCGGACGCGTCTATATCGAGGCATTCGTGGAGCCGGAAACCGTGGTCAATGAGATGTCCGTGGTGGTCGTCGACGAGCACGGTGACTTTATCCGCCGCCGGATTGGCGGCCCCAAAGGAATTGACGCCGTAGCCAAGCTCTTGCAGTGCGACGTCTATGACGTAGAGGAGACGGGGTACCCCCAACGCATGCGCGAGCGGATCGAGCGCGAACGTATTCTGCGCAAGCGAGAAGAACAGCGCCAACGCAGGGAACGCTTTGAGCGTGAACATGGCAGCGCTAAAGACAACCCAAACGATCCTTCCGCTTAGCGCTTAAAAATAAAGCTGACAAATAAAACAGCAAACGGCGAGTAGCTCCCGCAACCAATACGGTTGCCGGGCGCTAGTCGCCGTTTCTGTGTGTTACTGAGCTAGCAGATTACTTGGAAGCAATCTCGCGCAGCGTTGCCACGACAGTACGCACTGGCACGCCGGTGGCGCGCTTCGGGGTGTAGCCGCGAGGGCTGCCGTTGTTCCAAGACGGGCCAGCGACGTCGATGTGTGCCCACTCGATGCCTTCGCCGACGAACTTCTGCAGGTAGGTGCCTGCATACTCCATGCCGCCTTCGCGCTTGGCGTTGATGTTGCGGATATCCGCAGCCTGGGACTTGATTTCCTCGTCGTGCTCCTCCAGCAGCGGCATAGCCCAGGCGTTCTCGCCGACCTCACGGCCGATTTCCGCGATGCGGTCGCGGAAGATCTCAGAGCCCATGACACCAGCGGTACGGGTGCCCAGGGCGACGATCTGGGCGCCGGTCAGGGTAGCGGTTTCAATGAGGTAGTCCGGGTTGTCCTCAGACGCGCGAGCGATGGCGTCTGCCAGCACCAGACGGCCCTCGGCGTCGGTATTAAGAACCTCAGAGGTGATTCCGCCGTAGTGGGTAATGACGTCACCCGGACGAGTAGCGCCGGAGCCCGGCATGTTCTCCGCGAATGGCAGGGTAGCGGTGATTTTCACCGGAATCTCCAACTTCGCAGCCGCGATGATGGCAGCAGCCATCGCAGCGGAGCCACCCATGTCAGAGATCATGTCCCACATACCGTTGCCCGGCTTCAGGGAAATGCCGCCGGTATCGAAGGTGATGCCCTTGCCCACCAAGGCCACGGAGGTCTTGGCCTTCTTCGGAGCCCAGGTCAGGCGCACCAAGCGAGGTGGGCGCTGAGAGCCCTTGCCCACGGAGATGATGCCGCCGAAGCCTTTCTTCTCCAGCTGCTTCTCATCGAGGACCTCAACCTCCAGACCAGCTGCCTCAGCCTCAGCGGTGATGAACTCAGCGTAGGTCTCTGGGTACAGGACGTTTGCCGGAGTGTTCACCAAGTCGCGGGCGAGGTTTACCGCCTCCGCGGTGATGCGAGCTGCCTCGAACTCTTCAGCCGTAGACTTGCCACCGATAACGGTGAAGGAAGCCGGTGCCTCAGCCTCGGAGGCTTCGGTGGAGCGGATGCCGCGGTAGGAGTAGCCGCCAAGGATAAGGCCCTCGACAGCGGCGCTAATGCCAAAGTCCGACAGCGTTGTGGCTACCGCACCAGCGCCAGCAAGAGCGCGTGCCGCAGCGCCCGCATTACGGCGCAGAATCTCGGCGTCGAGAAGCTCTGCGTCACCCAAGCCCACAGCAACGATGGTGGAAGCCGCAGCGTCCTTCGGTGCAGGGATGCGGGTAATCTCGCCCGCGCGACCGGTGGCGCCAACTGCAGCCAGGGCGTCGTAAGTAGCGCGCAGCGCATCCGGGCTCAGCAGGGCGCTGCCTGGTACCTCAAGCCCATCCTCGCTGGTAAATGTTGCGATAAGCAGGGCATCGACCTTCTTAGGGGCTTTCTTGGCCAATTCAACGGTGGGGAATGTGCCACGGGCTGGCAGGGTAAACGCGGACTTTGCCACGGTTTCCTCCTTGCATTCGGGGGTGAATAGTTTTACCTCACTCACCATACCCTTAGTGCTGGCGTCGGTAATCTGCCCCTTTTCCTGCCTGGCTATAGATAAAGGGGTAGCCTGTGAGCATGTTGAACTACACCGTGACCCGCACTGAAAATCCCACCTCTCCTGAACGCCTAGCTGAGATTCTGGCGAACCCAGGCTTCGGCAAGCACTTCACCGATCACATGGTGACCATCGATTGGAACGAAGAACAGGGCTGGCACGACGCACAGGTGCGCCCGTACGAGCCGTTCAGCATGGACCCGGCCTCCAACGTTTTCCACTACGGCCAGGCGATCTTCGAGGGCATCAAGGCCTACCGTCAGCCGGATGGCTCTATTGCTACCTTCCGCCCGGAGGAGAACGCGCAGCGTCTCAACAACTCTGCTGAGCGCATGGCTATGCCGGCTCTGCCGGAGAGCGAGTTCGTCGAGTCCCTGCGTCAGCTGGTCGAGGTAGACAAGGACTGGACCCCCGAGGCTGGCGGTGAGGCTGCCCTCTACCTGCGTCCTTTCATGATCTCCACCGAGGTCTCCCTGGGCGTTCACCCGGCTAACTCTTACCGCTACATCGTTATCGCTTCCCCAGCAGGCGCCTACTTCGAGGGTGGCATCAAGCCGGTTTCGGTCTGGCTGTCCACTGACTACGTGCGCGCAGCACCCGGTGGTACCGGCGCGGCGAAGTTCGCCGGTAACTACGCAGCTTCCTTGCTTGCGCAGGCACAGGCTGCGGAGAAGGGCTGCGACCAGGTTGTCTGGCTCGACGCCATCGACCGCAAATATATCGAAGAGATGGGCGGCATGAACCTGGCCTTCATCTACGGCGAGGAAGGTGACCAGACTCTGGTCACCCCAGCCCTGTCGGGCTCCCTGCTGCCGGGCATTACCCGCAAGTCCCTGCTTGAGGTTGCACAGGACATGGGGCTGAAGGTCGAGGAGCGTCGCATCACCGCGCAGGAGTGGCGTGATGACGTTGCTTCCGGAGCCATGACAGAAGCCTTTGCTTGCGGTACCGCCGCAGTTATCACCCCGGTGGGCCACGTCTTGGGCGATGACGTGGACTTCGTCGTCAACAACAACGAGGCTGGCAAGACCACCTTGGCATTGCGCGAGCGTCTGACCGGCATCCAGCGTGGTTCCGTAGAGGATACTCACGGCTGGCTGCACACGCTGACTAAGTAGCAAAACGAGATAAGGGAGGGCGCCGCGCTTGGCGACGCCCTCCCTTCCGCATGTTTTCCCACACGCTTCTCTGGGTTAGTCCTCGTATTCAGTCGCAGGAGCTGGTGATTCGTTGCTTTCTGCAGCGGCGAGGACTGCGAGCTCGTCGCCTGCCAGTTCAACCGCGGCGTCGATAAGCGGCACTGCACTTAACGCTGCAAGGCCTTGGCCGGCGCGCATCCTGAGCTCGAGCAACGGCTGCAGCTTCAGCAGCTCAAGGGCCTTGATGTGGGAAGGCTCCGTGGTCGCGCTTGCCGCATAAAGCCAGTGCTTGACTCCGGGCGCCAGCTTTTCGGCATAGACGGCGGCGGTGGCGGTAAGGGGGCCGTCGATAAGCATCGGTGTTCGGCGCGCTGCCGCCTGGCACATAAAGCCCACCAGGGCAGCAAAGCTCGGTGAGGAGGCTGCCTTGATGACTTCGATGCCATCGAGATTGCGGATGCGGAACATTGCATCGCGGATGACGGTGACTTTGGTCTTCCACATTGCGTCGGTGGTTCCAGAACCCGGACCCACGATGACAACCGGCTCGGTGGCAGTGAAGTTGCCCATGAGAACGGCCGCCACGGAGGTGCCACCCACGCCGAGCTCGGCGGGGATGAGGAGATCGGCGCCGGCATCAATCTCTGCATCGGCCGTGGTCTGCCCAAGCGTGAAAGCGGCGTCGAACTTTTCAGTGCTCATTGCGGGCTCCACATCAATGGAGCCAGAAGGCGCGCACTCCACGACGTGGATGCTGGCGCCTGTGCGGCGTGCCATCGTGTGTGCAGGGCCTGCGCCCTCTGCGAGCTCGGTGAGCTGTTCGGCGTCCGACTCTGGAGCGAATGCGGAGAGCCCAACGCCCTCAAAGGTGCGGGTAGCGATGCCGTGCGCGCCGGCAAACACGATGACGCGTGTGCGCTGTAGCGGCGCGGCAGGTGCTACGCCTTGGCAGGCGGCGAGCCAGCTTGCGACGTCATTGAGCGTGCCAAAAGAATCGCCGCGTACAGAGGTACTTAAGGCGTCTGCTACTGCGAGACGCGCCTGCTGATCCGGCCGTGGAACCGGAGTGATTTCAGGCATCACAACTCCTAAGCCTTGGGAAGAAGACGGTTAGACCGTAGCGCCGCGCTCAACGCGTGGCTTCGGGGTGCGCCACTTACGCGGCTGGGTTGCACGAGAATAAGCATAGAAGCCCAGTCCGAAACCTGCCTCGGTTGTGCCAGGGAACTTCAAACGCACCGAGTTGTTGCACTTGCGTGCCAGCCAAATGCCTTCGATAGCGAAGATTGCGATGAAGACCATAGAGATGATGGAGACCCAGTTGGCAAAGTTCGGGTTGTAGTTGCCCAGCAACATAACAACCAACAGGACGATAGCTGCTGGCATTACCCACTCGTTGATGAACTTGCGGGAGTCAACCCAGTCACGTACGTAGCGGCGCACTTCACCCTTATCGCGGGGGAGGAGGTAGCGCTCGTCGCCACTTGCCATGCGCTCCTGTGCGACACGGTTCGCCTCACGGGACTCCTCGCGCTCCTTGCGCTTATAAGCCTTCCACTCCTCCTTGGACATGGAAGCTTTGAGCTCCTTGCGGCGCTGGTAACGCTGCGCATCGGACATGCCGTTTGGATCGCGCTTTACGCCGCGGGCGATCTCTTGCTGATCACGCTTTGGCGTCGGGCGGCCCTTCGGCGGGGTGTAGCCCTTGCGGTGGGTTTCGGAGTGCTCTTCGCCGGCCTCGTGCTGTGCGGCGGAAGTATCCGCCTGCGATGCAGGGACAGCGGCGTCCTGGGACGCGTTTTCATCTTTTTGCCACGGAAGTTTCACGGTGATCAGACTACAAGGTTGGTAGTCAATAATGGGAATAGGCCCGCCGCCCATGACGTTGCAAGGAATGTAACCGAGGTCAACCTTTTCCCGATCACGCTGATCGGGGTAGGGTAGGGGCCAGAAAACCCGTACTTATTTGAGGAGAAGACATGACCGCTCCAGCTTCCGCTACCGGTGTCATCCTGACTGAGGCAGCAGCCGCCAAGGCAAAGGCTCTGCTTGACCAGGAAGGCCGCGACGATCTAGCCCTGCGTATCGCTGTGCAGCCAGGCGGTTGCGCTGGCCTTCGCTACCAGCTTTACTTCGATGACCGCACACTCGACGGTGATAAGGTCGACACCGTCGGTGGCGTCAACCTCGTGGTGGACAAGATGTCCGTCCCTTACCTCACCGGTGCCAAGATCGACTTCGCTGACACCATCGAGTCTCAGGGCTTTACCATCGACAACCCGAACGCCGGCGGCTCCTGCGCTTGCGGTGACTCTTTCAACTAAATAGCGCTTTTATAGCGAAAGCGGGCTTGGAGGCAAGGTACCTTCCAAGCCCGCTTTGTCGTTTTATTCTTACTTCTTATTCTGCTTGGTTTCCCGCCTTCTTGGTTGATGACGTTGCCCATGCAAAAGGCTCTCCCCCTTACCCGGAGGTAATAGGGGAGAGCCTTCGAATAAACGTCAAAGTGACGAAACGCTCTGGCTTAGAGCTTTACGGGGTAGTCGCGCTGCTCGATCTGTGGATCGATGCGGTTTTCGACGAAAATGCCGTGCCAGATCATGAAGGACAGGACGGTCCACAGGCGGCGGGAGTGATCGGAGACGCCATCGCGGTGCTCCTTGAGCATCTCCAGGACTTCCTTCTTGTTGAAGATGTCCTCGGTCTGCGACTCGTTGATCTGGTCTTGTGCCCACCCGTAGAGCTCGTCGCCGGCCAGCCAGTGGCGCATCGGTACCGGGAAGCCCAGCTTCTTGCGGTGCAATACGTGCGGTGGAACGATCTGCTCCATGGCCTTGCGCAGCGCGTACTTGGTGGTGCCGTGGGAGATCTTCAGATCGTGTGGAATGGTTTCTGCGACCTTGAAGACTTCCTTGTCTAGGAACGGAACACGCAGCTCCAGGGAGTTGGCCATGTTCATCTTGTCTGCCTTGACCAGAATGTCACCACGCATCCACGTGAACAGATCCAGGTGCTGCATGCGGGCTACTGGATCGAAGTCACGGGACTGCGCGTAGATAGGTGCGGTCACCTCGCGGTGATCCCATTCTTCCTTGGCCCATGGGATGACGCGCTGCATCTGCTCGAAGTTGAAGGAGCGGGCGTTGCCGTAGTAGCGCTCCTCCATGGTCATAGAACCACGGTTGAGCAGCGACTTCCCCTTCATGCCCTCGGGAAGTACCTTGGAAAGCCGGCCTAGACCGCGACGCAGTGGGGATGGGATCTTTTCGAAAGGTGCCAGGGAAAGCGGCTCCTTATAAATGGTGTAACCACCGAAGAGCTCGTCGGCGCCCTCGCCAGAAAGAACCACCTTGACGTGCTTGCGGGCTTCCTGCGCCACGAAGTACAGCGGGACCAAAGAAGGGTCCGCGACTGGATTGTCGAGGTACCACATGATCTTCGGGATCGCGGTGGCGTATTCCTCGGGGGAGACAATCTTGACAATGTGCTCCACGCCAATTGCCGCAGCGGACTCGGCGGCAACGTCCACCTCGGAGTAGCCCTCGCGCTCAAATCCGGTGGTGAAGGTGAGCAGGTCAGGGTTGTGGCGCTTGGCCAGTGTTGCGATGGCAGTGGAATCAATGCCGCCAGAAAGGAAGGAGCCTACGGTCACGTCTGCGCGCATGTGCTTCTCGACGGAGTCCTCGAGAGCTTTGGCAATCTTGTCGAAGAGCTGCTGCTCCTGCCCCTGGGCAACCTTCTGTACTGGGAAGCGTGGCTTGAAGTAACGGTCGTTGACCACCTTCTGGCCCGGCTTTAACGTGACGGTGGAACCGGACTCAACGCGACGAATGTTGGAGTGTAGGGACTCTGGCTCCGGCACGTATTGCAGATCGATGTAGTGCTCGATAGCTCGCTTGTCTAGGCTCAGGTCTAGACCGAGCGGCTCCGCCATTTCGAGGATGCACTTCATTTCGGAAGCGAAGATGGTGCCTGCATCCGTGGTTGCGTAATAGAGCGGCTTGATGCCGAACTGGTCGCGGGCTGCGAACATCGTCTTGGTTTCGGTATCCCAAATGACGAAGCCGAACATGCCACGCAGGTGGTTGACCACGTCTTCACCCCAGTGGTGGTAGCCCACGACGATCGGCTCACCATCGCCCTCGGTGTTGAACTTCAGGCCGGCAGCGCTAAGTTCTTCACGCAGCTCGATGTAGTTGTAAATTTCGCCGTTAAAGGTGAGGGCGTAGCGCTCTGGGTTATCTTCTGGTCCCCAGCGAAGTGGCTGGTGGGAGTGCTCAAGGTCGATGATGGAAAGACGGTTGAAACCGAAGGCCGCATCTTCGTCATGCCAGGTGCCGGCGGCATCTGGGCCACGGTGGCGCATGCACTGAAGGGACTGCTCAAGGGCGTCTACGTACTCGGCCGCATTGTGGTTAGCGGTCAATAGTCCGCAAAGTCCGCACATAGTGTGGTTGCTCCTTATTAATGAAGGGTATTTTTCTTCCGACCACTTTACGGCGCGAAGGGGGCAAAAGCAGGAACGCGCGCCGAGTTGGCAGCTTCATCTCAGGCTTCATTAAGCTGATAGGGCAGAGGTGGCGTGAGCTTACCCTTTAGGGTGCGAACTTTCGGATGATGCAGACGCCGGCGCTTTGTGAATTGAGTCATAGATGAAGGGGGTCTATAGGGGGCTTGGTTGGGCCCTTATGCAGGTGGGCCGGTAACATCCACAGCGTTCTTTGCTTGCAGAGCTTAAAAGCAAGAGTTTGTGGACTCCGAAAAGGTAAGAAACGCAGGCTCCATCCACTATCCTGATTGGATAGGAATGCTCTGTGAGTATTCGAGAAGTTTGTGTGGACAGAAAGGCAGAACACACGTGGGACAGCGTAAGCAGCGCAACTTTGCTCGCAAGGCGGGCCTAGCTGGCGCAATCGCTCTTGGTGGCTTTGCATTGGCCGGTTGTGACGTGAAAGCTCCAACCGCCGTTGAGAACCTCTTGGGCTTTGGTTGGCCAAAGGGTATTACCCCTGAGGCAGAGTCCATGTACAACTTCTGGATTTGGGTCTGGGTTGCAGCATGGATTATCGGTTTTATCATGTGGGGCTTGTTCCTCATTGCCATCTTCAACTGGAACGCGAAGAAGGCTGAGAAGGACGGAAAGGGTGAGTTCCCGAAGCAGCTGCAGTACAACGTGCCGCTGGAGATGGTGCTGACCATCGTTCCGATCCTCATCATCATGGGCCTGTTCTTCTTCACTGTTCAGGCGCAGCAGAAGGTTACTGCCCTGGATAAGAACCCAGAGGTTACCGTCGATGTCACCGCTTACCAGTGGAACTGGAAGTTCGGTTACGCCGAGAACAAGGTTGATGGCCAGAACTACAACGGCGAAGACGTCGAGCGTAAGAAGCTGGCGGAAGAGTCTGCTATTGACCCTGAGGGCGTAAAGAACCCGAACCCAATTCACGGCAAGTCCATGGGTGATCTCTCCTACCTGAACTTCAACAAGATTGAAACCGTCGGTACCACCGAGGAGGTTCCAGTTCTGGTTCTTCCTTCTGGGACTCCGATTGAGTTCCGTCTCGCTTCCGGTGACGTCTCCCACTCCTTCTGGGTTCCGGAATTCCTCTTCAAGCGAGACGCCTACGCACACCCTGAGGCAAACGCTCAGGAGCGTCGTTTCCAGATTGAAGAAATCGCCGAGGAAGGCGCATTTGTTGGCCGTTGTGCTGAGATGTGCGGTACCTACCACGCCATGATGAACTTCGAGATTCGCGTCGTTAGCCGCGAAGACTTCAATAAGTACCTCACCTTCCGTGAGCAGAACCCGGAGGCAACCAACGCTGAGGCTCTTGAGCACATCGGCCAGGAACCGTATGCAGTGACCACCTCTCCGTTCAACTCTCAGCGCGATACCCGCGACGGTGACAACTTTGTTGGCACCCCGAAGGCATAAGTAGAAAAGGACTGAATTCACAATGCGTGCAACATCTAAGGTCTTCTACTCGATTGCGACCTACCTATTCGTATCCCTCGTGATCTACGTCCTGGGCGTTAACTTCGTTAAGGATGATGGCTACCTCTACGGCCCCGAGTGGGCAGGCATCGTAGGTTTGGTTCTTGCCTTCCTACTCTGTGTCATGCTTGGCGTATACCTCAGCTTTACCGACTCCCGCGTCGACGTCGCTCCTGAGGACTGGGAAGAGGCAGAGACTGAGGACGGCGCTGGCATCCTCGGCTTCTTCTCCCCGGGTTCCATCTGGCCGCTGGCTATGACCGGCTCCATCGCCCTGCTGGGTCTTGGCATCATCTTCCTGTACTTCTGGTTGATTGTGCTTGGCGCTGCCTGCCTGGTGGCTTCCGTTACTGGCCTGTCCCTGCAGTACGGTCTGCCGAAGGAAAAGCACTAGGCTTTTCGTGAGTGTCGGAACAAGCTTCACGACGCCCGCCTGAAACTTCTCGCGTCCCCCATCGCATAAGCGGTGGGGGACTTTGGCGATCTTGCGTCGGTTAGACGCCAAAAAAGTTCCCGAAGGTTCCAAGAAAATTTCGAAGATGCTCGCCATTGGGGGAGAGCGAGCCGTGAAACTAATGAGCATACGTAGCGCTTTTGAGGAAGTAATAGCACGTGAGGGCCACTTTTTACGGGGGTCAACCGAAAGTTGGAAACCTGCGATTTTAACCTGAAGTCCTTTGTGATTTATGTCATTGAACTTCCTCCTCAAACTGGTTGCAAAGGATGGATGAAGGTCTCAACTTTCGAAACGCAAATTTGGCCTAGTTAGGTGCGGGCTGTTTAAAAGCTTGTTTACCTGCAGGGATGAGGCGTCGTAAAGCGCGCTCAAAAGTTCCCGCTAAACCGTATTTTTTCCAAATTGGGAACATTCTGGCAGTGGGCTGCAAACGAAGTAGGAGGCGGTTAAGAAAATCGGGGGGAATAGAAGTGACTTCAGGGTTCTGACCGGCCATACTGTTAAGCGTGACGAGCGTAGTTTCAAACCAAGGTATGGCAGCACCACGTGTTGCCGCGCTGAACCGACCCAACATGGTCAGCGTGGGCACCATCGTGTTCCTGTCTCAGGAATTGATGTTCTTTGCCGGACTGTTCGCGATGTGGTTCACATCCCGCGCGAACGGCCAGGAAGGCGACTGGGCGGAGCATACCGCTCATATCAACGTGCCGATGGGCTTTCTCATTACGGCAGTGCTGATTACGTCTTCCGTGACCTCTCAGTTCGGCGTTTTCGCAGCAGAAAGGGGTGACGTATACAAGCTCCGACTCTGGTACTCAGTGACTTTGCTTTTGGGTGTTGTCTTCTTGGGCATCATGGCATTTGAGTGGACAGAGTTGATCATTCACGGTGTGACTATCCAGTCCAGCGTTTTCGGTTCGGTCTTCTACATTCTGACCGGCTTCCACGCTGCACACGTGACCGCAGGTCTTATTTCGTTCGCGATCATTTTGGCGCGTATCGCTAAGTCCAAGTTCACGCCTGCACAGGCAACCGCAGCGATGGCAGTGTCTTACTACTGGCACTTCGTCGACGTTGTCTGGATCGGCGTGTTCGTAGTCATCTACCTAGTCCAGTAGGCCGTAGGAGCCCGGGAGCAGGCTCTCGGCCTACAGCCATCCATTTCCGTGTACGAGTTATCTAAAGGAAAATGATGGATAACATCCAGCAGACCGCCGCAGTGGAAGAGACCACTGCCGCGGCTAAGAAGACCCGCCGTCGCCGTAAGGCGAAGCGCACTCTTGCCGGCGCCTTCGCTCTGAGCATCGGCCTGACTGGCGCTGGTGTCCTGGCTTCTGCCTTGACCCCGGATGCGCAGATCGCCACGGCTCAAAAAGATGACCAGGCTCTCATCCAAGAGGGTAAGGACATCTACGATGTCGCTTGTATTACTTGCCACGGTGCAAACCTTCAGGGTATTGAGGGCCGCGGTCCTTCCCTCGTAGGTGTCGGCGCCGGATCCGTGTACTTCCAGGTTCATTCTGGTCGTATGCCGATGATGTCTAACGACGCACAAGCAGAGCGCAAGACCCCGCGCTATACCGAGCAGCAGACTCTGGCACTGGCTGCATACGTCGCTGCGAACGGCGGCGGCGCAGACATCGTCTACAACGAAGACGGCACCGTCGCGCAGGAATCTCTCCGTGGCGCTAACTACAACGGCCAGATTCAGGCCGAGGACGTAGCTAAGGGCTCCGAGCTGTTCCGCATGAACTGTGCATCCTGCCACAACTTCACCGGCCAGGGCGGCGCGCTGTCCTCCGGTAAGTACGCTCCGCCGCTGGCTCCGGCCAACGAGCAGGAGATCTACCAGGCAATGCTGACCGGTCCGCAGAACATGCCTAAGTTCTCCGACCGCCAGCTGACCGCAGACGAGAAGAAGGACATCATCGCCTACCTCAAGTCTGCAAAGGAAACCCCGTCTCCGGCTGGTTGGGACCTCGGTGGTCTCGGACCAGTTGCTGAGGGTCTTGCAATGTGGATCATCGGCATCAGCGCTCTGTGCGTTGCCGCTATGTGGATTGGATCGCGCTCATGAGCAATGTAAAGAAGAACTACACCGACGCTGAGCTCGACAAGATGAGCAATGACGAGCTGGCTGCCCTCGGCACCGAGCTCGACGACGTAACCGTTGCATTCCGTAAGGAGCGCTTCCCGGTCGAAGGCGACCCAGCTGAAAAGCGTGCCGCCACCAACGTAACCATCTGGTTGCTGATTTCGGTCATCGCAGGCCTTGCCTTCTTGGGCGTATACCTGTTCTGGCCGTGGCAGTACAAGATGCTGGGTGAAGACGGCCTCTGGGGCCACACCCTGTACACCCCATTGCTGGGTGCTACCTCTGGCCTGGCCATCATGGCCCTGGGCTTCGCAATCGTGCAGTACGTCAAGAAGATTCTGCCGGAAGAAATTTCCGTGCAGCGTCGTCACGACGGTCCTTCCGAGGAAGTTGACCGCCGTACCCTTACTGCATTGCTCAACGACTCGTGGAAGACCTCCACTCTGGGTCGCCGCAGCACCATCAAGGGTCTGCTCGGCGGTGCCGGCGTTCTGTTCGGTTTGACTGTTATTGCTCCGCTTGGCGGCGCGGTTAACAACCCGTGGAAGAAGCGCCACGACCTGAACTACGCAGGTGACGGTACCCTGTGGACCTCCGGTTGGACGATGCACGAGAAGGGCGTCAAGCTCTACCTGGCACGTGATACCTCCACTATTGCTGAAAAGCACGAGGGCGAGTCCGGTACTCACTACACCACTCGTGGCCTTGCTCGCCTCGTTCGCGTACGTCCTGAGGACCTCGCTGCCGGCGGCATGGAGACTGTTTTCCCGCTCGCTGCGGAAGACGTCAACGATGGTGACCTGTGGTCTGAGGATAAGGACGTCTACGAGAACCACATGCACTCCATTCACGGCAACCGTAACGCCGTGATGCTCATCCGCCTGCGTCACTCCGATGCGCAGAAGGCTATTGAGCGTGCTGGTCAGGAAGACTTCCACTACGGCGATTACTACGCCTACTCCAAGATCTGTACCCACATTGGTTGCCCGACCTCTCTGTACGAGGCTCAGACCAATCGCATTCTCTGCCCGTGCCACCAGTCGCAGTTCGACGCTTTGCACTACGGCAAGCCGGTCTTCGGGCCTGCTGCTCGTGCACTGCCACAGCTGCCGATCGGCGTGGACGAAGAGGGCTACCTCGTTGCCAAGGGCAACTTCATTGAGCCTGTCGGACCTGCATTCTGGGAGCGTAAGTCATAATGAGTAACAAACTTGCCAAGATGGGCAACAACATGGATTCGCGCTACTCCGCTGCCGGAGTACTGCGAACCCAGCTGAACAAGGTCTTTCCGACCCACTGGTCTTTCATGCTCGGTGAGATGGCTCTTTACAGCTTCATCATCCTGCTGTTGACCGGTATCTACCTGGCACTGTTCTTCGACCCTTCCATCACGAAGGTCATCTACGACGGTGCGTACACCCCGCTGAACGGCGTCGAGATGTCTCGCGCATATGCAACGGCGCTTGACCTCTCCTTCGAGGTTCGCGGTGGTCTGTTTGTCCGCCAGATGCACCACTGGGCAGCACTCATGTTCATGATGTCCATGGTTGCTCACATGCTCCGCATCTTCTTCACCGGTGCGTTCCGTCGCCCGCGTGAGGCCAACTGGATCATCGGTTGTGCACTGATTCTCTTGGGCATGGTCGAGGGCTTCCTCGGCTACTCTCTCCCGGACGATCTGCTCTCCGGCGTTGGTCTGCGAATCATGTCCGCTATCATCCTGGGCCTGCCTATCATCGGCACCTGGCTGCACTGGGCAATCTTCGGCGGCGACTTCCCGTCCGACCTCATGCTGGACCGTTTCTACATCCTGCACGTTCTGGTTATCCCGGGCATCATCCTGGGCCTGGTTGCCGCTCACCTCATCATGGTTTGGTTCCAGAAGCACACCCAGTTCCCTGGACCGGGTCGCGCTGAGAACAACGTTGTTGGTGTCCGCATTATGCCGGTCTTCGCTACGAAGGCAATCGGCATGGGCATGATGGTGGCTGGCGTTCTGGCCCTGATGTCTGGTCTGCTGACCATTAACGCCATCTGGCTGCTTGGCCCGTACAACCCGTCTCAGGTCTCCGCTGGTTCCCAGCCGGATATCTACATGCTGTGGACTGACGGTGTTGCTCGTGTCATGCCGGCATGGGAGCTGTACCTCGGCAACTACACCATTCCTTCCGCATTCTGGGTTGCACTGCTTTGTGGTGCGATGGTCGTCCTGCTGTTCGCTTACCCATTCCTTGAGAAGAAGTTCACTGGCGACGACGCTCACCACAACCTGCTGCAGCGTCCTCGTGACGTTCCGGTTCGCTCCGCTATCGGCGCAATGGCAATCACCTTCTTCCTGCTGGTGACCCTGTCCGGTGGTAACGACCACGTCGCACACTTCTTCCAGATCTCGCTGAACGCAATGACCTGGGTTGGTCGTATCGGCCTCATCGTCTTGCCTCCAATCGCTTACTTCATGACGTACCGCATCTGCGTTGGTCTGCAGCGTTCCGACCGCGAGGTCCTGGAGCACGGCATCGAGACCGGTGTTATCAAGCAGCTGCCGAATGGTGCCTTCATCGAGGTCCACCAGCCGCTTGGCCCGGTCGACGAGCACGGCCACCCGGTCCCGCTGGAGTACGCTGGCGCACAGGTCCCGAAGCAGCTCAACCAACTTGGCTTCGCTGACGCCGAGACCCAGGGCATCTTTGCTCCGGACGACGCCGCTCTCATGCACCGCGTCCACGAGATTCACGAAGAAAACCATGCCGAAGAGGCAGAGATGTACCGTCGTCTCAACGAGGCTAACCGCCGCGATGACGAAGAGAACGGCCGCATCTAAGCCCTCCTTTAAGGGTTAGCGCCCGAAACTCGCTCACAACCCCCGTCTCCTCCTTTATAGGAAGTAGAGATGGGGGTTTCGCGATCCTGCTGGAAGACCTAGCGGTTGTTTCCTAGATTGGTTCCCTGGTCGGCTATCAAGGCGTGTAGGGGCGGGCGTTAAGGGGAGCTGGCACCGGGGTGCAATATCTGTTACCTCCGTTGGAGCATTCTGGCGCCACGATGGCTTTAGGCGCGCCCTAAGCGCTGTCTGCTGGAGTGAGGAGCCTTCTAGACAAGTTGTGGGATCGATCAGGTGGTGAGAATCAGGAATTGTCGGGAAATTCCCTTCGAGGATAAATAAGAGAAGCCTTTGAAAAGCGCCGGCAGTTCTTGCCTAGTTATGCCTCTGTACATGGCTGGCACGGCTACTCAATCCAGTGTGCAGATTTGGTCCTATATATAGGAAGGGTTTGAGTTCTTACGAGGCTGCTACCGTGTGGGCGTGCTTTGCTTTTGCTGCTCTACGCTGTTTGCTCTCATATAAGGTGTTAAGGGAAGAGTCTGAATAAGCAGGGGAGTGCGCCCGCCGCAGATTTACTTTGTGGCGGATAATGACACGGGATGGCATTTAGAATCGGCTTCAAGGGCTTGTCACGTGATTCCGGGACTGTGTCTTGGTTAGCGCGGGGTACAGCGTCCTAAGGCGGCTATAGCGGCGTTGCTAACTGTCAAACCGAGCGGTGTGGAGTTCTCTGGCACCGACCTGACGTTGATTACGGCTCGTGGATTCTCATTTAAGTCTGCTATTTAGGATGCTGATCTTGGCCGTTTTCGGGGCGAGTTTAGAGTGAAAGTTGTTGTTCTAGCGCCTTGTGTGAGTTCGTTTAGTGACCATGTGTCGAAGCTCACAAAATACATTTTTCAACGATCTGAAGCTTCAATCTTTGATGATATGTGCGCAATCTTAGGGTGTGGCGAAGTGTGGCATTGTCGCAGGTGAGAGATTGTCTCAAAGTGATAACGGGGAGCGTTGCCCGAGCGTTTATTGCGAACATTTCGGAATTGTCAACAGAAGATAACGGGGCGGTAACAGCGTCCTTTTTTGACGGAAAATTCGACACGGGACGTGATGATTTCGTAACCTACTTGAGACATTGAGTTGCCGACACGAGGCACTCAATACGAACTGAAGATTTAAGCGCCGCATCTGGCCCCTCCTGAACCGGGGGCCGAGTGGAGATGTTTCTACAGGAACGAAACATCAACGAACGCTAGGCCCGTCCAGGGTCAGAGCTTTGATTATCCGATTCGCTCGGAGGCGGCACACTTTAGTCCCAGCAAAACATCCTTTGCTGAACTGAGCGTGTGCAATCGAAGTAGGCGCGCAGGAAGATTTGGAGTTTATTTCGTGGCTAAGCATCGTCGTCAGGGCGCAATCAACACCCGCCGTATCGCAACCACCGCAGTTGCAGCAGCATCCGCAGCCGTTGCTGTCCCGGCAGTCGCACAGGGTGCAGAAGTTGTTATCCCTAACACCGACTTCCGCTTTGAGGTTGCAGGACTGGAAAACGTCCCGAACATCAACCAGGTGCCGAACATTCAGCAGTATGTTCCTTCCCTGCAGCAGGCAAACGTAAACTACGCCGCGTCCGTACAGGCTCCTGTTCCGGCTCCAGCCGCAGCACCGGTTCAGTCTGTAGGGCAGAAGGCACTTGCAGCAGCGCGCTCTGCAATGGGCTCCCCATATGTTTACGGTGCGGCAGGCCCTAGCGCATTCGACTGCTCTGGTCTGACCTCTTGGGCTTACCGTCAGGCAGGCGTTGAGATTCCTCGCACCTCCCAGGCTCAGGCAGCTGGCGGCCAGCAGGTCTCCCTTGATGCCCTGCAGCCAGGCGATATCATCGTCTATTACTCTGGCGCCTCTCACGTCGGTATCTACACCGGCAACGGCACCATCATCGACGCTTTGAACTCCGGTACCCCGGTTCAGGAGCGTTCCCTGCACTACATGCCGATTCACTCCGCAGTTCGCTTCTAAGCGTCCGCCTGTTTCGGTCTAAAGGCTCTTCTCGTCCATCTCTCGATGGAACAGAAGGGTCTTTTTATGGTTTTATTGAGACTCGTGCCGGTATAGAAATCGGCAGCTCCATGCGCTATCATCAAGCAGTCTTTTAATATTTTCTAAGCCTTGGGAATTTCGACGTGCTTTCTTCGACTTTGCGGGCTCGCCGCACAGCAACCGCGGCTTGCGCTGCAGCTCTTGCTTTTTCTGCCGCCTGTGGCGCTGTCACTGCGCCTGTAGCTTTTGCTCAGGAAGTGGAGGACACTCAACCAGAACAGTTGCAGCAGCTCATTGACCGCGTTGTGGAAGTAGCGCAGCGCGTTTCCGCAAAAAGCGAAGAGGTGAAAACGCTCGAAGATCAGCTCAGCGAAGCTGAAAAGGAAGTCGTAGCCCTCCAGCAGCATGCCGATGAAGCCAAGGCTGCAGCGGAAGATGCTTCAGTTGCCGTTGCGGCTCAGCAGGGCCGCATCAACGGCATTGCACAGTCTCGTTATCGCGGAGATTCCCGTAGCGCTGTGTCCGCAGCGCTCAATGCAGCTGACACAGCCTCGGCTGTAGAGCGCATGGGATACTTGGGCGCACTTTCCCGCACCGCACAACGTCATCTTCTGGAAAAGTCTGCAGCCGCGCGGGAAGCGCGCGCTCTGCAGGAGGAGGCCGCTGCCGCAGTCAAGGCCGCTCAAGATAAAGCTGCCGATCTCAAGGTCAAGCGTGACGGCCTAGTGAAAGAACAGCAAGAGCTCGAGAAACAGAAGAAGGACATCGAGGCACAGGTCGATAGCCTGAACGAGGAGCAACGTGCTGCCTTCGTTGGACGCTTCGGTGCTCAGAACATTGACCTCGCAGCGTTAGCAGATGGCTCCGGCTCAGAGGCAGTGGCCGCGGCTCTCACCCGTATCGGTGCGCCCTATGGTTGGGGTGCAACGGGTCCGGATACATTCGACTGTTCTGGATTGATGGTGTGGAGTTATCAGCAGATGGGCAAGTCCATTCCGCGTACCTCCCAGGCGCAGCTCGCCGGCGGCACGAAGGTCCCGCTTGATCAGCTCCAACCAGGTGACATCATCGGTTACTACCCAGGGGTAACCCACGTCGGTATGTACGTCGGTGATGGCCAGGTCGTCCACGCTTCGACCTACGGCGTTCCAGTCCAGGTGGTTCCGTTGGACTCTATGCCTGTTCAAGGCGCAGTGCGCTACTAGAGTAGGGCGCATGGCGCGCACTCTACTGGTTACTAATGATTTCCCGCCCACAATCGGCGGGATTCAGTCTTATCTACGGGACTTCGTTGACACGATCGATCCTTCCGAAATCGTGGTGTTTGCCTCCACCCAGGACGCGGAAGCCGCCGCGCTTTTCGACTCTGCCCAGCCCTATACTGTGGTGCGGTGGCCACACAAAGTCATGCTTCCGACTCCCGCAACTGCGCGGGAGATGCAGCGCCTCGTCAGGGAGCACGGCGTCGTCAATGTGTGGTTTGGCGCAGCAGCCCCCTTGGCGCTGATGGGCAAAGCGGCCAAAGAGGCCGGCGCGCACAAGGTTGTCGCGACGACGCACGGTCATGAGGTGGGGTGGTCAATGCTGCCTCTCGCGCGCCAAGCCTTGCACGAAATCGGTCGGCACGCTGATGTCATCACGTATATTTCTGACTACACATTACGTCGCTTGACTGCGCCCTTCGGGCCTGGTCCGCGGTGGGTTCATC
Organism: Corynebacterium sp. HMSC05D08; assembly: GCF_001807215.1. Classification (NCBI taxonomy): domain Bacteria; kingdom Bacillati; phylum Actinomycetota; class Actinomycetes; order Mycobacteriales; family Corynebacteriaceae; genus Corynebacterium; species Corynebacterium sp. HMSC05D08. Next base: position 270,544 of record NZ_KV788340.1, on the reverse strand, counting down.
TTCCTTCCGCTGTGAGCCTCGAGGATTTCTCTCCCGCGGATGCGGCGTCAAAACAAGCTGCGCGAGCTCATTTTGGCCTTTCTGAAGGACCAGTTATTACCTGCATTTCCCGCCTTGTTCCCCGCAAAGGGCAGGACCAGTTGCTGCGTGCGCTTCCGCAGGTACGGCAGCGTTTCCCCGATGCCCAATTACTCATCATAGGCCGTGGGCGATACCGCGCTGCCCTCAGCGAACTGGCTGACATCTATGCCCCCGACGTAATTATCCGGGAAGCGAAGGACTCCGAAGAGCTCCAGCAGGCATTACATGCGGCGGACGTTTTCGCGATGCCTGCACGCACCCGCGGCAGAGGACTTGATGTTGAAGGCTTGGGAATTGTCTATCTGGAGGCCCAAGCCTCCGGAATCCCGGTGGTAGCAGGTGATTCCGGCGGCGCCCCAGAGACTGTGACGCCAGAGAGCGGAATCGTGGTACATGGTTCAAGCGTTCCTGAACTAGTCGAGGCATTGTGCACTTTGCTTGGCGACGCCTCCCTTGCTCATCGCATGGGCCGCGCCGGACGCACGCATGTCGAACAGGAATGGACGTGGGAGATCATGGGGGAGCGTCTTCGCCGAATTCTCGATGAGGAGTAGCAAAAGCGATACAACGGCTGCGGGGTATTCGCTTGATCGATTCTTCACTGGCGCGCAGAATGTGAACATTAACCCACATGGGGTATATCCTTTTGTGCATGCTTGAACACGCCCATCCTGCCGTCGACTCCGGTCTCACCATCGGTTTCGACATTGGCGGCACCAACCTTCGTGCGGCGGCTATCGACGCCGATGGCGAGATCGTGGACTCCGTGAGCGTGCCGACGGCCAAAGTCGCCACGCAGCTTGAAGATGACATTGCCCGTGCAGTCGAGGAACTCAGTGCAACCCACGAGATCTCCGCCGTGGGGCTGGCTCTCGCGGGATTCCTTGACCCAGAGTGCGAAACCGTGCGTTTTGCCCCGCACTTGCCATGGCGCGATGCGCCCGTTCGTGAGATCTTGAGCAAAAGGATTGGCCTGCCGGTGCGTCTCGAACACGACGCAAACTCGGCAGCCTGGGGCGAGTGGCGCTTTGGCGCGGGCCGCGGCGCAAAGGACTGGGTGTTCTTCGCAATCGGCACCGGAATCGGTGCCACGCTCATGACAGAGGACAAGATCTACCGCGGAGCCTTCGGCACCGCCCCAGAGTTCGGCCACCTCACCGTGGTTCCTGGCGGACGTGAATGTTCGTGCGGCAAGCGCGGCTGCTTGGAGCGTTATGCGTCGGGCACCGCACTGCCAGACACCTGCGAGGAGCTGCGCCCGCAGTATGAAACAAAGCTTCCGGCCAATGCCACCGGCGTGCAGATTACGCAAGCGGCCCGCGAGGGCGACCCGCTGGGGTTGGCCGTTATGGAGAACTTTGGCACGTGGCTGGGACAAGGCTTGTCCATCGTGGCAGATGTCTTGGACCCTGAACTCATCGTTGTGGGCGGCGGCGTCGCCAATGACGCGGATCTCTACCTAGAGCGCGCACGCGAGAACATGGCACGACAGATCGTGGGCGCTGGACATCGCCCACTGGCCCGCGTGGCCACTGCGGAATTGGGTTCAGCCGCGGGTATGATTGGCGTTGCTGACCTTGCCCGTCATGGGCTCACCGTAGGTTAATTAGACGACAGGGACTTCACGATGCGAAACAAGTGGTACTGGGCCTTTAAGAACATTTTTTTCGGCCCTGCTCTGCGAGTATGGAACCGCCCATGGACCGAAGGAATGGATAATATTCCAGCCGAAGGCCCAGCCATCCTTGTTTCGAACCATCAAGCAGTGATGGATTCTTTCTTCTTCCCTCTCATGTGCCCGCGCCAAATCACGTTCTTGGCCAAGAGCGAATACTTCACCACACCAGGCGTGGTTGGCCGTGCACAGGCTTGGTTCTTTAGTTCCGTTGGACAAGTTCCGGTAGAACGCGACAGTGACGCTGCAGGCGATGCCATGCTTAAAGCTGCCAAGAAGATCCTCGACAGGGGAGACCTCTTTGGTATCTATCCAGAAGGTACCCGCTCTCCAGATGAGCGCATCTATAAAGGCCGTACCGGCATGGCCCGAATCGCCATGGCCACCGGCAAGCCCGTCATCCCAATCGCCATGATCGATACCCGCAAAGCGAACCCCATTGGTAGTTGGGTCCCGCGACCCATCAAGGTAGGGATGCGAGTAGCCAAGCCCATCGATCCGCATGCGTGGGTGGCCGAACGCGGCCTTAACCCAGAAGAGCACGAGACCATTCGTGCTTTCACCGACTTCGTGATGCATGAGCTCGCTGAGTTGGCTGAGAGCTCCTACGTGGACCTATATGCATCGGACGTAAAAGCATCGCTGCAGGCAGGCCACGGATACCCCGCTGGGGCCGAACCAACTGGGGAGGCACGCTAGCCATTGAGCCCCTCGCAGCCTCGATTAGCGTGGCCGGACATCGCCAAGGGCATTTCAATCCTAGGCGTTGTCCTTTTGCATGTCACCCTCACCGTTCCCGAATCCAGTGAGACTCGGCTGGCCGCTTTCAATGTGTGGCTTGATCCCCTACGCCTGCCGTTGTTCTTCCTCGTCAGCGGCTATTTTTCTAGCAAGGTCTTTAGCTTTACTTTCCCACAGCTCTTTGCCCGACGCCTGTGGTATTTCCTCGTGCCCTACGTCGTGTGGATGGCGGTGGAGCTGCAAGTAAAGCGTGTGGAATTGCATTGGGTTTTCGAAAGCCCGTTGTTTGACCGCAACGAGATGCTCTTCAACATGGTGGTGGGCCACACCATGGCGTGGTTTATCCACGCGTTGATATTCTTCAATATTTTCTTGTGGTGCGTGCGCAAGCTGCCCGGGTGGCTGGCGCTGCTGCTGAGTTTTGCACCCCTGCTCTTTATGGCGTGGCAGGCGCACTACACGGTCATTGCTAAAGCGATGATGTTCCTCCCAGTGTTCGTGGGCGCTGCCTTCTTCCGCGACTGGATTACCCGTTTCGCAGCAGAGGCAGAGGCCCCTTTCCAAGGCCGTTTTACTCGCACAACATTCTTCGTCTACGCGGGAGTCATTGCATCTTATGCTGGTGGTTTCCTGTTCCGCCGCGCCTGGGACGAGTACCCACAGGAGGTCTTTATCCCGTGGCCGCTTCCTGGTGCGGAATATCTGACTTCGAACGAGGTCCACATCATGGTCCGCTTTGTTGAGCAGACACTCGAGGTTCCTTTTGGCATTGTCATGGCCATTTGGGTTTCTCATTTGCCCAAAGTCTCTACCGCCTTGCGCTTCGTGGGCTCGCATACGCTGCCCATCTATCTGGGGCACCCTATCGGCTTGACAATCGGCTACGGTTTCTTCATGGCTTGGTTCCCGCACACTGTCTCTCTTGACGGCCAAACCCTCCTGGACAACACGCGGTTCTGGCTCATCGCCTGCTTTGTCTTCGCAGTTTTGGCTGCCTTGGCACTGTGGGCGCTGGGCAAAGTACCAATTGTTGGATGGCTTCTTAAGCCTCCGTCGATTACGCATCTGGTGGAAACAGCCCCGCGGCGCGACCACCCAGAAAATGAGGCGTCGTTAAGCATGGGCGCAGGGCCCACGAGACCCCATCGCATTCAGATCTAGGCAAGGCAACTAAGATAAGACCCCGTGCGCTACTTCTATGACACCGAATTTATCGAAGATGGAGAGACCATTGAGCTGGTCTCCATCGGCATCGTTGGGGAGGATGGTAGCGAATACTATGCGGTGTCCACGGACTTCAACCCCGCCCATGCCAACGCTTGGGTGCGCGAAAACGTCCTAGACAAGTTGCCTTCCCCGAGTAACCCCGTATGGAAGTCGTGCGAGCGCATCCGCGAGGAGCTGCTCGAGTTCTTCGCCGCCCACGCCACGCCGGTGGAACTGTGGGCCTGGGTTGGCGCCTATGATCACGTAGTCTTGGCCCAGCTCTGGGGTGATATGACCGGTCTTCCTAAGCGGATGCCGCGTTTTACGCGCGAACTCAAGCAGTACTGGGAATTTGCCGGCTGCCCCAAGCTGCCGCCGGTTCCGCAGGGCAATCACGATGCGCTTGTCGACGCCCGCCACAATCTCGCAAAATTCCGCGCCTGCATGGATGTACTACCCCTAGGAAGGGCCAACCAAGTCACTATCTAGCATCTAACTAACGCGCGACAGGTTAATAATGGTTAAATAGCCATGTGAGTTGGACAGTAGATATCCCTAAAGAAGCACTTCCGGACCTCCCACCATTGCCAGCAGGCATCGAGGAGCGATTCCAGGACGTCATCGCGCGTGATGCGAAGCAGCAGCCCAGCTGGGATCAGTCCCAGGCAGACAACGTTCGCAAGATCCTGGAATCTGTTCCACCGATCGTTGTGGCCCCAGAGATTGAAGAACTCAAGCGCAAGCTTGCTGACGTCGCCCTGGGTAAAGCATTCCTCTTGCAGGGCGGCGACTGCGCTGAGACCTTCGAGTCCAACACTGAGCCGCACATCCGCGGCAACGTGAAGACCCTCCTGCAGATGGCCGTGGTGCTCACCTACGGTGCCTCCACCCCTGTGGTCAAGCTCGGCCGTATTGCCGGCCAGTACGCTAAGCCGCGTTCTTCCGACGTCGATGGCAACGGTCTGCTCAACTACCGTGGCGACATCGTCAACGGTGTGGAACCCACCGAGGAAGCTCGTCGTCACGACCCAGCCCGCATGGTGCGTGCATACGCGAATGCGTCCGCAGCGATGAACCTCGTGCGTGCGCTGACCTCTTCCGGCACCGCTGACCTGTACCGCCTCCACGAGTGGAACCGCGAGTTCGTGGCCAACTCCTCGGCGGGTGCGCGCTACCAGGCGCTTGCCAATGAGATCGAGAATGGCCTTGCTTTCATGAATGCTTGTGGGGTTTCCGATGAGACGCTGCGCTCGGCGGAGATTTACTGCTCCCACGAGGCATTGCTCAAGGACTACGAGCGTTCCATGCTGCGTCTCGGCGTCGATTCTAACGGCGAAACCAAGCTTTATGACTTGTCCGCACACCAGCTGTGGATCGGTGAGCGCACCCGTGGCTTGGAAGACTTCCACGTCAACTTCGCCTCGATCATCGGCAACCCAGTGGGCATCAAGCTCGGCCCGGGCGTTACCCCGGAGCAGGCCGTTGAGTACGCAGAGAAGCTCGACCCGAACCGTGAGCCGGGCCGCTTGACCATGATCACCCGCATGGGCCACGACAAGGTGCGCACCGTGCTTCCGGCAGTAGTCAAGGCAGTGGAGGACTCCGGCCACAAGGTTGTTTGGCAGTGCGACCCAATGCACGGCAATACCTTCACCGCATCGAATGGCTACAAGACCCGCCACTTCGACAAGATCGTGGACGAGGTGCAGGGCTTCTTCGAGGTACACCGCGAGCTGGGCACCCACCCAGGTGGCGTGCACCTCGAATTCACGGGTGAGGACGTCACCGAGTGCCTGGGCGGCGCAGAGGACATCACTGACGTGGACCTGCCGGGCCGCTACGAGTCCGCAGTGGACCCGCGCTTGAATACCCAGCAGTCGCTGGAGCTGTCCTTCCTCATCGCAGAGATGCTGCGTAACTAGGCGAAGAACGTCGGCATAGAACCGTATTGGCCGGAGCCAAACCACCACCCGCCCAAGGCGACGGCAACGGTTGCTAGCCCAACGAACGCCAAGAACAGCAGCAGTGTGAACACGTTGCGGTTGCTTAATGGGCGCTCGGCTGGCTCGTCTTCAGCGATGTGCGACAGCGCGCCCTGAGGCTGGGGCTCCAGCGGCGCCTGTGCGTGATAGTTAGGTGCTGGATACTCCGCGCCGCGTGGGACCACAGGTGGAACTGGTGGCGCGACGAAGGGCGGAGCCGGCAAATCCGCGCGAGTTTCAAAACTCAGCGGTGCGCGGTGGGGGATATCCGCAGGAGGGGTCTGCGGAATGTATTCGGTCGCTGCCTCTGGGGCAGGGGCTGTATGCTGCTCTGCGGGGGTTGCAGAGGGAGTATCGATAGCGGTGGTCGCGTCAAAGACGTGCGTGGCGCCGGTTCCCGAGAAGTCGGTGGGCTGTTCAGCTGTGCGGGCGGCCGCTGCGTTGCGCGGAACTGGAACGGTGAACTCCGGCAGATCTAGGTCCTGTGTGACGTCGTCAAGAGCGTCGAGGAACTCCCCGGCGTCGGCGAAGCGCTCGCTGGCTTGGCGAGCGGTTGCGGTGGCCACGAGAGCGTCGAAAAGCTTCGGCACCCCGGCAATGCGTGACGACGGCGCCGGAACATCGGCGTGCAGGCGCGCTGTCGCGTGTTCCATCGGGGTCGCGCCACTAAATGGCACGGTGCCGGTGAGCAGCTCGAAGAGAACCACGCCCGCAGAATAGACGTCGGATTCAGGCGTGATCGGCTCGCCCGTGACTTGCTCAGGGGAGAGGTAGGACACCGTACCGACGATCTGGTTCGACGCCTGCTCGGCCGCCGCGGAGCGCACCAGACCAAAGTCACCGAGCTTCACCCGGTTATGCGAGGTAATGAGCACGTTGTCCGGTTTAATGTCGCGGTGTACCAGGCCAGTGCGGTGCACCTCGTCCAGGCCCATGAGCATCGGGTGCATCACGGCGGCAGCCGCATGCGCAGGCATGGGTCCGCGCTCGGCGAGCAGCTCGCGCAACGTGCCGCCCGTGATGAGTTCCATGATGAGGTAGATGGGCACGCCTTCGGAAGAGAAGTCATGCACGGCAACGAGATTGGGGTGCTGTAGCTGCGCCATGGCGCGGGCCTCCCGCTCGAAGCGCTTCACAAAGGCAGGGTCGTCCTGGTAGCGCTCGTCCATGACCTTGGCGGCCACAGCTCTGCCTAAGCGCAAGTCAACGCAGCGATACACGGTGGACATACCACCTTGCGCGATTGGCCGATCAACTCGATAGCGGTCTTCGAGTACGTCGCCTATTTCCAGCCTTGTCATGCATTCCAGTATGGCTGATAGGGACGCAGATGTGGTATCCAGCTAAGGTTGTGTCTGTGAGTAATGCAGATACAAACAGTGCACGGACAAACAACGTAGAGACAAACAACGCGCAGAACAATTCTCCTGCTGACAAGACGCAACAAATCGCAGCCCTGCTGGCTGATGAGAAGTTGCTGACATTGCAGGAAGTGGCGGACAAGCTTGATCTTCAGATCACCCGCGTCTTCGACCTGCTCAACGCACGCAAGTTCATCGCGTGGCGCGACGGCGAAGGCACCCGCTACGTTCCTGCTTCCTTCTTCAACGAGAAGGGCGTTATTTCCAAGTACGTTTCTGGCGTCATCACGGTCTTGACCGACGGCGGCTTCAACGACGACGAAATCTTCGTGCACCTGTTCACCGAGGACGATTCCCTTCCGGGCCGACCCATCGACGCACTGCACGGTCACCTTGCGCGCGAGGTCATCCGCCGCGCGCAGGCTTCGGCCTTTTAGGAAGCTTCGGGGGAAGATGCGGGGGCGTCGTCAAGCACAGAGCGTGGCTTGGCGGCGCGATCCCGCTCCCGTAAACCGCTGCCGAGGTTTTCCGGCAGCCCAGCAAAGATCCACTGCGTAAGCGCCCATGCGGCCACGACCATGCCGATGTCCCACCACCAGTTGTAGAGCTGGTGGTTTCCGTCGCCGGAGAAAGCTACGCCGATAAATAGCGAGACGCCCGTGGTGATCTTGATGAGCAGCAGCGGCGGGCGGAATGTGCCCATGAGGGTCAACACCGAGGCGTAGTACCACGGCAGAGTTACAGAGTTGAACACGAACGCGACCTGGTAGGCGCCAGCGGTACCTGCGATGGCGCGGTTGATGGAACCGCGGCCCAGCCACCACATTAAGACCAAACCGATGAGCATGAAGACCATCGAGATGCTGCGCAGCATACCCAGTACACCGTTGTATGTGGTCTCTGGGCTAAAGACCTGGATAAGCGGGATGAGGACGTCGGCTGCGAAGGTAGGGCCGGCGAGGGGATTGACCACCTTGGAGTTGCCGCTGATTTGGGAGAGCCATCCCCAGGAACTGCCCGAGACCCATGTAATGACGGCGACGGATAGAGCTACCTCAACCAACGCCACGATTCCAGAGATGACGAATGCGAGCACCTGTTTGGCGACGCCGCGTTCCCGCGGTGCGTGGTGAAGCACCATCATCCACACTACGAAGGGTGCTGCAAAGATGGCCGTTGCCTTGAGCGCCACGGCCACGCCGATGAGGATGAGGCCGATGTGGAAGCGCTTGTGTACCGCGGCAAGCAGGCCCAGGGACACGAGGGCCACCATGACGGACTCGTTGTGCATGCCACCGATGAGGTGAAGGACAACTACCGGATTGGCCACACCCAACCACAGTGCCAAAGCGGGGTCGCCGCCTAAGGCGCGGGCCAGGCGGGTAATTGCGAAGACGATGACGGCAAAGCCGAGGACGGAGATTGCCTTGTAGACGATGATTCCTGCGGCGACGTTATCGCCCACTAGGCGCGTGACGCCTTCGGCGGTCCACAAGTGCAACGGGCCATAAGGGGTGGTGGTGTTGCGCCAGTCATGGGAAACCTCAAGCAGAAATGGTCCCGGGTTGACGGCTGCGCCCTCGGTATAGGGATCGAAACCATCGCGCACCATGGCGCCTTGCATGAGATAGGAGTAGACGTCGCGGGAGGCAAGAGGTGCAGCAAAGAGCAGTGGAGCGATCCATGCGGCGAGCATGCGACGGATCTCGCGCAGGCCTCCGTCAGGAGTAGGATTCTTCAGCTGCGGCGCGACCACCTGGCGGCCGGCCAGGATCCATGCAGCGACGAGGCCAAAGAGGCCGAACCAGTAGAGAACCATGCCCACGTTGCGGCCGTGCCCGTAGGCCAAGAACCCGATGTTGAGGGCCTCCAGAAAACCGCCTCGGTTGCGCGTAGCGCCGCCGGAGAAGGAGACAATCATCAAGATGATGGAGGCAACGATGCCCACCGGTAGTGCATTGGGCAGCTGCAGGCTATACACCTTGTGCTTTGGGCCTGCGGTCTGAGGAGCAGGGGAGGCAGGAGATGTAACTGACATGCTGCCTACATTCGACGAGCCGTGGCCTTGATGGCCAGTGCCTCGAGGGTCTGAGTGACGTCGGCATCAACCTGCGCCTCGCGGAGGTGGCGCAGCCCTGACTCGGTGAGAGCGGTGATTTGCTCTTCAAGCAGCGCTGGGGCGCCGGAGTCCTCGATGATTTGCGCCATACGGGCAATGTCAGCGGGATCCTCGGTGTTGCCGATGAGACTACGCAGCGTCTTGGCAGCGGCTGGGTCCTTCGCATCGGCGTGCTGGAGCGCCAAGGAAAGGAGGACGGTGCGCTTGCCTTCGCGCAGATCGTCGCCAGCAGGCTTTCCAGTGATCGCGGGGTCGCCGAAGACGCCGAGCTGGTCATCGCGCAGCTGGAAGGCGATTCCGATGTCGCGGCCGTAGCCACGGAAAGCGTCGATAAGCGCAGGCTCGGCGCCTGCGACTGCGGCACCAAGGTGAAGCGGTCGCTCGATGGTGTACGCGGCCGTCTTGTAACGGTTGACCGAGTTGGCTAGCGCTAGGTCCTCGGAACCCGCGGCCTCCAGCGAAATGTCTAGAATCTGGCCGCCGATGACCTCGGTGCGCATACCTGACCATGGGCCGCGAGCGCGATGCAGCGCGGCGCCGCTGAGGCCGGAGCCCTGCAGCATGTCTTCGGCCCATGCGAGTGCAAGATCGCCAACCAGGATGGCTACTGATTGACCGAAGAAGTCGGCATCGCCGTGGTAGCCCTTGGCCCTGTGTTGTGCTGCGACGGCGCGATGCACAGTGGGATTTCCGCGCCGGGTATCAGAGGAATCGATGATGTCATCGTGGATAAGCGCGCACGCCTGGATGAACTCCAGCGATGAGGCGGCGGTGGCCATAGCCTGGGCATCCTCGCCGCTCTCTAGGCCGTGCGCGCCGAGGAAGCCAGCCCACGCGTAGGTGGGGCGAATGCGCTTGCCGCCATCGAGAACGAAGGACTCTAGGAAGTTCGTTGCGTTGACAACGGGTTCACCAATTTCTGCAACCTCGGGGCGACGCTGTGCGAGGAACTCGCTGAGCTTTTCGCGGGCGAGGTCGGGGAACTGCTCGATGGTGGGAATGCTGTTGTCTTTCACCCCTCACACGTTACCTGTTAGGGCAGACGTTTCTAATTAGGTGGCAGACAGGGGCAACCGTGCCGCGAGAATCGCAAAGGCGCGTTCGTCTGCGGGGTATTCGAGGTTGCGTAGGACATCGAAGAATCCCACTTTGCGGTAAAGGCCAAAAGCGGCGTTTGCCTCGTTGGGGACCTCGGGCGTGGATAACAAGAGATAGGAGGCTGGCGCGTTCCACGCGAGTTCCTCGATGAGGCAGCGGCCTAAGCCATGGCCCTGCAAGTTAGGGGTGACATGAATCTCGGCGAGCTCGAAATAGTTGTGCAAGATGTCCAGTTGCCCGGGCGTGGGGCCGCCGGCCTCGGTGAAACCGCGGCGCAGCTGGCGGTCCCACCAGGTGTCCGGCGTACCGACAAAACCGTAGGCCAAGCCCGCGATGCCGAATTCATTTTCGGCGATAACCGCAGTGAATCCGGGACGCATGACATCAGCCTTCCACGCGTTAATCCGGTTAGCCCGAATGGTGGGGTTATAACCCATGGCTTCGATGTAGATGTCCACCAACTGTGGGGCCAGCATGGCGAATTCTTGGGGGCTCAGGCGCCGAATTTGAAAACTCACACTTCTAATAACAGCAGACTTAGGGGTTGTTCGACAACGTAATTGCGCAGCTTTTCTGTTTTTAAAAATGAACATCGGGTGTAGATTTTCGAAAGTTAAAAACGCTCTGAAATGGAAAAACTATTGCACTATTCGAACAAGTGATCTAAAATGAAGGTAGATGTCCGGAAGGCTCTTTAGATTGTTAGTCAATACCAGCGAAGGAGGAGCATCATGGCACAGGTAATTTCAGCTACGGCCCAGTTCAGGGGGTCGCGCGCGGCAGTAGGCGCATTCAAGCGTGACCGTTTTATGGAGCAAGCAAGCGACTTGCTAGCGCAAGCTCGTGCCATGGCTGCTGCGGGCCGTTGGGATCAGGCGCTGGAGTTTGCTTATCAGGCGGGCCTCCGTACGGCCGGTGCTCGTATTGCGGACTCTGCGGTGGCAAAGCGGCGTCGCCTTCCGTCGAGTGCTTGGGCGCAGCTCGCACTCGTTGGGGGAGAGGAAAAGGAATGGGCTGAGCGCTTTGGTGCTTACTCTCGTCTTCGCTCCCGGGTGGCCTCTGGCTTGGAGGACGCTCCTTCGGACGAGGTTGTCCTTGAAGTGATGGCCTTGGCGGCGGAATTCCTTTCCTATGTGGAAGAGGAAATGGGCTTCGGCTCCCTTGCTGCGTAAAGCGGGAAACTGGGATATGTTCGGCGTGTTGTGCCCCAGTTATGTGGGGGTAGACTGTATTTGCGGGAACTTACTGATTACTCTGGGCGTTAGATAATTAGTAGTTCACAAAATATGGTGTATCCCAAAGCGTGTGCGGCCAGCATTTGTGCACTGCGTTGTGGAACTTAGCCCTAGACCCATTGAAATCAGTTGGAGGAACAGTGTCGCTTTCCGAGCACGAGCAGCAAGCTCTCCGTGAAATTGAACGGTCCTTATTGCAGGATGATCCTAAGTTTGGTTCCTCTGTTGCTGAGGATTCCGGCTTCGGTGGCAACGGTGGTGCGATTACCCTTCGAGGTATTGCGCTCATCGTCGTGGGTCTCTTGCTCTTGGTGGGCGGCGTAGCCCTCGCGCAGCAGAACCTCTGGTTTGTCAGCATTTCTATCGTCGGATTCCTTGTTATGTTTGCCTCTGGCGTGTGGATGCTGCGTGGGCGCAAGGAGAAGGTGCCGTCTTACTCGGATGCTCGCGCTAAGCAGAAGTCGGCTGGTGGTCAGGGCGGAGTAGGCGGCCGTCTGGAGGAGAACTTCCGCCGTCGTTTCGAGGAGCGATAAGCGCCAGCGCTGAAACAAGCCGAATTTGTGGGTTGAGCCCGCATTCCTAACTTCCCAAGCGGAAGAGGGGATGCGGGCTTTTTGCGTTCAGCCCTTTGTGAGATTCCCACTTCAAGGTTCCCACTTTCTAATCCCCACTTTGCCCCATATTCCCCACTTTCTCCCACATTCCCCACTTTGCCCCACCGGGGGGACGTTTGGGTTGAAGTTGTGGCGGCGCTTTCTAGAAGTGCAACCCTGGAATCCCAGACCTTGTGGTCGCTGTTGTCGGAGTATGGAGTGTGAGCAAAACTGACCTTGACGTCTGGTTTTCCGGGTCTGCTGTTTTGGGAAATGGGTAAATGGCGTCGGATGGTGCGCGGTGTGCGGGTGGAGAATTCACAATATAAGGGGCTATTGCGGCCTATGGTGCGCAATATGTAGGTGTTACATGTGGGGCCAAAGGGGTGGTTGTGGGGTGGTGTCAAGGGGGTAGCGGGGATTTCTTCCCACCGTTAAAACGGTCGTCTACCTCGATCGATCGAGTTGGAATTCTTTGAACACGCGGCTTGGGGTGACAGAAGTGGGGGAAAGTGGGGTAGAGTGGGGCGCAGTGTGAAAGTGAGCGTCAGAATTTCGAGTAACTCCCGAGGGTTTGGCGCAAGGTTTCATGCCAGAGGAATCCGGAGTTTCGAGTGACAGGAAGGTGGGCCCGGGATGTTTCTGGGTACCTACACTCCCAAACTCGATGACAAAGGGCGGCTTACGCTTCCCGCTAAGTTCCGCGAAGATTTGGCTGGTGGCCTTATGGTCACCAAAGGTCAGGATCACTCTCTAGCGGTTTATCCGCGTGAGGAATTCGCGGCGCGTGCACGGAAAGCGGCAGCAGTGTCTCGCACCAACCCAGACGCGCGTGCGTTTATTCGTAACTTGGCAGCAAGTGCGGATGAGCAAAGGCCGGATGGACACGGGCGAATCACTCTTTCAGCCGCACACCGCGAATACGCAAACCTCTCAAAGGAATGCGTGGTGGTCGGTTCAGTGGACTTCCTCGAAATCTGGGACGCAGCCGCGTGGGCTGAGTACCAGGCGCAAACTGAAGATGCTTATTCGGCAGCAGACGCCGATGACGTACTCGCTGGTTTGCTCTAAAGAGCAAAGGGCAGCGATGAGTGCGTGTACGGACTCTGCCCGAGGTGGATGCTCTGGTGTACTTCCCCGATATCAGAAACCTGCCTCGGACAGGGCCCTATACGCACTTTTTTGCTCTGTGGGACCGATTGAGGAAAGGGGGTGACGAGCAGTAATGACGGCTCAAGACAAGAACACTGACAACGTAGCCAACAACATTAACTACGACATAGCCGAAAACCACGGCCATGTTCCAGTCATGCGCGAGCGTATGGCTCAACTGCTCGCGCCCGCAATTGAGGCGGCCGGGAGCAACGCGGTTGTCGTTGACGGCACTTTAGGCGCCGGCGGCCACACCGAGTTTTTCCTGCGGACTTTCCCTAACCTGCACGTGGTAGGCGTTGACCGTGATGGCGCATCGCTGGCCGCAGCCACCGAGCGCTTGGAGCCATTCGAGGATCGCTTTGTGGGCGTCAACGCACGCTTCGACGAGGTCGGCGGCGAAATTGCCAGGGGAGAGGGTGCAATCTTTGACATTGCTTGCGAGCACGGCATTGCTGGCGCCCTGTTCGACTTGGGTGTTTCTTCCATGCAGCTCGACCAAGTTGAGCGCGGCTTTGCGTATAAGACGGATGCACCGTTGGACATGCGCATGGACCCCTCGCATGGCATTACCGCTGCAGACGTGTTGAACACGTACAGCCATGGCGACCTTGCACGAATTCTCAAGACCTACGGGGATGAGCGTTTCGCAGGCAAAATTGCCTCGGCGGTGCTCAAGGAGCGTGAGAAAGAGCCGTTCAGCAACTCCGAACGTCTTGTCGAACTGCTCTACGCCACCATCCCCGCGGCAACTCGCCGCACCGGTGGGCATCCGGCAAAGCGCACCTTCCAGGCATTGCGCGTCGAGGTTAACCGCGAGCTTGAGGCAATCGAGCGGGTGATCCCCGTTATTACAGATGCACTACACGTCGGCGGACGCGCGGTGTTCATGAGCTACCAGTCTCTCGAGGACCGCATCGTTAAGCAGGCTTTCGCCGAGCTGGCTGCGTCTAAGACGCCAGCCGGGCTTCCGATGGATCTTCCAGGCACGGCTCCAAAGTTTAAAACGGTCACCCGTGGCGCTGAAAAGGCGAGCGCCGAGGAAATTGAAGAAAACTCCCGCGCCGCATCCGTGAGGGTGCGGGCCATAGAGAGACTCGAGGGCGAGCCTCACCTGCACCCACCGGGAGGTAGTGCATGAGCCTCTACGAACGCACTACCGCACCACACACTTCCCGCAACACCACACAAGAGAGGACCCGCACCATGGGGGCGAGCCGCGACTTTACAACCGGTACCGATACCGGAGCTGCCACGACTCTTCTAGAGCCAGGTCGCCGCGCCGTTCCCCAGCGCACTCCGCGTCGAACGCCGCACCGTACCCAGGTGCCGGCGCGCCGCGGAAACCGCTTGGGTTCGAAGCAGGTTGTTTCTTTCCGTGGCCGCCGTCTTCCACAGCAGTCGCTAAATAAAAAGAGCTCGCTTTTTACTCGTATGTCCTTCATGGCCATCGGATTGCTGATTTTCGGCGTCGTGGTGTCGATGTGGCTTTCTGGTATCTCGACTGCCCAGACCTTTGTGGTCAAGGACTTGACAGTTCGCGAGTCTGAGCTGAATAACCAGCTCGAGACGCTGAATCGTGACCTCGAAAATGTGCGCTCGGCTTCTGACGTTGCGCGGCGTGCCAATGATGCCAAGATGGGCGTACCTACCCAGCCAGGAATCGTAGAGGTCGGCCCAGACGGGGCTGTCAACGAGAAGCGTCCGGCTGAGTTGAACACTGAGTCCATTGTTGACGTCAACGGCGAGCCAGTCCGTCCGGGCCAGGCATCGAGTGATCCGAACGCAACGAAGGACATCTCAGATAGTCTCAACGAGGTGCCGCAGGGTCGTCAACGTGAGGCGCGCAATAACAATGGCCAGGCTCCGGCCGGGCAGGAATCTGCTCCGGCAGCACCGCAGGATCTGCCGAACATCCCAGCCCAAGCGCCATACGCTAACTAGCTAAAAATCCTGCTTCTTCAGAAGTGCTCGCGCGTGCCTGTGCGAGCACTTGGCTTTTATAAGGCAGAATCTTCAAGCAAGACTGCCTGCTTTGCGGGCGAGCTTCAAGACCATCGGTCACGCCGAGCCCGCAACCGCATTTAAGTGGCTTTGTATTCGACGCGGCATAAGGAAAAGGTGACTTTGTGACTCCACCAAATTCAGGTGACCGTCGACGCGGTTCCCGAGGGGAGCATGGGCGCGATGGCAGGGATAATGCTGCCGACCGCGGTCGTTATGGCCGCCAAAGTGGGCGTTCCGGTGGTCGTAGCCATCGGGGGGCCGCCACTGGATCCGCTATGCCGCGTGCAGGTTCGGCGTCGCGCCCGAGTGAGCGAGTAAAGCCTGCAACACGTGATCCGCAGGCCCAGGGCGGTGGCCGTACCGCGCGTGCCAAGGCTGCCATGGCTTTGCCGCAGAAGGCTATCTTGCGGCAGCGAGTCAAAACCGTTGTTGCTGTCCTTATGGTGGTGTTCGTGGCCTTGGTCGGGCGCTTGGCTTGGGTACAGATCGTCTGGGGTCCCGACTTTGCCGCTAAAGCTGTGGCTCAGCGATCCCGCGTGTATATCGACTCGGCTCGCCGCGGTGAGATTGTCGATCGCAATGGGCAGCGACTTGCCTACACAATGAAGTCGCGTTCACTCACCGTTTCGCCAACGCGCCTGCGCGACGAACTTCGTGAGCAGGAGGAATTGGAAGCTACCGGAGAAGCTTCCTTTGACGGGCTTGACGACGCCGCGCGTAATAAGTTTCTCGACGATAAGCTCGAAGAGCGACTAAAGGACATGGCGAAGGGCATCCCTTCCAAAATCAACGATGCTGGATTGGACACCGGCGACGTGGACGAGAAACAGATTCTGGATAAGCTGCACGCGGATACCCAGTACGAGGTTCTAGTTCGTAACGTGGACCCGGATGTAGCAGTGAAAATCGCTTCTGAGTACCACGGACTCGCAGCTGATGAGCAGCAGATTCGCCAGTACCCGAATGGCTCCATCGCGGAGAACGTCATCGGCAAGGTCTCCATGGACGGACAAGGTCAGTTCGGCTTCGAAGCTTCCGGTGACTCCACTCTGACTGGTATCGATGGCAGCTCCACCGAGGATGTTTCCACCAATGGGCAGGCAATTCCCGGCACGTTGCGCGATGAGGTCTCAGCAACCGACGGCAAGAACGTCACCTTGACCCTGGACCTTGATTTGCAGACCTATGTACAGCAGAAGCTGGAGAAGGCACGCGCCAACTCCAAGGCCAAGAATGCACAAGCGGTGGTCCTCGACGTTGCTACGGGCGAAGTCTTGGCCATGGCTAACACGGGCACCATCGATCCGAACAAAGACATCGAAAAGCAGCTCAAGGAAGACAAAACCTTCGACAACCGCAGCGTTTCGCACCCGTATGAGCCTGGCTCAGTGGCCAAAATCATCACCGCGGCCGCAGCGCTGCAGGAGGGCGTTACCACCCCAGACCAGGTTCACCAGGTTCCAGGATCCATCGATATGGCTGGCGTAACTGTTAATGATGCCTGGGATCACGGCGTCGAGCCTTACACCACCACTGGTATCTTCGGTAAGTCCTCAAACGTGGGCACTCTGATGATCGCCCAGCAGTTGGGGCAGGAGCGCTACGCCAAGTATCTCAAGGCCTTCGGCCTTGGTCAGACCACTGGTATTGAGCTGCCAAACGAGTCTGCAGGTTTGGTCCCCGACGTAGAGCAGTGGTCCGGCGGTACCTTCGCCAACCTGCCGATCGGCCAGGGCCAGTCGTGGACCACGCTGCAGATGGCCAGCGTCTACCAGGCTTTGGCGAACGGTGGTGAGCGCATCGAGCCACGCATCATTTCCTCCATCACCAATTCCAACGGCGAGAAGGAGGAGCTCGACGCTCCCAAGAAGACGCAGGTAGTAAGCAAGGAAACCGCGAAGACCACTGTGGATATGTTCCGCGCTGTATTCCAATCCGACCCGAATGGCGTCCAGAACGGCACCGCCGGCGGCAACAAGATCGAGGGATACCAACTTTCCGGCAAGACCGGTACCGCACAGAAGGTTGACGAGAAGACGGGAGCCTACTCGAACTCCGCCTACTGGATCACCTTCGCGGGTATCGCGCCTGCCGACGACCCACGCTTTGTTGTGGCAATCATGCTCGACGAGCCGCAGTCCGGAGTTAACGACAATGGTTCCGGTGGTCAGTCCGCGGCGCCTGTCTTCACAGACATCGCAAGCTGGCTGCTCAATCGCGATAACATCCCTACCTCCCCGCCTGGCCCAGAATTAACCTTGCGAGCTCAGTAAGCCCCTCAACTATTAAAACCTCAAGAAAAGTTCACTAGAAAGCTTTAGGGAGAAATGCAATGAGCGTAGACCTCCAGACCCTCGCCACCATTGGCGGCGGCCGCGTCATCGGCGATGAATCCGTCACTGTTTCGACGTGCAGTCTCGACTCGAAGGCGATTGCCGCCCGCGGGCTCTTCGCGGCCCTTCCAGGTACGCGAGTACACGGTGCCCAATTTGCCGGTGACACTGAGGCAGCGGCCATCCTCACCGATGAGGCGGGCCTACAACACCTGCAAGAAGCTGGTGAGCGTCGCCCCATCATTGTCGTGGAAGACATTCGTGCAGTGTTGGGTCTCATCGCCGCTGAAATTTACGAGCACCCCACTGAGCACTTGACCGTACTGGGCGTGACAGGAACATCTGGCAAGACCACCACGAGCTACCTCCTCGAGGCGGGTCTTCTCCACGCAGGTCACAAGGTGGGTCTTATCGGCACAACCGGAACCCGCATCAACCGTGAACCCGTGCCGACTAAGCTCACCACTCCCGAGGCTCCGACCCTGCAGGAGCTCTTTGCGCGCATGCGTCACGAAGGAGTCACGCACGTGGTCATGGAGGTCTCCTCCCACGCACTTGAGCTTGGGCGCGTGCGAGGTACCCAGTTCGATGTTGGTGGTTTCACCAACTTGAGCCAGGACCACCTCGACTTCCACCCAACGATGGAGGATTACTTCGCAGCCAAGGCAGCGCTTTTCGACGGCGCGCAAGCAGCGTCCGCTGCCGTAATCTGTGTTGATGATGACTGGGGCAAGCGCATGGCGCAGCAAGTCGCCGGCAAGCCACTGACGCTCGTTTCAACCACAGGCGAGGAAACAGCCGAGAACACCAACCAGGTGATTAGCGCCCGTCAGTTAGGCACCGAGCCCACTGGCGCACAGCACGTTGAATTGAGCTTCAGTGGGGAGACCTATTCCTTTGAGCTGCCGATGCCAGGCAAGTTCAACATCGCCAACGCTGCGCTGGCAGCAGGCATGGCAGCTGCGGTAGGCGTGGACACCGAAACCTTCCTAAACGGTGTCGAGCGCGTGGCCGTACCGGGGCGGATGGAGAGCATCAGCCGTGGCCAAGATTTCGTGGCAGTTGTCGACTACGCCCACAAGCCAGCAGCCATTGCAGCGGTCCTTGATACTCTGCGCGGCCAGCTGTCTGAGACCGGCGGACGCCTCGGCGTCGTCGTCGGCGCCGGCGGCGACCGCGACTCTTCAAAGCGTCCGCTCATGGGCGCAGCTGCAGCAGAACGCGCAGACCTCGTCGTGGTTACGGACGACAATCCGCGTAGCGAGGACCCTGCAGCCATCCGTGCCGCTGTCATGGCGGGCGCGCAGAAGGCTTCCCAGACCGCAGACATTCGCGAGATCGGCTCCCGTGCCGCGGCCATCGACGCAGTAGTGGAGTGGGCACAGCCCGGCGACGCTATCGTCGTCGTTGGCAAGGGCCATGAGGTCGGGCAAATCGTGGGTGATGAAACCCTGCACTTTGATGACAGGGAAGAAGTTGCCCGCGCTCTTGACACCAAACTCGGCGGTGGCGCGCCGGTTAGGCATGCGGAGTACGGTGACACTGTGAGTAAGGAACAAGCATGATTGCATTGACCCTCCAAGAAATCGCCGACATTACCGGCGGCCGCCTAGATTGCGTCCCAGATCCTGCAGCTGCAGTTACTGGATTCGTAGAGTTTGACTCCCGCAAGGTCACCCCAGGTGGCCTCTTCCTCGCGCTGCCAGGCGCCCGCGTCGACGGCCACGACTTTGCCGAGAAGGCCGTTGAATCCGGTGCGGTGGCCGTTCTCGCCGCGCGCCCAGTGGGCGTTCCGGCCATCGTTGTTGAACCCACCGGCAAGGTGGAAGGCGACGGCGCAAACGCCGACATCTATGCCAATGACGAGGATGGCTCCGCCGCCGCAGTCATCCAGGCGCTGTCCGCACTGGCCCGCGCCGTCACCCAGCGCCTAGCCGCTGAAGACGGCCTCAACATCGTGGGCGTGACCGGTTCCGCTGGTAAGACCTCCACCAAGGACCTCATCGCCACGATCTTCCGCGCCGCTGGGGAGACGGTAGCACCACCAGGCTCCTTCAACAATGAGGTCGGTCTGCCTTATACCGCACTGCGCTGTGACGAACACACCGAGTACCTCGTGGCCGAGATGTCTGCTCGTGGCATCGGCCACATCCGGCATTTGACCGGCATCACCGCACCCAAGGTAGGCGTAGTCCTCAACGTTGGTACCGCACACCTAGGCGAGTTCGGTTCGCGGGAGAATATCGCGCTCGCGAAAGGCGAGCTCGTCGAGGCGCTCCCATCTGCAGCTGAGGGCGGCGTCGCCGTGCTCAATGCAAACGATTCTTTCGTCGCTGGCATGGCGCCCCGCACGAATGCAAAGGTGGTCTATTACTCGGCCGTCGCCAAGCAAGGCTCCACTCCGCCAGCGCAGTACTATGCCACGGACGTGCAGCTTGACGACGTCGCCCGTGCTTCCTTCCTCATGCATACTCCAGGTCATGCGCCACTTCCGGTGAAACTTCAGGTCTTCGGTGCGCATCAGGTGTCGAATGCGCTGGCCGCAGCAGCCGCCGCCATCGAGTTGGGGCTGAGCGCTGAACTCGTGGCAAACGCGTTGTCTGGACACCGCATTGCGTCGGAGCACCGCATGGACGTGCGCAACCGCCGCGACGGAGTCACCCTGATTGATGATTCCTATAACGCAAACCCGGATTCGATGCGTGCGGCCATCGCAGCGCTGGCATACACGGCCACTGCGCGTCCCGACGCACGTTCTATTGCCGTGCTCGGCGAGATGGGTGAGCTGGGCGACGACGCTCTCGACGCACACCGTCAGCTGGGCGCAGAGCTCGCGAAGTACCACGTAAACCATCTGGTTGCTGTAGGCAGCAGCCCCAATACGCGGGCGATGGCTGAAGCTGCACAGGCAAAGGGTATAAATACTAGTGTCAGTGTCGATGTTGATGAGGCCGCAAAGATTGTTGATAGTCTCCTCCGTACCCCGCCTGTGGGCGTGGACGATTGGCCGCAAAGGGACGTTAAAGATGTCGTCCTTGTCAAAGCTTCGAATGCCCAACGCCTGTGGCTCGTCGCAGAAAAGCTCAACCAGAGCTAGTTCACGGAAATAGAAGGAACCCAAGCACGTGACTCAGATCATCATCGCTGGTGTGGTCAGCTTCCTCGTAGCGATTTTTATCACCCCACTCCTGATCCGGTATTTCTCGGACACAGGAAAGGGCCAAGAAATCCGCGAGGACGGCCCCAAGTCGCACCTTCGTAAGCGCGGCACGCCAACCATGGGCGGTCTTGCGATCCTCGCCGGTATCACCGTGGCTTACCTGACGGTCGGCATCTACGGGCAAATCACCGGCCATGGTGGCTTCACCTACTCGGGCATCCTGGTCCTCGGCTTGACTCTGGGGCTTGGTGGCTTGGGTTTTGCTGATGACTTCATCAAGCTCTTCAAAGAGCGCAACCTGGGCCTGAACAAGACGGCCAAGCTGGTGGGCCAGCTGGCGCTCGCTCTGGCCTTCGGCCTGCTGGTTCTACAGAACCCCGATGAGAAGGGCCTGACGCCTGGCTCCACGAAGCTTTCCTTCATTCGTGACATCGAGACCTTCGACATTGCCGTTGGCCCGACCATTGTCGGAACCATCGTGTTCCTTATCTTCATGTACATCCTCATCGCGGCATGGTCTAACGCGGTCAACCTGACCGACGGCCTGGATGGTTTGGCGGCGGGTACCACCGCAATCGTGATGGGTGCGTACACCATCATGACCTTCTGGCAGTTCCGCAACTCTTGCGCGGCTGACTTCACCGCTGGCTGCTACCAGGTCCGTGATCCGCTGGACCTGGCGGTTCTGACTGCCGCCGGCCTGGGTGGTTGCCTGGGCTTCCTCTGGTGGAACGCTGCACCGGCCAAGATCTTCATGGGCGATACTGGTTCCCTGGCCCTGGGTGGCCTGGTTGCGGGCATCTCCGTGACCAGCCGCACCGAGCTGCTCATGATCATCATTGGCGCGCTCTTCGTCATCGAGACCGTTTCTGTGGTCATCCAGATCGTGGTCTTCCGTTCCACCGGCAAGCGTTTCTTCCGCATGGCTCCAATCCACCACCACTTCGAAAACGGCGGCTGGGCCGAGACCGCGGTTGTCATTCGCTTCTGGCTCATTGCGGCGATGGCCGCCATGACTGGTGTGGCAATCTTCTACGGCGAGTGGCTCGCTGATTCCGGCATCGGGCTGGTGGGCTAGTCATGACTAAAGTGCCAGAGAACCTAGCTGGAGGACTTCCCGAGTCCTTGCGAGGCCGTATCTTGGTGGCTGGCGCCGGAGTGTCCGGCCGCGGCTGCGCCACTGTCTTGCTGGGGCTGGGAGCAGACTTGGTTGTGGCCGATGGCAACGCCGACTCACGTGCCGCACTCGCTGCCGACCTATGCGTCGCGACCGTTGATACCGCCGCTGTTGATCCCGCGGAGTTCTCCCTCGTGGTTACCTCACCAGGCTGGGCGCCGAGCTCACCACTGTTGGTGGCCGCCGCTGCGGCGGGCGTTGAGGTGATCGGCGATGTCGAGCTGGCTTATCGCTTGGATAAGGCAGAGCTCTTTGGCCCCACGCGCACCTGGCTTGCTGTGACCGGCACCAACGGCAAGACCACTACCACGGGCATGCTGGCTGCCATCATGGCGGCCGATGAAAAGCGCTCTGGCAAGCGCTCCCAGGCCGTGGGCAATATCGGCACCTCGCCCTTCGATGCGCTGGCGGCAAGCCCACGCGTTGACGTACTGGTCGCCGAACTTTCTTCCTTCCAACTGCACTGGTCCTCCCAGCTGACCCCAGAGGTCGGCGTACTGCTCAACCTGGCAGATGATCACCTCGACTGGCACGGCTCCTTCGCCGCCTATGCCGAGGCGAAGGCCAAGGTCCTCAAGGGCGCGCACGCGGTCATCGGCCGCGACGACGCGCACGTGCGCGAATACGCGGACAAGGCGCGCAATGCCGGAATGATTTCCGCTGATGTGCACGCCTTCACCCACACCGAACCTGCCGATGGGGAAGCGGGCGTTGTCGAAGGAAAACTCGTTCTTAACAACGTTGCCGGCCACTCGGTAACCCTCATCGAGGACGTCACCACCATTGAGCCTGCCGGAATGGCTGGAGTACTGGACGCCGGTGCCGCCGCAGCTGCCGCCGCACTGGCAGGCGCAGTACCCCGCTCGATTACCGAGGGGCTCGTCAGCTACACCGTGGCCGGCCACCGAGGCGAGGTCGTGCACTCTCACGCAGGCGTCGACTATATCGATAATTCCAAGGCCACCAATCCGCACGCTGCCGAGGCCGCGATGCGTGGGCTTGATTCCGTGGTGTGGATCGCTGGCGGTCAGCTCAAAGGTGCTGACACCTCAGAGCTGCTCGAAACACACGCCACGCATATCAAGGTGGCGGTGATAATGGGCGTCGACAAGCAGCTGCTCGCCGACGCCATCGTCGCGCATGCCCCAGGCGTGCTTACCATCCTTATCGAATCCACCGACCCCGTTGCCGCCATGGATGAAGCTGTGGCTGCGGCAGTGCAACACGCCGAGAGCGGCGATACTGTGCTTTTGGCACCTGCTGGGGCATCGTTGGATATGTACACGGGAATGAGCCAACGCGGTGACTACTTTGCCGCGGCTGCCCGACGCATCGCACGTTAATCACGCACGCACCCCAGGAGAACCCATGACTGCCACCCGGCCGCAAACACCGGCGTCGAAGACGCTCGGCCAGCGCGTGCAAGAAATCCGCCAGCACTACCGTGCTCAGCCGGGCTTGGACTATCAGCTGCTGCGCATCATCATCTTCTCGTTGATCGGCATCGGCGTGCTGATGGCTTTTTCTGCATCCATGGCGACATCCTTCACGGAGACTTCCAATGTTTGGGCAGAGGCCATCCGCCAGTGCCTGCTTGTCTTCGGTGGTTTGGTGTTGTTCTGGCTGGCGTTGCGTATCTCGCCTTATACGCTGCGTAAACTAGTCCCGTGGCTGCTGCTGCTGTCAATACTCCTGCTCATTGCGGTGCTTATTCCGGGAATCGGTACCGGACGCGACACCGTGGGTTCCCAGTCGTGGATTTCCATCGGTAGTGTTGGCTTCCAGCCTTCGGAGTTTGCCCGAGTGACGGTGGCTATGTACGGCGCAACTGCGTTGGCCGGTAAGTCCCACCGCTCGCTACATCCGACCGATCCCTTCATGATGTATTCCATCATCTCGGGGCTGATGTTCTTCCTCATCGTGGCCCAGAGTGACCTTGGCATGGCGGTATCTTTCGCCATGGTCGTGGTCTTTACTTTGATTTTCGCTGGCGTTGACTGGCGGGTCCCCGCGGTGGTCTTGGTCCTCGGTACGTTGGGCTTGCTCGCTGTGTTCCTATCGGGTGGCTTCCGTTCGCACCGATTCCATACCTACTTTGATGCAATTCGCGGAAACATTGAGGATACGCAGGGCACAGGTTTCCAGGCATACCAGGGCTTTCTATCACTTGCCGACGGAGGCTTTTGGGGCGTAGGTCTCGGGCAGTCGCGCGCCAAGTGGTTCTACCTACCCGAAGCTAAGAATGACTTTGTCTTCGCTATCATCGGGGAGGAACTCGGCCTGTGGGGCGGCGTCCTCGTTATTTTTCTGTTTGCGGCATTGGGATACATCGGACTGCGCACTGCGAAAAACGCGCAGGACCAGTTCCAATCCTTGTTGGCTGCCACTTTGACGGTGGGCGTGGTTATCCAGGCGTTCATCAACATCGGCTACGTCATTGGTTTGTTACCTGTGACGGGTATTCAGCTGCCGATGATTTCTGCAGGTGGTACCGCTGCACTTATCACTATTGGCTCGATGGGAGTGTTGTGCAATGTGGCGCGGCACGAGCCATTACAGATTTCGGCGATGCAGAACTTTGGGCGCCCGCTATTCGACCGCCTATTCTTCATCCCCGAGCCCCAGCTTGCTGGTGACGCGCCAAAGCGTAAGACGGGACGACACGCTTCACGAACTCCAGCAAAACGCGGGAAAGGGCAATCCGGCGTAGTCGGACAATTGGCTCGTCGCAACGCAGAACGAGAAGAACGCTTTGGCCGCCCAGTGACGAGCCGACAGCCGCGGGCTGGGGAGAATAACACCGGTTCTACGGCGCCGCGGGGTGAGTACCGCCAGCGTGGCGCCGATCGGCGAGACGGGCGCGGCGAGCGCCGTTAAGCAGCAGGCGCACTGGTAGCGTGTAGGGCATGAATTCCACCCCCATTTCCGTCGTCATTGCAGGTGGCGGCACCGCAGGCCATATTGAACCAGCACTCGCAGTGGGTGAAGCGCTCAGACAGCGCCACGGCGCCCGATTAACGGCGCTCGGTACCCAGAAAGGGTTGGAACGCGACATCGTTCCGGGGCGTGGGGTCGATCTGCGCCTCATTACGCCAGTGCCCGTGCCGCGCAAGGTTAACGCTGAGCTGTTCAAGCTTCCCTTCAATCTGATTAAGTCCGTGCTGCAGACGCGCAAGGTGCTTAAAGAGGTCGAAGCGGACGTGGTGTTTGGAACCGGTGGTTATGTGGCAGCGCCGGCATATCTAGCTGCCAAGTCCATGGGTATGCCGTTCTACGTGTTGGAGACGAACGCGCTTTCCGGCATCGCCAATAAGCTCGGCGTGCGTATTGGCGGAATTGGACTTAATGCACACCGTAACTCCGGCATGCCCGGCGAGGTCGTGGGCATTCCGGTACGTCCTGGGCTGGGCGAGGACCCCGACGGCAGCGCCGCAGCCGCAGCACGCGAACGCTGGAATTTGGACCCAGAACGTCCAACCATCGTGGTTACCGGCGGCTCGCAGGGCGCTGTCAGCATCAACACCGCGGTTGCGGGCGCGCTGTCGCAGTTGACGGAGAAGTACCAGGTTCTTCACGCCTATGGCAAGAAGAATGTGGCCCCAGCGGAAGCTGAGCACTACACTGCGCTGCCTTATATCGATGACATGGCCGGTGCGCTAGCCGTGGCAGATCTTATGGTGTGCCGTTCCGGTGCCATGACGGTTGCCGAGGTTACTGCGGCCGGCGTGCCTGCAATTTACATTCCGCTGCCTATCGGAAACGGTGAGCAGGCGCTGAACTCTCGCGAATTGGTTGCGGCTGGTGCTGCAGTGCAGATTCTTGATGCGGAGCTAACCCCGCAGCGCCTGGTGGATGAAGTGCAGGCAACCCTTGGGGATGAGCAGCGGTATGCGGCTATGCGTAAGGCGGCTGCCACTAACTCTGCGGGCGACGTTGCCAATACGATTGCCGATCACATCAGGGATATGATCGACGAAGCCTCGCGCGCAGCGCACACCGACTAAAAGTCGGCCTTATTAGCGAATGTGAAGGAAAAGTAAATGACAAACTCCTACGATCTTTCCCGCGTCCACATGGTGGGTATTGGTGGCTCCGGCATGTCCGGTTTGGCCCGCATCTTGGCTAACCGCGGGGGCGTCGTGACTGGCTCT
This sequence comes from Corynebacterium sp. HMSC05D08, assembly GCF_001807215.1. Classification (NCBI taxonomy): domain Bacteria; kingdom Bacillati; phylum Actinomycetota; class Actinomycetes; order Mycobacteriales; family Corynebacteriaceae; genus Corynebacterium; species Corynebacterium sp. HMSC05D08. Next base: position 244,473 of record NZ_KV788340.1, on the reverse strand, counting down.
GATGTGAAGGCCTCCACTCCAGTGGAAGTACTGCGCACGATGGGCGTGAAGATCGCTATCGGCCACGCAGCTGAAAACCTTGAGTTGGCAGGTGACAAGCCTACTGTTGTGGTGACTTCCTTCGCCGCTATTCCACAGGACAATCCAGAACTTGCAGGTGCTCGCGCGGCCGGTATCCCGGTCATCCGCCGCTCTGACCTTCTGGCGGAGCTCATGGAGGGGCACCAGCAGATTCTGTTGGCGGGCACCCACGGAAAAACCTCCACCACGTCCATGACCGTGACCGCGATGCAGCAGGCCGGATTGGATCCTTCCTTCGCTATCGGCGGCCAGCTCAACCGTGCAGGCACCAACGCCCATGCGGGAACCGGCGCGGCATTCGTGGCCGAAGCCGATGAGTCCGATGCCTCCTTGCTGCGTTACAGCCCAACCGTCGCAGTAATCACCAACGTCGAGCCTGACCACCTAGATTTCTTCCACAACGCCGAGGCTTATTACAAGGTCTTCGATGATTTTGCTGATCGCATCGAAGAAAGCGGGTACCTCGTTGTGTGCCTGGAAGATGATCACGCTGCCCAGACTGGCCTGCGCGCGCTCGAGCGCGGCATTCAGGTCCTAGGTTATGGCAGCGCGGAAGCGGGGGAGAAGTACCCGTCCATCCCGCTGGCGGCTGAGGTTCTGGAGGAGAAGGTTTCCGTCATCGGAATGCAGGTCCGCGTGCGCGTGGCACTGCCGGGTGCACAGTCCCAAGAGCTGTCCTACGAGCTGCAGATTCCGGGCCATCACATGGTACTCAATTCCCTGGCCGCGCTTGTCTCCGGCGGGCTTGCGGGCGGCGAGCTCTCCGAGCTGGCTGAGGGCCTGACGGACTTTACCGGCGTGCGCCGCCGTTTTGAGTTCCGAGGCACCGAGTCTCAAGTGCGCGTCTTCGACGATTATGCGCATCATCCCACCGAGGTCACTGCTGTGCTCACGGCAGCGCGTCAGAAGGTCGAGGCTGAGGGCAAGGGGGCCCGCGTTATCGCTTGCTTCCAGCCGCACCTGTACTCGCGCACGATGGAGTTCGATAAGGAGTTCGCGCAGGCGCTGGCGCTTGCCGACGCCGCCGTGGTCCTCGACATCTACGGCGCCCGCGAGCAGCCGGTGGAGGGGATTACCTCTCGCATCATCACTGACAAGATGCCGGAAGACATGAAGGTGATCTTCGAACCGAACTTCTCTGAGGCGGCGCAGGACGTTGTCTCGCTGGTGCAGCCTGGCGACGTCGTGCTCACCATCGGCGCCGGTTCAGTGACGATGCTTGCCGCAGAAATCTTGGACGAGCTAAAGGCGCTGAATGTCTAAGAAATCAATTACCGCAATAGTCGCCGGAATTCTTGCCGTGCTGGTCTTGGCGGCTGCTGCCGTGTGGCTTTTTCCAGTGTTTAAGGTTTCCTCCTTTGAGATCCAAGGCAATTCCCACGTGGATGCTGCACAGGTGGAAGAGTCCAGCGGGGTAGCGGTGGGGGAGAATCTGGTTCGCGTTGATGCTCGTGCGGCGGCGTCGGGAGTGGCACACCTGCCGTGGGTAAAGTCTGCGACGGTATCGCGTGCCTTCCCATCGACCCTCGATATCGAGGTCATCGAACATGAGGCGGTGGCTTTCCGCGAGGGCAATTTGCTTATCGACGCCGAGGGTAAGGAGTTCACCACGGACACCCCGCCGGAGGGCGCAGTGGAAATTACCGGCAGCGCGGAGCCGGGTTCGCAGGATTTGCGCGATGCCGTTGATGTGCTTGCTGCGCTGCCACAGAACCTGCGTGCGCAGGTCAAGTCGCTGGAGGTGAAGAACGCGTACTCGATGACTTTCCACCTCCAGGATGAGCGGACCGTTTTCTGGGGCGCCTCGGAGGATAATGCGAACAAAGCCTTGGCGTTTGAAACCGTTCTAAAGATGGAAGGCCAAAACTGGAATATTTCTAACCCGGAATTGGTCACAAGTAAATAAAATTAGCGTTCAAAACTTAAGCCCTGCGCAGCCCCAAATAGTGTCAACGGGTGGGGTGCGTGGGGCTTTTGTGATCTGAAAACCTGCATGTCAGCAACCCTAAACCACTACTTGAGGGTACCGACACGCGGCAAAATGAACGCGAAAATTACAAGCGCGTCGTTAAAGATGGAACTAACCGCTCGCAACAAATGCTGGGCGCACAAATCCTCGTTTACGCACCAACAGTGAAAGGTGAGAGCCCCTCACATGATCTCTACTAGCAATAACCTCGCGGACATCAAGGTCGTCGGTGTCGGCGGCGGCGGTGTCAACGCCGTTAACCGCATGATTGAAGAAGGGCTGAAGGGCGTTCAGTTCGTCGCAATCAACACGGACTCGCAGGCACTGATCTTCTCTGATGCCGACACCAAGCTCGACATCGGACGCGAGGCCACTCGCGGTTTGGGCGCGGGTGCTAACCCAGAGGTCGGCAAGACCTCTGCAGAAGACCATAAGACCGAGATTGAGGATGCCCTGGAAGGCTCCGACATGGTCTTCGTGACCGCAGGCGAGGGCGGCGGCACCGGTACCGGCGCCGCCCCGGTCGTTGCTTCCATCGCCAAGAAGATGGGCGCGCTGACCGTCGGCGTTGTGACCCGTCCATTCAAGTTCGAGGGCGCTCGCCGTACTCGTCAGGCTATGTCCGGTATCGAGGAGCTGCGCGAGGTCTGCGACACTCTCATCGTCATTCCGAATGATCGCCTCATGCAGCTCGGTGGCGAAGAGCTCTCCATCGTCGAGGCATTCCGTGCTGCCGATGAAGTCCTCCACAACGGTGTGCAGGGTATTACCAACCTCATCACCATCCCGGGCATGATCAACGTCGACTTTGCTGACGTCCGCTCCGTCATGGCTGATGCCGGCTCCGCACTCATGGGCATCGGCTCCGCACGGGGCGATAACCGCGCGCTCAACGCTGCTGAACAGGCCATCAACTCGCCGCTGCTCGAGTCCACGATGGAAGGCGCCAAGGGTGTCCTGCTCTCCATCGCTGGTGGCTCCGACCTTGGCCTGCACGAGGTCAACGCCGCTGCTTCCATGGTGGAGGAGCGCGCTGACGAGGATGCCAACATCATCTTCGGTACCATCATCGACGACAACCTGGGCGACGAAGTCCGCGTCACCATCATCGCCACTGGCTTCGATGCGCAGGCAAACATGACAACTAACGTTGCGCCTCAGCAGCAGCAACAACAACAGCGTCCGGGCTCCCTCTTCGACAACCGCGAAGAGGCTGCCCCAGTCCAGCAGCCTGCACCGCAGCAGCGCTACGAGGAACAGCGCTACGAAGAGCCGCGCTACGAAGAGCCGCGTCAAGAAGAGCGTCCTCGTTTCGAGGAACAACCGGCAGAGACCTACCGGCCGCGTCATTCCTCCAACGGTGGTTTGTTTACCACCTCTGAGCGTTTTTCTCGCGAGGAGCGCCGCGACGACTACCGCCTGTCGCGTCCGGCTGAGCGCCGCGACGACCGTCGCCAGGATGACGGTGACGACGATCTCGACGTGCCGTCCTTCATGCGCTAAACGCTGAAGGTACTGCGCTAATCTGGAGTGCATGCCAGTAAACGAGGAAGCACCACAACGCCCCGTGCGCATGGTTTTTACAAGCCGTGCGGGCGGGGTTTCGTCGTCCCCATACGAGTCATTTAACCTGGGCGATCACGTCGGCGATGACCCGGCGGACGTCGTCAGTAACCGAGCCCGCCTGCAGCGCGTGCTGGGGCTCGACGACATTGTGTGGATGGAACAGCTCCACACCAACACCGTCACGCGCGTGGACCGTGGCAACGCCGGCACGCCGGTCGAGGCCACCGACGCCATCATCACCACGGAAAAACGCCTCGGGCTCGGTGTGCTCGTCGCGGACTGCACGCCGGTGCTGCTTTCCGACGTCTCCGCCGGCGTCGTCGCCGCCGCCCATGCAGGTCGCCTCGGGGCTCGTAACGGAATCATCCGCAACACGGTCGAAGCCATGCTGGAACTTGGCGCCACTCCTTCGACTATCCAGGTCCTGATGGGGCCGGCCGCCTCGGGCCTGAACTATGAGGTACCGGAGGCGATGGCGGACGACGTCGAAAAGCATCTGCCCGGGGCCAAAACCCGCACAAAAACGGGTACCTGGGGTGTGGACGTACGTAAAGGGCTCATCCGGCAGCTGATGGGGATGGGGATTATCAACATCGAGTCGGATCCGCGCTGCACCATCGAAGACACTGATTTCTTTTCCTACCGCCGCGAAGGCACCACTGGGCGCCAAGCAGGCGTTATCTGGTTGGAGGTATAAATGAACCGCAAGGAAGAACTGCAAGCAGGGCTCGAGCGCACTCGCGCCCAGATTGAGGACTTCGCTCGCGCGGCCGGGCGAGAGGTGCCGCAGCTGTTGCCGGTGACCAAGTTCCACCCGGCGGGCGACGTCGCGCTTCTCGCCGAGCTTGGGGTCACCGACGTGGCGGAAAACCGCGAGCAGGAAGCGCGCGCTAAAGCCGCGGAGTTGCCGGCGGTGCGCTTTCACATGATTGGGCAGATTCAGACCAAGAAGGCTAATCACGTGGCGCGTTGGGCGCACAGCGTGCATTCTTTGGACTCTGCGAAGCTCGCGACGGCGCTCGATCGCGGCGTTGCCAATGCACAAGAATCCGGAGATCGTGACGACGCGCTGCCGGTTTTTATTCAGGTTTCCGCCGATGGCGATACCGCCCGCGGGGGAGTGGCTCTGCCGGATGTTCCGAGTCTCGTCGAGCTCGTGGAGGAATTGGTAAACCTTGAACTGCAGGGCTTTATGGTGGTTCCGCCGCTGGACTCCGATGCTGCTGAGGTCTTCGGGCGCGTGCGGACGTTGACTGACGACGTCGCCCGGCTCCTCGGGCGCCCGCTGAAAATGTCGGCAGGAATGAGCGCGGATTTGGGTGAGGCGATCGCTGCGGGAACAGATATCGTGCGTGTCGGAACCGGCATCATGGGACCCCGGCCAGTAGGTTAGGTGGCAACGCAAACGCGCATTTCACAGGTACAATTCACTGCTTTCACATTAGCAACATTCGTACCAAGTTAAGGGCAAAACAGATTAGGTCAGAGGGAGACTAGATATGTCTTTGATTGATAGGACGAAAGAGTTCTTCGGGTTGGGCCCGATGGACATCGAAGCCGACGACGCTTACTACGCCGACGAGCGCAGCTACGAGTCCAACGGCTCCGCCGCTTATGCACCGCGCTCCTTTGAGCCGGCTCTGGAAGAGGAATTTGTCCCGACCATCGTGGCGCTTTCCCTCGTTTCCTTCGACGATGCAGCCAAGGTTGGCGCGCCGTTCCGTGATGGCGATGCGGTTGTCTTCGAACTGACTGATGCTGACAAGGCTTCCGCGAAGCGTTTCATCGACTTCGCTGCTGGCCTGTGCTTCGGCCTTGAAGGTCGCATGCTCAACCTGACCAAGGGTATGGACACCGACCGTCGTGTGTTTGCCATTGTTCCTAAGGGTGCAGACATCTCCACTCTCGAGCTGGAGCGTGCTGCACACCTGCGCTAAGTTTCAGCGTCAAAGATGCGAAGCGCCGTCCCGGTTCCCCAAGTGTTGGTGGGGAGCGGGGCGGCGTTCGCCTTTAGCGAAATTAATTGTGTGGATGCCGCATCAGTGGGGGTAGTTCAGATAGGCTCGTCCGAGTGAGCACTATTGGAATAATCCTGATCCTCATCCTGCGAATCTATTCGTGGATTCTGATTGCCCGAATCATCATTGAGATGATCCAGTCCTTCTCGCGCCAATTTAACCCGCCTCGCTGGTTTATGGTGCTAGCTGAGCCGCTGTTTATGGTCACCGACCCACCAGTTAGGGCGCTTCGCCGTCTTATCCCACCGTTGCGAATGGGTGGGGTTGCGCTCGATGTTTCAATCATCGTTTTGTTCTTGCTTTTGTCCGTCTTGATGATGGTGGTCTCGAGCATTTTCCTATAAGGCGGGTGTATTGAAACCTCCTGTTAACGTTGAGACTCGGCGATTCGTTAGCTAATGTGAGCGTTTGGATACAATCAATACTGATATTCCGTATTATTAAACGCACATGTTCTTTGTAGACGTATCTAGTGGCGCAACTTTTGGTTAGCCTTTAGATGTGTTTGCATCTCCCAAGACCTCGGAGGCTCCGGGGTTGCACCGACTTGAAGGGGAAGAGAAGTCAATGCCACTGTCACCAGCTGATGTACACAACGTCGCTTTCAGCAAGCCGCCAATTGGCAAGCGTGGCTACAACGAGGATGAAGTCGACCAGTTCCTCGACCTCGTAGAAGACACCCTTGCCCAGCTGCAGGATGAAAACGATGACCTGCAGGCTCAGGTTGAAGAGCTGCAAACCAAGGGCGGCGCTACTACAGGCGTAGCCGCAGCTTCCGCTAACAAGGGTGCCGACGAGGCCACCCTCCGCAAGGAGATTGAGTCCAAGCTCCGCGCAGAGTACGAGACCAAGCTTGTGGACTCCAAGAATGAGGTCGCAAAGGCCAAGGAAGAGGCTAAGCGCGCTCAGGAGCAGGCAAAGGCCGCTCAGGCTGAGGCGTCCAAGGCGCCAACTGGTTCTAACAACGATGCAGAACTCAAGGCTGCTCGTGAGGATGCTGCGAAGGCTCAGCGTGAACTCGAGGCAGCTCGTGCAGAAGCAACCCAGGCTAAGAAGGATCTCGAGGCTTCCAAGAAGGAGAACGAGGACCTCCGGAAGAACGCTGGATCCGCCAAGACCGCTGCCGTTTCCGGCATTGCGGGTGCTGGTGCGGGCGCTGCCGCCACCACGGCTGCGGATGGTCTGGCTACCCCGGATACCCACATGCAGGCTGCTCGCGTCTTGGGTCTGGCTCAGGAGATGGCAGACCGCCTCACCTCCGAGGCAAAGGCAGAGTCCGAGTCCATGCTGTCCGAGGCGCGCACCGCGGCCGAGAAGCAGCTTAACGACGCCGACTCCCGCTCCAGGGCACAGCTGGCCGACGCCCAGAAGAAGTTTGACGCTCAGCTGCTCGACGCAGACACCCGCTCCAAGAAGCTGGTTTCTGACGCTGAGGCTAAGGCAAAGCAGACTGAGTCCGAGGCTAACTCCCGCGCTGAGGCTCAGATCCGCCAGGCTGAGGAGAAGGCTGCAGCCCTGCAGGCTGACGCTGAGAAGAAGCACACCGAGGTTATGAACACCGTCAAGCAGCAGCAGACGGCCCTCGAGGCTCGTATCGCCGAGCTGCGTACCTTCGAGCGCGAGTACCGCACCCGCCTCAAGACCCTGCTGGAGTCCCAGCTGGAGGAGCTTGAGACCCGCGGCACCGCTGCACCGAACGGTGAAGCTGGCAAGTAAGCTTTTAACGGCTTAGGCTTTAAGGCGTCCTTCCATGGCATTGGGAGGGCGCCTTTTTTGGAGGTAAAACATGCTTGTTGCAGCACTCGTTTTGGCATTCGTAGCGTTCTTGGCGCTGGTGAACTTCGTACTAACTTCTGCCGATTGGTCTTTGTATCTGCTCTTCGTTGCCGCGGGGCTTGGGATGGTGCTCTTCATCATCGACGGCTTCCGGAAGCGCAAACCGGATCTTGCGCAGGACGAGGCGGCAGGGGAGTACCCTGCCTAACTGGCCTGCCAGCGAATCTTGCCGTTTGCCCCTATGGGGGAGCCGCAGCCTGTGAAAATTTGACGGCATGGGTATACTTCGAAGACGTATGCACTGAGCCGGCAATCACCGGGGAGCATCTCGGAAGAACGCACAAAGTGCCAAGAACGCACAAAGTGCCAGTAGAACCGAGCGGGTGGGACCGAAATCTCCTTCACTGAAACGAAGTGGGCGTCGTCAGGCGCCAAGCAGGGTGGTACCGCGAGCCGCAAGGCGCGTCCCTGCACCAGCCCACGAGTGAAGGAAGATTAATGAGCGAAAACGTTGGCGGCGTTTACCCCAAGGTTGATATGACCGGCGGCTCGAGCCGTTTCCCAGACATGGAAGAAGTCGTCCAGAAATTCTGGAAGGAAGACGGAACTTTCCAGGCCAGCTTGGACCAGACCAAGGATTGCCCTGAGTACATCTTCTACGACGGTCCTCCCTTTGCTAATGGTTTGCCGCACTACGGCCACCTGTTGACGGGCTACGTCAAGGACATCGTTCCGCGTTACCGCACCATGGCTGGCAATTACGTCCCGCGCGTCTTCGGCTGGGACACGCACGGCCTACCTGCAGAGCTGGAGGCTGAAAAGCAGCTCGGCATCACAGACAAGGGCCAGATCGAGGAGATGGGCCTCGAGAAGTTCAACGAATACTGCGAGAAATCCGTCATGCAGTACGCCGGCGAGTGGGAAGACTACGTCAACCGCCAAGCGCGCTGGGTGGACTTTGAAAACGGCTACAAGACCTTGGACATCGGCTACATGGAATCGGTCATGTGGGCATTCAAGGAGCTCTATGACAAGGGGCTTATCTACCAGGGCTTCCGCGTCCTGCCTTACTCCTGGGCCGAGCACACCTCGCTGTCCAACCAGGAGACGCGCCTGGATGACTCCTACAAGATGCGGCAGGACCCGACCCTGACCGTTACCTTCCCGGTCACCGGCGCGAAGCCTGGCTCCGCGGCCGAAAAGACCTTGTCCGAAAACGCTGAGCTTGGCGATGCCGCCTTCCTCGCTTGGACCACGACTCCTTGGACCCTGCCATCCAACTCGGCGCTGGCCGTCCACCCAGAGGTCAACTACGTGCTGTTCAAGGCCACCGACGGCGATTTTGAGGGCAAGACCTTCGTCATGGCTGAGGCGCTGACCGGCACATTGGCTAAGGAACTCGGCGAGGTGGAAGTCCTGAAGAGCTTCCTTGGTAAGGACCTGGAGGGCTTTACCTACCAGCCAGTTTTTGACTTCTTCCCAGACCTGGAGAGTGCTTTCCAGGTAATCCTGGCGGATTACGTTACAACGGAAGACGGTACTGGTGTTGTCCACCAGGCTCCGGCGTTTGGTGAAGACGATATGAACACCTGCCAGAAGTACGGCATTGAGCTGGTCATCCCGGTTGATGAGGACGGCGAGTTCACCTCTCAGGTCCCGCCTTATGAGGGCCAGCTTGTCTTTGATGCGAACAAGGACATCATCAAGGACCTGAAGGCTGCGGGCCGCGTGGTACGCCACGTGACCATCGAGCACTCCTACCCGCACTCCTGGCGCTCTGGTGAGCCGCTTATCTACAAGGCACTGCCGGCATGGTTTGTGAAGGTCACCGAGTTCCGCGACCGCATGGTCGAGCTCAACCACAACGAGATCGAGTGGCTGCCAGAGCACATCCGCGACGGCCAGTTCGGGAAGTGGCTCGAGGGCGCGCGCGACTGGAACATCTCCCGCACCCGTTACTGGGGCGCGCCGATCCCGGCGTGGGTTTCGGATAACCCGGAGTACCCGCGCGTGGACGTCTACGGCTCGCTCGACGAGCTCGAGGCTGACTTCGGCGTGCGCCCGACGTCGCTGCACCGTCCGTACATCGATGAGCTGACTCGCCCGAACCCGGACGATCCAACTGGCAAGTCGATGATGGTTCGCGTTCCTGACGTTCTGGACTGCTGGTTCGAGTCCGGTTCCATGCCGTTTGCACAGAAGCACTACCCGTTTGAGAACAAGGAATGGTTCGAGACTCACTCGCCGTCCGACTTCATCGTGGAGTACTCCGGCCAGACTCGCGGTTGGTTCTACGTCATGCACGTTCTGTCTACCGCGCTGTTTGACCGTCCGGCCTACAAGAAGGTCGTGGCGCACGGCATCGTGCTGGGCAACGATGGCCTGAAGATGTCGAAGTCCAAGGGCAACTACCCGAACGTCAACGAGGTCTTCGACCGCGATGGTTCTGACGCTATGCGTTGGTTCCTGATGTCCAGCCCGATCCTGCGTGGTGGCAACCTCATCGTCACCGAGCAGGGTATCCGCGAGGGCGTGCGCCAGGCTATCCTGCCCATCTGGAACGCGTACACCTTCCTGCAGCTCTACGCGAGCCGCGAGGCCCGCTTCGACGTCTCCTCGAAGAACGTGCTTGACCGTTACATCTTGGCCAAGACTCACGACCTCGTGGAGCGCACGAACGACGCCCTCGCGAACACCGACATCGCTGCGGCCACCGAGGAGGTACGTCACTTCGCGGACGTGCTCACCAACTGGTACGTGCGCCGTTCCCGCGACCGTTTTTGGGCGGGCGAGGAGCAGCACGAGGAGGCCTTCAACACGCTGTACACCGTGCTGGAGACCGTCACCCGCGTGGTGGCTCCGCTGCTGCCGCACGTGGCTGAGGTCATCTACCGCGGCCTGACCGGGGAGCGCTCTGTGCACCTGGCTTCCTACCCGAAGGCAGAGGACTACCCGGCAGAACCGAGCCTCGTGGCATCGATGGATGCCACGCGCGCTGTGGCTTCGGCGGCGTCGTCTGTGCGCAAGTCCAACAAGCTGCGCAACCGCCTCCCGCTGCCGAAGCTGACCGTGGCCATGGCTGATTCCGCGCAGCTCGCTGACTTTGCGGACATCATCCGCGATGAGGTCAATGTGAAGGATGTTGTTCTCACTGATGATGTCGATTCCGTGGGCACCTTCGAGGTTGTCTGCAACGCTAAGGTCGCTGGCCCGCGCTTGGGCAAGGACGTCCAGCGCGCCATCAAGAACCTGAAGGCGGGCAACTACGAGCGCCGCGGCGACGAGGTTGTTGTTGACGGCGATATCGTTCTGGGCGCTGATGAGTACACCGAGCGTCTGCAGGCGGCGAACCCGGCATCGACGGCGCGTATCGACGGCGTCGACGGCCTGGTTGTCTTGGACACCGAGGTCACCGAGGAGCTCGAGGCAGAAGGCTGGGCCGCCGACGTCATCCGCGGTCTCCAGGATGCCCGTAAGGCCGAGGACTTCGAGGTCTATGACCGCATTTCGGTGGTCTTGTCAGTTCCAGCTGACAAGGAAGAGTGGGCTAACCGCCACGCAGACCACATCGCGGCTGAGGTCCTGGCAACCGAATTCACCGTGGTCACCGAGCCTCTCGAGGGCCACCAGGTGGTCAAGGGCGCTACCGCAACCGTAAAACGCGTTAATGCTTAGAAACGTTAACGTTTAGAAAGTGCCCGGAAAGGAAGACTTCCTTCCGGGCATTTTTCTGCTTGCCGAGGGCAAATGCAGCTATCGTCTAGTGCCTGGCAGGTGCGAGCGCCAGGCAAAGATGACGTTTACGAGGCAGACGAGCGCAAGGCAGCTGCCGATGATGAACAAATTGCTAAAGGCCACGTAAGGTGCAAGCGCGCTAAACGCCATGGGGATAAAGAAGCCGGTATAGGAAATCGAGTAGTACACCGCAGTCAGGCCCGCAAGCTCGCGCTCGCCGGCGATGCGCTGGACCTCCGAAAGGCCAGCCACCAAAGCCAGGCCGTAGCCCGCGCCCATCGTTGCCGCAGCGGCAATGCCTAGCGGAAGCGAGAGCGTGTGCGCCGCAATCGCCGCGAGGAAAGCGCCGACCGTAATAACAGCCATCGCAATTGCAGAAGCGCGCGCCGACTTGTGCGTGTCGATAAGGCGGCCGAGCATCTGCACGCCCACGCCGCAGCCCAGGGTGATAACCGTCATGAGACCTGAGAAAGCAATGGGAGTCTGGCCCGCGGACTTTGCAAGCAGCTGCGGAAGCAACGCATAAGCAGCACCCGCGCAGCCAAAGACCCACGGTGCCACCGGGACCACGACGCGCAGGAAGCGCTTGTGCGCGGCCGTCGGGATGTGGAGCATCTCCAGCATCTCGCGGACGGTGAGGTCAAGGATGGTGGTCTTGACGGTCCCGTGGTGCGGCTGGCGGGTCTCCGGCGTATGGCTGAGCCAAACCGCGGTCACGAGAGTAATCAGGATATGCAGGACGTAGGCCAGGTGCGTCGGCCACGGGCCCCACTGCGCCAGTACCGAGGCTATGCCCGCACCCACCAGGAAGCCAGCAGTCAAGCACAGCGACGCCTTGCGCGCACCGGCAGCAGGATCGCCACCCGCGCGGGATACCAGCTCTGTCACCCAAGTGGAACCTACCGCCATGACCAAGCCCAGCGCCATGCCGCAGAGCACGCGACCCAAAGCGATGATGAGCGGCTCATGCGGCGCGATGGAAAGCAAGAAAGACCCCATCAAAGACAGGGGAGCGGCCGGCAAAAGGGTGGGTTTGCGTCCGATGAGGTCAGACAGCGGGCCGCCCACGAGCAGCGCTGGGATGATTCCCAGCACGTATGCGGCAAGTAGACCGTTGACGGTGACCTGCGAGAAGTTCGACGTCTCGCGGTACATCACCAGCAGCGGCGTGAACTCGTTGCCGCCCCAGGCCACAGCCACCATCGTCCCGGCCACGGGAAACCAGGAATGCTTGTTCACAAGGGGCTGAGATATTTCCTTATGAGCGGGCGCCTCGACTTGCGGGGTGGAGTGTGCAAAAACTGTCACAGTTGTTTCCTTGAAGTTGTCAGATGGTCGTCGAGTTCGGTGAGATACGTGTCGATGTCGCCGGCACGGAGGGCGTCGGCAAGCAGGCGATGCTGCGCGACGAACGCGCGGGCACGCTCCACATTGCGCCCGATGGCGGTCGCAGTGAAACGCTGTTGACGCTCGCGCAGGGAGTGGCCAAGGCTAGCCAGCAGGCTATTTCCACCGTTGTCCATGATGGTTTGGTGGAAACGTGCGTCGAGGCGGGTGTAGGTGCGCAGGTCCTCGGCGTCGAGAGCCGCGGACTGTTCCTCGATGGTGGCGTCCAAGCAGTCCGCAATCACAGTTCGCTCGGTGTCGTCGAGGCCGCAGATGTGGCGGGCAGAGTGCTCGTCGACAAGCATGCGTGCCTCGTAGACCTCGCGAATCTCGCGTGGGCTAATCGGCACCACCAGGGCGCCGCGCTTGGGGTAGAGCTTGAGGAATCCTTCTACCTCGAGGCGAAGAAATGCCTCACGCATGGGGGTACGGCTCATGCCCAGTTCGGCGGCGATGGCTGCCTCGGAGAGCATTTCTGAATCATCAATGTCGCCGTCAATGATGGCGCGCTTGACGTATTCATAGGCGCGCTCCGCGGCTGGCGTGCTTACATTCTGCATGCATTCATCTTGCATACAAGAGCGCCTTGCTGTCTAGAAAATAGCTAAATTCGTGAGATATCGATCGCCAAAACCTCAAGTGAGACCCACGCGACTCCCGGTATAGAATGACCGCTTGCGAAAGAACGCCTCCTCGCTCCTGGTGGTGTCGTGGCATTGCGAAGGCCCTAAGATTAGGACGCATGTTCTAAACTGGTGTGCATGCAACGCTGGGTCTTACACATCGACATGGATGCCTTTTTCGCATCCGTCGAACAGCTGACCCGGCCGACCCTGCGTGGGCGCCCCGTCCTCGTGGCCGGCGTTGGCGGACGCGGCGTCGTCGCCGGCGCGTCCTATGAGGCCCGCGCTTTCGGGGCGCACTCGGCCATGCCGACATTCCGCGCGCAGCAGTTGGTTGGCCTGCGCGGCGTGGTGGTGCAGCCGCGGCACGTGGTGTATTCAGCGGCGTCGAAAAAAGTATTCAAGATTCTCGCCGAGCACGTGGGTCTCATCGAGCAGCTCTCCATCGACGAGGCTTTCTTGGAGCCCGAGGCACTCGTTGGTGCCACGGCCGAAGAGGTCAAGGAGTGGGCGGATAATCTGCGCGAGTTGATTCGTGAGGAGACCGGCCTGCCTAGCTCCATCGGGGCGGGCGCGGGCAAGCAGTTTGCCAAAATTGGCTCTGGCGAGGCGAAGCCTGACGGCACCTTTGTTATCCCGGTGGAGAAGCAATTGGAGATCCTCCATCCACTTCCCGTGGGCAAGCTGTGGGGAGTAGGGCCGGTGACGCGGACAAAGCTTTCGGCAATTGGGGTGGAGACCATCGGGCAGTTGGCGGCGATGTCGCAGAAGGAAGTGGAGATTTCCCTCGGCGCCACGGTTGGCATGGGCTTGTGGAAACTGGCGCAAGGCATTGATGACAGGGTCGTGGCCCCGCGTGCGGTGGCCAAGCAGATCTCCACGGAGCACACTTATTCCAAGGATCTGCTCACGGTGGGTGCGGTGGATGCGGCCATCACCAGGGCTGCCGAAGGCGCACATCGACGCCTGCTTCGCGACGGCCGTGGTGCCCGCACCGTCTCGGTCAAGTTGCGCATGGCGGACTTTCACATCGAATCGCGTTCGGCGACCTTGCCTTATGCCACCGATGATCTGGAAACCCTCAAGGCCACGGCTTTTAAGCTGGCTCGGTATCCCGACGAACTCGGGCCCATCCGCTTGGTCGGAGTAAGCTACTCGGGGCTGGAGACTGCCCGCCAGGACGTACTGTTTCCCGAGCTGGACCGAGTGGTGGTGCGCCCGCCGAGCAAAGCCGATGACGATTACGAGGCTGGCGTGTCCGACAACTCGCTGGATACCTCCCGTGTGGAAATCAGTATCGAGGACGAGCCCGATACGTCTTGGCGGGCTACCCAGGACGTCTATCACCCAGACTATGGCCACGGCTGGATTCAAGGTGCAGGCCACGGTGTGGTGAGCGTGCGATTCGAAACGCGCGCCACAGGGCCAGGTCGCACCAAGTCCTTCGCGGCCGATGATCCCGATCTGGTGCCGGCCGACCCCCTAGAGTCGCTGGCCTGGCCGGAGTTGTTTGCGGAGTTAGAGGACTAGCGCGCGTACTGCTTAGGTGCGACGGCGGTCTCAAAAACCTTCACCACGGGCGTGCCCGTGGCCAAGGCTGCGGCCAACAGGATGCGTGCCTGTCCTGGGCGAAACTCGCCAGCATTGACCGCGCCTTTGTCCGCCAAGGTGGCGCCGCCGCCGGCCCCGCCATAGGCCAGCGAGGTCTTGCCATAAGGCACACGCGTGCTGACGACGACCGAGATGCCCGCATCGAGCGCGCGGGCCACGCCTTCGCCCATCCCTGCACCCATGTTGCCTGAACCCAAGCCTTCGATGACGAGGCCGGCAAAGTGGGAGGAGGCGGCGTCGACAAGCACGGCTTCAGCGCCCGGATACGCGGCAAGGATGGCTACTGGGTGCTGCGCCAGCGCAGCCAGGGGGAGGGGGAAGATGCTGCCTTCGCCCACAGGCATCGACTCGAAACCGTTGAGATGGAAGGTGTGGTTCTTGCGGGCACCGCGCGCCGGGATGGTCATGCCGCCGAACTGGATGAAGACGCCGGGCTGGGCCTGTTTGATGAGCGCGACAGCGTCCTGGAGATTGCGCGGGCCATCGCCGTTTGGGTGATCGAATGAGCGCTGCGCGCCGGTCAACACCACCGGCTTCGTGCCGGGATCGAAGATAGACAGCGCCATGGCTGTCTCTTCCATGGAGTCGGTGCCATGGGTGATGAGGATTCCCTCGACCTCGGCACGGTGGAGCAACTCGTGGACCGTGGCAAGCAGCTCATCGAGGTCCTCCAACGTGATGGAACTGGAGTCGAGCTGGCGGAACTCGATGACCTCGATGTCGGCGTCAAGGGAATCCGCGAGTTGTTGGCCGCTTACGGTAGGGACCAGAGAGCCGTCTTCTTGGGTGGTGCATGCGATGGTGCCGCCGGTGGCGATGAGTGCGATAGTCATGGCTTTACACACTAGCGTTGAGCCTAAAAGGCCGTCTCGCTGGGCGCGGGTCGCCCTGAAATGGATGGGGCGTGGGTAGTGTGGTGTAAAGAACTGCGACGTCGGGTGTGGCGTCGCGAAACCCAACGTGAGGAGAAAAAGTGAAGTTCACCAAGCTCAGCGCCGCGATTATGGCAGTGAGCGCTGCTACCGCATTGGCAGCCTGCTCTTCTTCCGATGAAGTTGAAAAAGCTGGCCCAGCAACTATTGAGAAGAGGCCGAGCTCCGAAGAAACCTCGATTGCCTCCGCAGAAATCCCAGACGCAGCGGCACTGAATGCCATCCTGGCTAAGGCAACTGACCCCAACGTGCCGGTGGAGGAGAAGACCAAGACCGTACAGGGCTCGGAGCAGGCTCCGGAGCTTTTCGACGTCATGGCTGCATCGCAGGCCGAGTCCGGCGCTGTCTTTGAGGTCGTGGACCCAGTTCTGCCTGGTTACACCCCGGAGTCGGCGCTAGCCACCGTGAACTTCTCCACCCCTGACGGCCAGGGACAGACTGCGGACCAGGTTGAGTTCGTCTTTGAGGACGGCGATTGGAAGCTGTCGAAGAACTGGGCTTGTATCTTGGTCTCCAACATCGTCCCTCCGGAGCAGGTTCCGCCGATGTGCGCTGATACTGCTGGCGGTGCGGGCGCTCCTGCCGAGGGCGCACCGGCTGAAGGCGCTCCTGCTGAGGGCGAGGTCCCACCAGCAGAGGCACCAGCGCAGTAAGAAATATCCGGGCTGTGGCCCGGATCTTTTGTTGGATCGGTGGCCCGGTGTGCATTCGAACCATCGTTTAGGCCCCGCGGCGGCGGGAGCGAGCACAAAGATGGTCCGAATACACGCGGCTACTCAGCTGGGGTGAACTGCAGATCCGTTGTGGTCGACTGCACCACGCGCAGATCGGAGTCCTCGGTGCCGTAGATGATTTTGGTGTCGATGGAAACATCGCCGTCGGTAGGCAGCGGCTGCTTCAGATCCACGGTGAGCTCGCCCTTGGAATCCGTCGTGGAGCTCAAGACCTTAAGCTCCTTGTTTGCTAGGTCCGTTCCCTCCGCCTGGCCTTCGAAAGACAAGGCGCCCAGCGAAGGGCGCTGCTGCACTGAAACATCCAGCTTGACCACATCGCCGGCCAGCTCTTTCATCGTGTAGGTAGTGGTCTGCAGCAACGTCGACTCACCCGCAACGCGGGACTCCACGGTCCACTTCGCGCCCCTGCCAATCGCATCCTCAGGGAACACCACCGGCAGAGAAGTCAGCTTCATAATCGCCTGCTCAGTAATGCCGCGGGCCTCGTCGGTGCCACCCTGCGGTGCCGCCAAACGCAGCGAAGACATCTGGCCTGAGTCCACCGCACGCCAGCCAAACTGGAAGCCCTCGCCGCTCGCTGCATCAGCATCACCGGAGTACTCCGGCACGCCGGTTGAGCCAAAGACATTGCGGGTAGCTGGCAGCTGGCCTTCGACGTTCTTCGTAGCCTTGTCCACGCTGACCTCTAGCGGGAGAGTGGTGGTCGCGGATTTGACCTTGGCAGGATTGAAATCCTTTGCCGCGGAGGACTTAAGCAGGTCTTGGCTAAAACCTTCCGAGACGGTGTACTTAATCTTTTGCTCTGCATCGAGGTCATTGAAAGTCAGCACGCGCTTTTCCCCGGTTCCGGTGGATTCAACGGTGATGCGCGGGGCGTCGACAGGCAGGCCCACGGGCTCTTCGACGCTGGGTGCCGGCTTTTCATAGGAGCACGCGGCGAGCGGAGCGGCGCTAAGGGCGAGGATAGAAACTGCGGCTAAAGCTTTAACACGGAACACAGTATTCCAAATTACCGGAAGGGGGTGTTTAGAATGATTCGGGTGAGTCAAAAAAGAAGGAGTTTCGTCGGCATGATGGCCGCGGTGGTTATCGCGGTGGCTGTCATCGACCAAGTGTTTAAGCAAATCATGCTGTCCATCCTCACTGAGGGGGAGCCGATGAATGTCATCGGCGGATGGTTCCGCTTCTACCTTCTATTCAACCCCGGCGCTGCCTTTTCTATGGGTGGCGAGGGCAACACCTGGCTGTTTACCACTATTCAGCTGGCGTTTGTTTTGGGCGTAGCCATCGCCGCGCCACGGATGCGGGATAAATGGCAGGCCATCGGACTGGCGATGATCGCAGGCGGCGCGCTCGGTAACCTCATCGATCGCCTCTTCCGTGAGCCCGGTTTCTGGTTTGGGCACGTGGTGGATTACATTTCCGTGGGACGCTTTGCGGTGTTCAACCTGGCAGATGCATCTATTACCTGCGGAGTCGTGGTGTTCGTCATCGCGATGTTCTTCGAAGAACGCGAAAAGGGGGCAGCGGATGCGCGAAAGTCGTAGATTGCCGGTCCCCGAGGGCCTCGAAGGCATGCGCGCCGACGCCGCGTTGGCCAAGCTCATCGGCATCTCACGGGGCAAGGCCGCAGATTTGTGCGCGGCTGGCGACGTCGAGGTCGACGGCACCATCGTCGGCAAGTCGGACCGCTTGGAGGCAGGCGGCTGGATCGACGTCATGATGCCCGCCCCCGAAGAGCCGCTGGTTCCCAAGGAAGAGCTCGTTGAGGGCATGGACGTGCTCTACGCCGACGACGACGTCATCTGCGTGCATAAGCCCGTGGGTGTCGCCGCGCATCCGACGTTGGGCTGGGAGGGCCCCACGGTCATTGGCGGTTTGCGGGCGGCGGGTTATCAGCTTGCCGACGCCGGCCCTACCGAGCGCAAGGGAATCGTTCATCGTCTCGACGTGGGAACCTCCGGCGTGATGGTCGTAGCTGCCAGCGAGCGCGCTTACTCGCAGCTCAAGGCGGCGTTTAAAGAGCGCACCGTCACCAAGACCTACCATGCCGTGGTGCAAGGCCTGCCGGATCCCATCGTGGGAACCATCGACGCGCCCATCGGGCGGCATCCTTCCTCGGGCTGGAAGTTCGCGGTGGTCGATGGCGGAAAGCACGCCGTCACGCACTACAAATTGCTTGAGGCTTTCCGCGAGGCGAGCCTGCTCGAGGTGCACCTGGAAACTGGCCGCACGCACCAGATTCGCGTCCACATGTCCGCCACGGGGCACCCCTGCGTGGGCGATCCGATGTATGGCTGCGACCCGAACCTGGCCAAGCGGGTGGGCCTCATCCGGCAGTGGCTGCACGCAGTGTCATTAGGGTTCATTCACCCCGGCACCGGCAAACACTTTGAAGTCACAGCACCTTACCCGGAGGACCTGCGGCATGCACTCGAGGTTTTGCGCGGATGAAGCACCCCCCGGAGATCTATCGGCGGCGTCGTATAGCGGCGGCCGTATTGACGCTGCTACTTGTCGTGTTCGTGCTGCTGTGTTTTGGCCTGTTCGGCACCAAGTCCACCGTGGCCCTGCAAGGCGACCAACTAGGGCCCGATAACGAGTCCCGTGCGGACTACGTCGAACGCGTCGCAGGCAGTGTGGCAACCGCTGACGAACCGACCTACGCCCTGGTGAGCTTCCGGGAATCCTTGAACGCGCAGCAAGTCAACGCGGTGGTGGAGCCCGCCACGCGAATGAATGCGATCATCATCGGCATGGCCGCGCCCATCGCGGTACCGGAGCCTGTCAATGGCGCCAGCCGGGCTGACGTCATCGACACGGAAATCACACGTCTTCGCGATTCCTATCAGGGAGTCGGTCAGGTGGAAGTTCCCTCGAAGATTGATGCGGTTATCGTGTGGTCGGATGGCGATAGCTTGCGCACGATTGCGCAAAACAACATGGTGGAAGCAGTAGAAGCCGCGCCTAGCGACGCCGCCTGGGGCACCTTTGGCGTGCGCCCGTTGTCGTCCCTGAAGGAGTAAGCATGAAGATTTTTGCCGATACCAGCACTTGGATGCCCAACTATCGCTTCGGCTACATCTTGGTGTGGGCGGGCCTTGTCATTGGCCTCGTGGCACTTTTCCTCCAGATCGCCAGGGGCGGGGAGGCGCTGTCCATAGGGGTTGCCGGGTTCGTGGTGCTCTATAGCGCCGCGATGGTGGTGCTAATGCCACGCTGGGCGTTGAATGCCGAGGAGGAACAGGAGCGGCGTCGGAAAGCGAAGGAAGCCCGCCGCGAGCTGCGCTAATCCTCGCTGAAGGTGTGCAAGCGCTTGGCGCGGCGGGAGGCGCGGTGAATGCGGGCGAGGTCTGCTAGGTAGATAACGACTGCGACCCAAATGATGCCGAAGCCAATCCAACGCTGCGTGGACATGTGCTCGTGAGTGACGAATAGTGCCCACAGCATCTGCATGATGGGGGTCATGTATTGCAGCATGCCCACCGTGGCCAAAGGTAGCTGCTTGGCACCCTTGGCGAAGCACAAAAGCGGTAGCGCGGTGACTAGGCCGGAAGCGACGAGCAACACGATGTGCATGGGGCCTTCGGTTGTAAACGTGGATTCGCCGCGGATGCTCAGCCACGTGAGGTAGCCGATGGCCACTGGCAGCATCACGATGGTTTCTGCGGCCACGGAACCGGTGGAGGAGACGCTGAGCTGCTTCTTCATCAGGCCGTAGATGCCGAAGCTGCCCGCGAGCGCCAAGGAAATGTACGGGGCTTGGCCGGTCATGAAGGTCAGCCACAGTACGGCGATGAATGCCACGCCAACCGACGCCGCCTGTGCCTTGTTGAGCGATTCCTTCAGGAAGATGATGCCCAAAGCCACCGAGACCAGCGGGTTGATGAAGTAGCCGAGTGCCGCGTCGGCCACGTGCCCGGTGTTGATGGCGATAACGTACGTGCCCCAGTTGATGGTGATGGCCACGCCGCAGGCCAGCATCCAGGCCCACGTGCGCGCGCTGAAAGCTCGCAGCTCCCGCCAGCCGCCCGAGATGAGGAGGAAGCCGGTGACGAGGACAGCCGTCCATACGATGCGGTGGGCGAGGATCTCAAAAGGTCCGGCGGGCAGCAGAAGCGGGAAGAAGGCGGGGAAGAAGCCCCACATGAGATAGGCGGCAACGGTGTAAATCATCGAGAGACAATGTACTCCTTCGCCATATCGTGGGAAACAATTCCTATCAGTCGGGTGCGGTGCGCAGGGCTGATGGCGGGGTTTGACGCGCCCGCTAGACTGTCCGCATGGCGAAAAACTCATCCTTTGTTCACCTTCATAATCACACCGAGTTTTCCATGCTGGACGGCATGGCCAAGGTGGACATGTTGGCAGATGAGGTGGTGCGCCAGGAGATGCCGGCCGTGGGCATGACGGACCACGGCAACATGTACGGTTCCAATGCGTTCTACAAGAAGATGACCAGCGCCGGCGTGAAGCCGATTATCGGCATCGAGGCCTACATGGCGCCGGAATCACGCTTTAACAAAAAGCGCGTGCTGTGGGGTACTCCTGATCAAAAGCGAGACGACGTTTCCGCATCGGGTGCTTATCTGCACCAAACCATGCTGGCGGAAAACGCGACGGGTCTCAAGAACCTCTTCAAGCTCTCCTCGTTGGCCTCCTACGAGGGCCAGCTGGGCAAGTGGCCACGTATGGATGCCGAGCTCATCGCAGAGCATGCAGAAGGCATCATCGCCACCACCGGTTGCCCCTCGGGCGACGTCCAGACTCGTCTGCGCCTAGGTCAGTTCGACGAGGCCCTCGAGGCCGCCGCGATGTGGCAGGACATCTACGGCAAAGACAACTTCTTCTTGGAGCTCATGGACCACGGGCTCGACATCGAAAAGCGCACGCGCGATGGGCTGCTGGAAATCGGTCGTAAGCTGGACCTGCCGCCGCTGGTGACCAATGACTGCCACTACGTGCTGGAGTCGCAGGCCCCCTCGCATGAGGCAATGTTGTGCGTGCAGACCGGCAAGACCTTCATGGACCCGGATCGCTTCAAGTTCGACGGCACCGGCTACTACATCAAGTCCGCTGCGCAGATGCGCGAAATCTGGGATGACATGATTCCAGACGGCTGCGACAACACCCTATGGATTGCCGAACGCGTACAGGACTACGGCGAGATTTGGGAGGAGCATACCCACGACCGCATGCCGATTGCGGACGTGCCGGAAGGCCACACGCCAACTTCTTGGCTGACCCACGAGGTGATGGAGGGCCTGCAGGATCGCTTCCCAGGCAAGGAAGTGCCGGAGGAGTACATTAAGCGCGCTGAATATGAAATTAGCGTCATCGACATGAAGGGCTACCCTTCCTACTTCCTGATCGTGGCCGAGCTCATCAAGCATGCGCGATCCGTGGGCATTCGCGTGGGGCCGGGGCGTGGTTCCGCGGCAGGCGCGCTGGTGGCTTACGCACTTACCATCACCAATATTGACCCCATCGAACACGACCTCCTCTTCGAGCGATTCCTCAACCCGGAGCGTCCATCCGCACCGGATATTGATATCGACTTCGACGACCGCCGTCGTGGCGAGATGATTCAGTACGCCGCTGATCGCTGGGGCGAGGATAAGGTGGCGCAGGTGATTACCTTCGGCACTGTGAAGACCAAGCAGGCCATTAAGGACTCCGCGAAGGTGCACTTTGGCCAGCCGGGTTTCCAAATGGCTGACCGCATCAACGGCGCGCTGCCGCCCGCCATCATGGCGAAGGATATCCCGCTGGCGGGCATCATGGACCCGGAACACGAGCGCTACTCGGAGGCCACCGAGGTCCGGCAGATGATTGAGACGGACCCGGACGTCAAGAAGATTTATGAGACGGCGCGTGGTCTCGAGGGCGTCGTCAGGCAGGCGGGCGTGCACGCGTGTGCGGTGATTATGGCGTCCGTGCGCCTGATGGACCACATTCCGATGTGGCAGCGCCCAGCCGACGGCGCGTACATCACCGGCTGGGACTACCCGGCATGTGAGGCCATCGGCCTGCTGAAGATGGACTTCCTGGGTCTGCGAAACCTGACGGTTATCGGTGACTGCCTGGAAAACATCAAGAAAAACCGCGGCGAGCAAATCCACCTGGAGGAAATCCACGCCGACGACCCCAACGTGTCGAAGGTATACGAGCTGCTTTCCCGCGGCGAGACCCTGGGCGTGTTCCAGCTCGACTCCGGCGGTATGCAGGAGCTGCTCAAGCGCATGAAGCCGACGGGCTTTAAGGACATTGTTGCGTCGCTGGCACTGTATCGTCCGGGCCCGATGGGCGTAAATGCCCACTGGGATTACGCAGACCGCAAGAACGGGCGCAAGGAGATCACGCCTATTCACCCAGAGTTGGAGGAGCCACTGCGTGAGATCCTCGATGAGACCTACGGTCTTATCGTGTATCAGGAGCAGATCATGCGTATCTCCCAGAAGGTGGCCAATTACACCGCTGGTGAGGCAGATGGCTTCCGCAAGGCCATGGGTAAGAAGAAGCCGGAAGTCCTGGCCCAGCAGTACGACAAGTTCTGGGGCGGCATGCAGGAAAACGGCTACTCCAAGGACGCCATGGATGCGCTGTGGGGCACGATTGAGCCCTTCGCGTCCTACGCGTTTAACAAGTCGCACGCCGCAGGCTACGGCCTGGTCTCCTTCTGGACGGCCTACCTCAAGGCCTACTACGCGCCGGAGTACATGGCAGCGCTGCTGACCTCGGTGGGTGACAAGAAGGATAAGTCGGCTATCTACCTGTCCGACTGCCGCCACCTGGGCATCCACGTTTTGTCGCCGGACGTCAACGAGTCGGTGGAAAACTTCCAGGCAGTTGGCGAGGACATCCGTTTCGGCATGGGCGCTATCCGCAACGTGGGCTCGGAAGTGGTGGAATCCATCGTTAAGACGCGCAAGGAAAAGGGCGCGTACACGTCGTTCTCGGACTACCTCGACAAGATTGAGCTCACCGCCTGCACCAAGCGCGTCACGGAGTCGCTCATCAAGGCCGGCGCCTTCGATTCCATGGAGCACCCACGCAAAGGCTTGATGCTCATCCATGAGGATGCAGTCGATGCCGTGCAGACGACGAAGAAGGCGGCGGACAAGGGACAGTTCGATCTCTTCGCCGGTTTTGGCGGTGAGGAGCAGGCGGAGGTTGCTTCGGCGTTTGCCATCGATATCCCTGACGAGAATTGGGACCGCAAGCATGAGCTGGCTCTCGAGCGTGAGATGCTTGGCCTTTACGTTTCCGGTCACCCGCTGGATGGTTTCGAGGAGGCCCTTGAGGCGCAGACCGATACGCCGCTGCCGAAGATTCTCTCGGGCGAGGTCTACAACGGCCAAGAGCTGGTCATCGGTGGCATCATCTCGGGCGTGGACCGCCGCTTCTCCAAGCGCGATGGCTCCCCGTGGGCCATTGTGAACATGGAAGACCACAACGGCGCCCAGGTGGATATCTTGGTGTTTAACCAGGTTTATTCCCTGGTGGCGCCGCAGATTGCCGAGGACAACATCATCCTGGCCAAGGTGCAGGTGAAGATTCGCGACGAGCGCATGTCCCTGTTCTGTTCCGACATTCGCGTCCCGGATTTGGGCCCGGGCGGGGGAGCGGGCCTGCCGCTGCGCCTTACCATGCGCACGGACCAGTGCACGATGGAAAACATTGCGAAGCTCAAGCAAGTGCTGGTCAACAACAAGGGTGAGTCAGATGTTTATCTCACGCTTGTCGACGGCGCGGAGTCCACGATGATGGTCTTGGGCGAGCATTTGCGCGTGGAACGCTCTGGCAATCTCATGGGTGACTTGAAGGCGACGATGGGAGCCGGAATCCTCGGATAGGACCTTGTAGATAGACCGCTCTGACTATTGAAAGATCGTACCTATTGGGTAAAAATAGCCTAATGGGTACGATTTACTTTTATTTGCAGGCCTTGAGCTGCGGGTTTGAATTTTTGAATTTAATTCCCGGAATGTCATTTGAGGGCAGGCCGTGTCGGCTAATCTAGACCGCATAGTCTAGAAAATATCGACAAAGCAACATCGACACTGGAGGCCCAAACGCTCATGGTCAATAAGATTCGCACTACCCACGTTGGCTCCCTGCCACGCACCAAGGAACTGCTAGAGGCGAACCTGGAGCGCTCCGCAGGAACCATCTCCGATGAGAAGTTCCACGAGATTCTGGATCGCTCCGTCGACGACGTGGTCAAGCGTCAGGTCGACATGGGCATCGACATCCTCAACGAAGGCGAGTACGGCCACATCACCTCCGGCGCGGTGGACTACGGCGCATGGTGGAACTACTCCTTCACCCGTCTGGGTGGCCTGACCATGACCGATAAGGACCGCTGGGAGATTGGTGACAAGATTCGCTCTGAGCCGGGCAAGATTCGCTTGTCCTCCATGAAGGACCGCCGCGACCGCGCCCTCTTTGCCGACGCCTACAATGATCCAGATTCCGGCATCTTCACCGGCCGCAAGAAGGTTGCGAACCCAGAGTTCACCGGCCCGGTTACCTACATCGGCCAGGATCAGGTCGATGCGGACGTGAAGCTGCTCAAGAACGCAATGGACAAGGCTGGAGCGAAGGATGGCTTCGTTGCGGCCCTTTCCCCGGGATCTGCAGCGCGCCTGCCTAACAAGTACTACGAGGAGGACTCTGACCTTGTTCGCGCTTGTGGCGAGGCGCTGAAGTCCGAGTACAAGGCCATCACCGATGCGGGCCTGACAGTGCAGTTCGATGCCCCGGATTTGGCCGAGGCATGGGACAGCGTGGTCCCAGAGCCGACCGTGAAGGACTTTCAGGCCTTCTTGCATGAGCGCATTGAGATCCTCAACGAGTCCATCAAGGACATCCCGCGCGAGCAGACCCGTCTCCACATCTGCTGGGGCTCCTGGCATGGCCCGCATGTGACCGACATTCCTTTCGGTGACATCATCGAGGAGATTCTGCAGGCGAAGGTCGGCGGCTTCTCCTTCGAGGGAGCCTCGCCGCGTCACGCTCATGAGTGGCGTGTGTGGCAGGACCACAAGCTGCCGGAGGGCACCGTCATCTACCCAGGCGTGGTCTCGCACTCCACCAACGCAGTGGAGCACCCGCAGCTCGTGGCCGACCGCATCATCAAGTTCGCCGAGCTGGTAGGCCCGGAGAACGTCGTGGCCTCCACGGACTGCGGCCTGGGCGGGCGTCTGCACTACCAGATTGCGTGGGCGAAGTTGCAGTCGCTTGTCGACGGCGCCGAAATCGCCACCAAGGAGCTGTTCTAGTACGCGCCCTGGCTGTTGCCGGGAATGCAGAAGCAGCACGTACCCTTCTCCTTACGGGAGGGATACGTGCTGCTTTTGTGTTTTAAGGGGTATTAGACATTGACGCCTGCGTTGCGCAGCATCTCCTTGACCGGCTCGAGGAGGGCCGGGTTAGACTTAGCGACCATTGCGAGAGCCTGGACAACCGCAGCGACGCCGGTCAGGGCGACGGAGATCCAAGAGAAGACTTCCTTGGTCCCCTCAGACGGGCGAGCGGACTGTGCCCACTCCGGCATCTTCGACCATTTTTCCTCTTCCTTGGCCTTATCGGCAGCGTTTTGCTCTGCAGCAACGCAGTCCGGGGTCTTCGGCATGCCGGAGGAACCGTAGCCGTTGAAGATTCCCTTGAGCAGCTCCTGTGGGCCCATAAAAGAAGAACCAGCGGTGCCGTTTTCAACAGCATCCTTGTGGGCCTGCTTAGCTTTATCAACCTGAGCTTGGCATTCAGCGGACAGTTCCGGTGCAGGAGCGACTGGAGCGGCGTTAGCGGCGACAGGGGTGATGAGAGCAAGACCGGTGGCGCAAGCGGCGACCAAAGTCGTGGAAAGTCGCATAAGAGTTAGTTCTCCTTGAGAGTTGGCATCAAAGCCGATGGGATTTAAATCTCCTATACCATAGCAAGGTCTTTATAACTTGGAGAAATCTAATTGTCTAAAAGTATTTTTCCAGTTCGGAACGCAGATTTTCAGACAAGACTCGCGGAATGAGGTCGCCGGCCTGAGAGAATTCATCGGTGCTGAAGTCACGGTTGTTGACGTAGGTGGTGAGCTTAGCATTTGCGGGGTCGGTGACGTCGTAGACAAAGATGCCGCCAAGACGCTCAGCACCAACGAACGCGTAGGTCTTGTCACCCACCTTGCCGATGGCTAGTGCTTCTGGTTCAGGGCCCTTGTTATCGGAACGGTCGTCGAACTCCGCGGACTCGTTGTCGGCGTTGTGGTTGAGAACGCCCTCAGCATGCAGCTTGGCGCTGATTTCCTCGTTCCAGCCAGAAGCGTTAGTGACCTTCAAGTTGCCAGCGACCTTCTTGTTGGCAACTTCATTGAGGGCGACGTCGCCAAGCGTGCCCTCGCACACCTTGCCTTCTTTGATGAGGTCCTTGAGTTCGGTCTCGTCGGTGTAGACACCGGTGCCGCCCTCGTCCTCGGCAACGCCCCATTCACGCGCGTCGCCCTCGTTCGTCAGCAGCGCGTAGGAGCCATCTGCAGTGATGTGCACGTTGCCAGGCAAGGAGCCAACGCCGACGCGGCCTAACTCCTTGCCGGTGGTGACATCGAAGAAGAGGGCTTCGCCCGGCTGCGTCTTGTCGGCTTGCTGTACGGCAGCAACTGCCAGGCCATCGCGGCGTACGGCGACGGAGTTGATCTCTTCGTCTCCGCCTGCGGAGACAGTGGAACCCTTCTGTGGATTCGCGGCGTCAGTTCGAGGCCGGCATTTTCGGCAGAGTGCTCGACTGGCTTGGCCACGACTGCAGCGTTAGCTGGAACTGCCAGGGGAGAACCCCGGTAGCTGCGGCTACGCGCAGTGCAAGGACGCGGCGGCGAAGAGGGAAACGGTCAGCGTGAATCACGGTTGTGCGCTCCTTTGAAGAAAGTTGGAGAGAAGGCATGAGAAAAGCAGGCCGCGCAATGGCCTATAGTGGGCTCAAAGCGCCTCGAGATACCTTTGCTACTCAAGATGAGCGGGGCAGAAAATTAACGCAACGGTGAGGGAAGTTTTAAGTTAAATTCCGGTTAATCGGTCGATTGCTAGGTAATGTGCTCCGCGCCCAGCGCTGCGCGCTAAACTTGGCGCCTATGACTGATACCTCCGTTGCTTTTGAGCCCATCCATGCCTCTGATATTCAAATGGCGCAGGCGCGAATTAGCTCGGAAATTGCGCCCACCCCGCTGCAGTACTGCCCGCGTCTTTCCCTTGAGACCGGCTACGAGGTCTATCTCAAGCGCGAGGACCTGCAAGACGTGCGCTCCTACAAGATCCGCGGTGCGCTCTTTGGTATCTCCAACTTGTCGGAGGAACAGCGCTCCCACGGCATAGTGACCGCCTCTGCCGGCAACCACGCGCAGGGCGTGGCCTTTGCCTGCCGCTCCATGGGAATCCAGGGCAAGATTTTCGTCCCAGAGCCAACGCCGAAGCAGAAGCGCGACCGCATCATGGTCCACGGTGGGGACATGGTGGAGCTGGTGGTCACCGGCGCCAACTTTGACGAGGCGGCAGCTGCCGCGCATGCCGACGCCGCCGCCCGCGGCGCCATCTTCATCGAGCCCTTTGACGCCCGCGACACCATCACCGGCCAAGGCACCGTGGCCGCAGAGGTCCTCTCGCAGCTGTCCGCCCAAGGCAAGTCCCTCGATACCATCGTCGTTCCTGTTGGTGGCGGCGGGCTCATCTCCGGCATTACCTCTTACCTCGCGGACATGGCACCGCGGACGGCGATCGTGGGGATTGAGCCGGCGGGCGCGGCGTCGCTAAGCGCGGCGTTTGATACAGGTGAACCCGTGACCTTGAAAACCGTCGATCCCTTCGTCGATGGTGCCGCAGTCAAGCGCATCGGAGCGCTGCCTTTCCAAATACTGGAGGCAAACCAGGGGCGCCTGCACTGGGATATCGCTTCCGAGGGCCTGGTGTGCACGGAACAGCTGGGGCTCTACCAGAACGAAGGAATCATCGCCGAGCCTGCGGGCGCCTTGTCCGTGGCGGGTTTGCGCGAGCTGAAGCTGGCTCCGGGCAGTGTGGTCGTGTGCGTTATCTCGGGCGGCAACAACGACGTCCTGCGCTACGCGGAAATCATGGAGCGCTCCCTGGTCCACCGTGGTCTGAAGCACTACTTCCTGGTCAACTTCCCGCAGGAACCGGGCCAGCTGCGTCACTTCCTGCAGGACATCCTGGGGCCAGATGATGACATCACGCTCTTCGAATACTTAAAGCGCAATAACCGTGAGACGGGTGCAGCGCTGGTGGGCTTGGAGCTTGGACGCGCCTCGGACATCGAGGGCTTGCTGCAGCGCATGGCCGATTCCAAGATTAACGTGCAGCAGCTCAAGCCGGGCACCCCGGAGTATGACTTCCTCGTGGCTTAGGTACGCTAATTAGCTGTGCTGACTAGCTATGAGCGCCCCGCGCTGGGGCAGGTGGAAAACGAGATTGAGATTAAGCGTTCGCGCTTCATCACGCTTGTGGACCGCGTGACGAATGAGGAGGAAGCACGCGCGTTTATCGACGCCGCGCGGGAGCGCTTTCCGGACGCCCGTCACCATTGCTCGGCGTATATCTACCACGTGGATGGGGCGAACCCCGTGGAGCGCTCCTCCGATGATGGCGAGCCCTCCGGAACCGCCGGAAAGCCCATACTCGATGTGCTCAAAGGCTCCGGGATGCTGGACCTGTGCGCGGTCGTGGTGCGCTACTTCGGCGGCGTCAAGCTGGGCGCGGGCGGCTTGGTCCATGCTTATGGCGGCTCCGTGAGCGAGGCGATCGAGCTTGTCTCACGGAGTACGCGTGCTCTGCGCGAGCTCTACACGGTGGAGTTTTCTCATGCCGATGCCGGGCGATTGGAGGCGGAGCTGCGCAACCGCGGATACGACATCACTGATACCGCCTATGGGGCAGCGGTGGTCTACACGCTCGCCATTGAGCCGGGCGGCAAAGAAGACCTGGATGCCACGATTGCGGCGCTGACACAAGGCGTGGGTCAGGCAAAGGAAGCCGGTACCGCGTGGGTGGAGCTGGCTAGCTGATGCTGCGCTAGAATAGCCGCTATGACTATGCAGCGACGCCCTAACAATCCGATCGAGCTTAAGAAGCAACAGGTACGCAAGTACTCCCGCAATGCGGTGGTTTCCGTGGTGGGCGGTGTTGCTGGTGGCGTGCTGCTCGGCTGGGCGCTGACGGGCTTTTGGACCTGGATGACCTTGGGCCTCATCGTCGCTGTGGTCGGCGGTGTCTACAACTGGACCAAGGTCCAAAAGATCGTCAACGAGAACAACAACCGTTAAGCGCGGTTTTCCTTTAGCCATGCCCCTCCAACCTGACTCCAAACCTGTCCGCATTGATGCGTGGGTGTGGTCTGTCCGCATGGCCAAAACTCGTTCGGAGGCCGCAGACGCAGTCAAGGCCGGGCACGTCAAACTCAACGGGAACGCCACCA
Organism: Corynebacterium sp. HMSC05D08; assembly: GCF_001807215.1. Lineage (NCBI taxonomy): Bacteria > Bacillati > Actinomycetota > Actinomycetes > Mycobacteriales > Corynebacteriaceae > Corynebacterium > Corynebacterium sp. HMSC05D08. The sequence goes on along the minus strand of NZ_KV788340.1, from coordinate 214,572 downwards.
AGCCCTCGCAGCAGGTGGTTCCGGGGGATCGCGTGCGAATCTGGCGCAACCACCACGAGCACGACCTCGAGGTTCTTGCAACCGTGTCGAAGCGCGTGGGTGCTCCCATCGCGCGCACCTGCTACGTCGATCACGCGCCGCCGCCACCGCCTAAAGAGTTCATGCCTTCGGTTCCGGTGCGCGAGCGCGGCTCCGGACGACCCACCAAGAAGGAACGCCGCGAGATGGATAAGTTCCGCGGCGGCTTCCGCTAGTCCTGCTTTGCCGTATGCGCGCGGTAGTTTTGTAGCGCCTTGAAGCGGCCAGCTAGGCGGCGCTTGCGATCGTTGCGGTCGCCGACGTCGGCAGTGGCGTCGATGTGTTGCCTGCCGAACTTGTTGAGCAGTAGGTCGTCGATAAGGCGCACGTGGCCCGGGCGGAACCTGTAGCGCATGGCGTCGTGGACGAACGCAATGTCGCCTGCGTTGAGCAGCGCCTTGAGCTGGCTCATCGTGGTAATGCCGTTGAGCTCGAGAATCTCCAACAGGAAGCGGTAATGCTCGGAGCGCGAACGCGGAAAGCGGCCGCCTACCAACACTGCCAGAACGCCGGGGAGGGTCTCTGGGCTAAGCTCCACGTCCTCACTGGTATCCGTGGAAGGATCCTTGAGAGCAGCGATCTCGTCGAACTGCTGGTCTGCGAGCTCGATGAGACCCGCCGCCAGAGTAAACAAACGGTCCACCTGCGCCGAAGGCGCGGACGTGCCCTGCTTGTAACGGATATCGTGCTCAAACTCAGCCCACGCGTGCTGCAGTACGGTGCGGATCTGGACCTCGAAAGTCCAGCCCTCGTAGGCCGCGAGCTCCTCGATAGCGTTAGTCACGCGCAGCACCAAGTGGTGGGAACCGTAGCCAAAGCCGCCGGAGATGCGGGTCTCTGCCGCCTTGTCTACTGAGCGGACCACGGTGAAAGAATCACCGAGCACCTCCAGCGCCTGCGGAATCGCGGTGGAGTGGAAGACCGTCACACGCACGCCGAGGATATCGTGAATATCGTCCCAGGGATTGGGGTAGTAGGCCTCGCCGTTAGCGTGGCGCTTCTTGGCTTTGGCTTTCAGCGAAGGCCAGCGCTTCACGCGGGTAGAGACGCGGTCGAAGATGACGCCGGCGTCGTTAAGCAAGTCCTCGATGGCGTCGTTGAACTCGTCCGCGGCCTGGGGATGCTGCCGGACCCAATCGTGGTACTGGTTGCTCAACTTAGAGATGGTGGATTCGCTCACCCTCGCCGGCCTCCTGACGCCTCTTGATACGGGCCCGCGGCCAGACGGTAGCGCGGGCATAATGTTCCTCTACACTTCGAGAGGAAATCCATTAGCCCATACTAGTGGCTGCGGTGACAATACCGCGCCGCGCAACCGCCTTTGCTCAGACAGCTTCTGGGACCAGTAACGCGCTCGCTCGATTGGTGCATCGTTGAGCGCGATGACGGTGCGGCGATCCGGGACGAGGTAGGTAATCTTCTGCGCGCGGATGAGACGCCGCAGATGCTGGTCCAGGATGGCGAAGGTCTGTGGGTGCGCCAACCACGAGCTCGTTGGTGCGCCCAAGGCCTCGACCTGGACTCCTTCGGTGCAACCAGGCAGCAGCTCCGTGGCGCGGCGGGTGCGAAACTCGAGTCCTTGGTCCGTTAGCGCCCGGCGTTGTAGGTTCGCCGCTGCAAGGTCCCATGCCTGCCGTGTGGACAGACTGAGCTCACCAAGGGTGCGATGCGATACCCAGGCCAATGGGCCGCTTGACGACGCCGCGCCCGTAGGGTCCGTCGAATACTCATCGCAGTGCAGGAATAACATCGATAGCTCCCGCGAAAGCTGCACCCCTGCGGGCGTATCGCCGAATCCTTGGTCCGTGAGAGTAACGCCGTTGAAGTCCCTGCGCCGTGCAAGAGCAGGCAACAGTCCGGCAAGAGTGATCGCCTCAAAATCGGGACCAGAATCCAAGTTCGGGAACTTGGGATGAAAGTGGCGGTGTTGGTGGGAGAGTGGTGCGGTGATTGTAGTGGTCATGGCGAGAACATTCCTTGAGAGCAAATCTTGGTGAGAGTCTGCCTTTGTTGGACTGTGCTCGCCCGCAAATGGTTCCCTAAACCGGCGGAATTATTTAAATCCCCGCGCAAGAAGGCCTAGAAGGGCGGCTGGGCGTCGAGCTGCAGCTCTTCAAGAAGCTTGGAAGCAGGCCACAGCTGGATTTCCTGGCCTTTCTCGATGAGCTCCTCCGCACGCTTTTCTTTGGAGGTCTTCGTGGCCCATTCGCCCAACACCAAGATGGTGGTCTTCTTCGTGACGTTCTTGCCCACCTGACCGCCACGTTCGGCGATGCCGCGCCACAGCAAGCCCTTGTCGAAGGGCTCGAACTCACCGGTCAAGGTAACGTTCTGGCCAAACAGCGCGCCTTCGGGATCGGCATCAAGATTCGGTTCTGGGATGGTATCCGGAGTAGCCACGGACTGCCACGGGGCGGGACCGCGGTTGGTCTTCTTTGCAGACGAGCTCTTTTTGCTGGACGTGCCTGCGCGCCGGGTGTTGTCGCGGAAGTCTGTTCCGGCTCCGAGGTCAGCCGCAGAAGTTGGCGCAGTGTGTGCACGCAGCACCGGGATGATCGCCGTGGAATCTAGCTTGCCCAGCGTGAATTCGCGGCCACGGAACAGCTCGTGGATGGAGCCGGTGTGCCCGAAACGGCGAGCCAAGTCCACGACGATGACGCCAGCAGCGCGCGCATCCGCGGTGGCCTCGTGGTGCTGGAAATCCTCCGCGCCGCAGAATGATGCCACCGTGGGCAGCTTGTGGTTAGCCACGTCGATCACGCCGGCCTTCGAGGCGTCACGAGCCAAAGCCAACGAACAAGCCAGAGTGATTTCCGGAATGGAGGCGCTGGCCTTGCGCAGGCCGCTGCGCAGTGCAGTCGAATCAAACTGCGCGTTGTGGGCCACGAGAACATCCTCGCCCAGGAACTCAAAAAGCTCCGCCGCGGCCGCAGCAAAAGGTTGGGCATCCGCGACATCTTCTGGCTTGATGCCATGGATGGAGATATTGATGTCGGCGAATTCTTCAAGCCCCGGCGGGGGAGTGCACAGCCAGGTGCGTGACTCCACTTCTTGGCCATCGCGGAAACGCACCGCACCGATCTGGCACACCGAGCCCCAGTCGTCGTTGGCCGTTTCCACGTCAACTGCCGTGAAGTTCAGCCCGGTGACCCCAGCACTGCCCGCGGGCGCCTCGCCCTTGAGCGCCGCCTCCACCGCTCGTGCAAAAGCAGCGGCATCCTGATTCGGTGCGAAGAGCACGCGCTTGTCGACGCCGTCTAACTCCACGTACCCAAAGCTCGTCGCCGATGGCTCGGCGACGGTCACACCGGTGACTTGGGCAAGCTCGATGCGCTCTTGCTTGGCATGCCCCAAGGAAGCCGCGAGCAATGAAGCAGAAAACACGAGCTCCTTAGTGGTGACATCGACATGGGTGCCGTGGGCGTGAAAAGACACGAACTACCTTTCCGAGGAAGCGGACAAATTCTTAAGCGTCGAAGACTGGTGGCTCTTCTTGGCGAAGGATCAGCGTCGAGCGCGGTTGAACTGTGATCGTACCCTCCGCATCAATGTAGGTTTCCTCCGCGGGGTATCCGCCGGAATCGGCAGTATCGACGATGAGACGCCAGCGTGCACCCAAGTCTTTGGTGGGCAGGGTGAACTCAATGCCACCGTGGTGGGCATTGAAGATCATGATGAAGGAATCATCGGTGATGCGCTCGCCGCGGGCAGTGGTCTCAGTAATCGCGTTGCCATTGAGGTAAACCATCAGCGCGCGGCCAAAATCATGATCCCAGTCATTCTGCGTCATGAGCTTGCCGGAAGGAACGAGCCAGGCGATGTCGCGATCCTGTACGTCCGAGCCCAGCGGGCCACCGGCCAAGAAGCGCTCACGGCGGAACACCGGGTGATTGCGGCGAATGTTGAGTACACGCTTGGTAAACCCAAGCATTGTGGCGCTCTTTTCCTCATCCAACAAGGACCAGTCCATCCAGGAGGTTTCATTGTCCTGGCAGTAGACGTTGTTGTTCCCGCCCTGGGTGCGGCCAAATTCGTCACCATGGCACAGCATCGGTGTGCCCTGGGACAGGAGCAACGTGGTTAGGAAGTTGCGTACTTGGCGCCGACGCAGTGCCTTGACTTCTTGGTCATCCGTGGGACCTTCAACGCCGTGGTTCCACGAACGGTTGTGGGACTCGCCGTCGCGGTTGTCCTCACCGTTAGCGGAGTTGTGCTTGTCGTTGTACGAGACTAAGTCACGCAGCGTAAAGCCATCGTGTGCGGTGATGAAGTTGATCGACGCGGTTGGGCGACGGCCGTTGTTGGCGTACAGGTCGGAAGAGCCGGTGATGCGGGACGCAAACTCACCCAGCGTGGCGGGCTCGCCACGCCAGAAGTCGCGGACCGTGTCGCGGTACTTGCCGTTCCATTCGCTCCAGATCGGTGGGAAGTTGCCCACTTGGTAGCCATTATGTCCCACATCCCACGGCTCAGCGATGAGTTTGACCTGGCTGACCACGGGATCTTGCTGTACCAAGTCGAAGAAGGTGGCGAGCTTGTCGACGTCGTCAAGCTCACGCGCCAGCGTCGACGCCAAGTCGAAGCGGAAACCGTCGACGTGCATCTCCGTGACCCAGTAGCGCAGGGAGTCCATGATGAGCTGCAGGGAGTGAGGGTGGCGCACGTTCAAGGAGTTACCCGTGCCGGTGTAGTCCATGTAGTGGCGCTTGTTGTCATCCACCAAGCGGTAATAAGCGTGGTTATCGATGCCGCGGAAAGCAATTGTTGGGCCCAAGTGGTTTCCTTCGGCGGTGTGGTTATACACCACGTCGAGGATGACCTCGATGCCTTCCTCGTGGAATGCGCGGACCATGGCCTTGAACTCGGCGACCGCCTCGCCTGGCTTCTTGGCATGGGCGTAGTCCAGGTGCGGTGCGAAGAAACCGAAGGTGTTGTAGCCCCAGTAGTTGCGCAGGCCGAGATTGCGCAGGCGGTCATCCTGCAGGAACTGGTGCACCGGCATCAACTCCACTGCGGTAACGCCGAGTTCTTTGAAGTAGTTGATGATGGCTGGGTGCGCCATACCTGCGTAGGTACCGCGGAGATCTTCTGGTACGTCCGGGTGGGTCATCGTCATGCCCTTGACATGGGTTTCGTAGATGACCGTTTCATTGTCTGGAGTGCGCGGACGACGGTCACCCGCCCAATCGAAGAATGGATTGATGACTACGGAAAGCATGGTGTGGCCGAGGGAGTCTTCCTCGTTGCGGCCAGTGCCTGGTTCTTCGGCATGGATGTCGTAGGAGTAGAGGGAAGCATCACCGTCGAAGTCGCCATCGAAAGCGCGCGCATAAGGATCCACAAGGAGTTTGTTGGGGTCGCACCGCAGGCCATTGTCTGGATCATATGGACCGTAGACGCGGTAGCCATAACGCTGGCCGGGTCCGACGTTTGGCAAATATGCGTGCCAGACGTGAGCATTGACTTCGGTTAGCTCAACGCGTTCTTCGGAGCCATCGCGATCAATGAGGCACAATTCAATCCGCTCTGCGATTTCAGAGAAGATAGCGAAGTTGGTGCCAGAGCCGTCAAAGGTTGAACCCAGTGGGGCAGCTTTACCGGGCCATGCTTGAGTCGGGGAAATTGCATCAGCCGTGGTGTCAGCGTTGGACGAGGCTTCAACCGGGGAAACAGAGGTTTCAGTCATGCATTAGAGCTTAATGAATCAAGCGGACACGGTCGTGGCGTGAACGGATGTAGCGGCAAACCCGCAGGAAAAGCGGGCAAGGGGAGCAAAGTAGAGGCTTAAATGGGGGCGCGGAGGCCTTTGACGATGATTTCCACGCCCCGCCGAATGTCTGGGACATGGTCGATTGTTTGACCTTCGCCTGCGGTGGCCAACAACTGTTGTTGGGATTGCTCCATCTGCGTAGCTCCTAGCACCAAATGCGCGATTGCTAAGGCTGCGGCATGAATGCTGTCATCTGAAACCGTTTGGTCGCTGATCGAATCAAACGATGCCGACAGCTTGTTGATGAGGGCGTCCCACGCGTGAGAATCGGGGAAAGCCAAACCCGCACTTGCTACTTCCGCACCGTCCCTCCAGCTAATCAGGGTGGCATGCAGGTTCATGGCAAAATCAACTGGGTTGGAACCCTCGACTGGGGAGAGGATCTCCTCTGCCATTCCAGCGATGAGGGCTTGTTTGTTGGCAACGTGCCAATACAGCGCACCGGGGGCAACGCCCAACGTGGTGGAAACTCGGCGCATCGTTACGTCTGCAAGCCCATAAGAATTGAGGAGCTCAAGGGCTGTGGACAAAATGCGGTCTCGGTGTAGTTGCACGGCATCATCTTACCTACTTGAAACTTGGGTTTTGGTTATTCCAGATAGATAGTGCTTGTGCCGACGTCGAATCTAGGGTTGGCCCGCAAGGTTGATAGGGCGTGAAATGCGGGGTGATTATTGGAGGTAACTCGACGAACTGGGTGATGGGGCTAACATTTGACAGTGAATCTCCAAGAAGCGGCAAAGTTTCACAGACTTCTTTAAGGTTGCCGCCATGTAATATTCACCGTCGGCTTGTTAGTATTGGCCAGAACAGAAACTTGCTTGGACACTTGAACACAAGGTCTATCATCACGTCGTGTTGAGGCACGTTGTGATGAATCGAGCAAAGCCGTATATCTCAGGAGCCCAACCCTTGTCTTTTCTAACCCCTGCGAAGAAGTCCCTCGTTGCCGTAGCAATGGTGCTGCCTATGGCACTGGTAGCGTGTGGAAGCGACGATGAATCGAACAACGCTCAGTCTGGCGATAAGAAAACATCCGCAGCCCCATCCGCAAAATCCAAATCTTCCGAGAGTGCAGACAAGTCGGCTGCGTCAAGCAAGGACGCTAAGGCTAGCGATGAGAAGGATGCAAACAAGGAAAAGAAAGGCGCGGACGCCGCTGCTGCTCCAGAGACCTTGGTGAACCCTTTTGAAGGCGGCGCTAACCCACTCGAGAACGCTGCTCCGGTACCACCGGTTCAGGGCGAGCCAGCAAGCCAGGCTGATGTCGATGGCATTAACCAGCTGGTCCGTGGTTTGTACGAAACCACCACGATGCGTCAGTTCTTTAAGTACATGCCGGATCACACCTGCTCTGCAGTGCTGAATGCTCAGGGAGCTGAGATGGCCAACATGGACTACAACCAGATTCCGGACGTTCCAATGAACGACTTGAAGAACATGCTCGCTGCTTCTGGCCAGGATACAAGCCAGCTCAATGGCTTCGATTGGAATGCTGTTGGTGTGGAATCCATTAACGATGTTGTGGTCAATGGCGATGACGCCTCTGCAACGGTGAACGTCAAGACTAACCAGGGCGTGGACAGCTCTACCATGCGCTTCCGTCGCGAGGGTGGTAACTGGACTTTCTGCGGCGAGGTTTAAGTTTTAAAGCTAAGTATCGAAGTCCTTTAGAAAAAGGGGGAGTGCTCCGGCACTTCCTCTTTTGGTTTTCATGTCTCGCGTCTACAGTCAGGCCTCGTCACGTATGGTGTCCCATCCTCAGATTTCAATCCCGCGCCCTTTCGGTTTTGGTGCGGGGCTGCTAGCTCTAATTCTCGTCGTCTACTCCGCGGTTGGGGCTCTGTGGGGTCTGTGGCGCCCCACATTGTCTGGGCGTCGAGTTGAAGGCGGCGGTTATGCAATCGAGAACGTCGCGGACGTGCAGTTCTCATCATTTATCGTATACGTGCTGCTCGTAGGGTTTCTGGGGCTTGTCTTTGGCATGATTTCTTATATGCGGGGCGAAGCATACCGTGGGGTTGGGCAGCTACTATGGGTGGGCATCTCCTGTTTGGCGGGTGCCGCTGCACTCTATGTGGTGGGTGGTGTCACGGCACAGGCTGCGCCGGAAAATCCTGGGGAGTTAGTCGAGTTTGTTCCCAAGTTCGCGCCGGGGGTGGCCTGGATAGTTTCGCCGTTTATGGCTGTCTTTGCCTATTGGTCGGCGGTGTTCGTGGACGTTCCAACGTCAGCCGGGTCCGGGAAGGCCGCTTCGGTGGAAAGCTGATTTCGGGGTCAATTATTTAAGAGCGTAGGGTCGGAAGTTCCTGCTGCTATTCTGCGCTTTTGGGTTTTGACAGCCTTTTGCAGAATGAGACACTTGCCAAGACAGGTAAGTACGCAAGCGTGGAATAAAACCTAGTTCGAATCCCCGTATTCGTGCATGCCGGGGCCCTCGTGGGGCCCTAGCTTACGTTTTAAGGCCATTCGACAGGAGAATTGCCCACCGACTCCCGCGAAATGTCATCGATTCCGTGCAAGATGTGCTTGATGCCTCGTCCCAAGGTGGTGAGCATCTGCGCGTCGCTCATTCCGCCACCGGTCATGACCGCGTAGTCCAAGCGGACCTGCAAGCCATCGGAGTTTGAGTGGCAAAATGCCGCCGCCGAGTGGTTGGTGCGATTCCAATCATTGCAGGTCAGGAATATGCGGGTGAAGTCTTCGCCGCGGAAATTCGGATCCCAGTGGCCTTTGATAATGAAACTCGGCCCCACGTCGACTACGAATGCGAACAAAACGTCGTTAATCCACGCGTAGATGGACTGCGAAGAATCGGTTTGAAAGCGGTTTATCCCGAGCTTGCGCAGAATCTCCTCAATTCGTTCCACGTCGACCGGACGAACCGTATCTGATTCCTCGTCCGTATGGTCCATCTCTAACGACGTAATCGACAGTGAGGGTGGTGCCTGCCGGAGGGAAGGGAAGGCGTCGCCAAGCGCTTCTAAAAACAGCTCCGAATTACGCAACGCCGGGGTCAAGGTAGCCTCTAGCTGTTCGGTGGTGGGGGAGTCTTGGACCACCAAGAACGTGTGGCCCCACACTGTCACTGCGGTGGGGTCGTCATAGTCGAGCACTATGCGTGGGGAAATGCAGTCATGGTTCCAGTCGTTGGCGAATTCGCCTGCTGCGGAGACCTCCGCGAAGCTCAGGTGGCCGCTCGGTGTCGTATAAAACCGCAACACCGGTTCGCCCTCCGGATCCATGCATACACGGGTCTCTCCCAGTACTGAATGGGGGAAAATGAGTAACTCATCGCTGACGTGAATGCAATGGATGCCGTTGGTTGCCGCAATGCGTGCAACGCTCATGAGCAACAGCTCGCCCGGAGAAGGGCTCAGTTCGGCTTCCGGATCGAATTCGTCCATGCGCGAGCCCTGCCTTCCTTAATCTACGTACCGATGATGCGTGGATATGGTGCTGCTTAATTCTATTACCTAAACATGGCCCCGCGCTGCGAATTTGGCGTTAGTATATTGGTTTGGCTATAGAAAAAGTCCAAGAAGTTGTGGCCTACAATGAGGCCACAGTGGTCCCCTAATTGGCCAGCGGAATCTAGAAAACCAACCGAAAAGGAAGATTCAAGCATGTTGCACACCATCGACCTCCGCGGAAAGCAGCTCACGGCATCCCAGTTGCGTCGTGTCCTTCCGCGCGGAGGTGCAGACGTTGCCGCCTATGTGGATAAGGTTGCTCCGATGGTCCATGCGGTCCGTGACGGTGGCGCTGGTGCCGCACTTGGCTTCGGCGAGCAATTCGACGGCGTGCGCCCCGCAACGGTGCGTGTGCCTGCTGAGGAATTGGCCAAGGCAGCAACGGAACTCGACGACAAGGTACGCGCAGCAATCGAAGAATCCATCAAGCGCGTTCGTAAGGTGCACGCCGAACAAAAGCCTAGCTCGCACACCACGACGCTTGCCCCAGGCGCCACGGTCACCGAGGTGTTCCAGCCCATCGAACGCGTGGGTCTATACGTGCCGGGCGGCAAGGCGGTGTACCCATCCTCTGTCATCATGAACACGGTTCCAGCCCAGGAGGCCGGTGCTTCCGCGCTGGTAGTGGCGTCGCCGCCGCAAAAGGAGTTCGGCGGTCTGCCGCACCCCACCGTTCTTGCAACCTGCCACATGCTCGGCGTTGACGAGGTGTGGGCCGTCGGGGGTGGCCAGGCTGTGGCACTTTTGGCCTACGGCGACGACGAACCCGAAACGGGCGAGGCTGTGTTGGAGCCGGTGGACATCATCACTGGTCCGGGCAACATCTTCGTCACGGCCGCCAAGCGCCTAGTGCGCGGCGTGGTGGGAACGGACGCCGAGGCAGGCCCCACGGAGATTGCCATCTTGGCGGATTCCACGGCGAACCCTATCTACGTGGCCTATGACCTTATTTCCCAGGCAGAACACGATCCGCTGGCGGCGAGCGTGCTCATTACGGATGACGCGGATTTCGCCGCGCTTGTCGACGCCGAGGTTGCCTCGCGTTTCGAGGTCACTCGCAACGCCGATCGTGTGCGGGAGGCTCTCGAAGGTGAGCAGTCCGGAATTATCTTGGTAGATGACCTCGAGGCCGGCATCGCCGTAGCGGATGCCTACGCCGCAGAGCACCTAGAAATCCACACCGCGAATGCCCGTGAGGTAGCCGAGCGCATCAAACACGCCGGCGCCATCTTTGTGGGTGATTACTCGCCGGTGCCGCTGGGCGACTACTCGGCGGGCTCTAACCACGTGTTGCCGACTTCCGGCACCGCGCGCTTTAGCGCGGGCCTGTCCACCCACACTTTCCTGCGCCCGGTCAACCTCATTGAGTATGACCGCGCTGCGCTGGAAGACATTTCCGCTAACGTCATTGCTTTTGCTGACGCCGAGGCGCTTCCCGCTCACGGCGAATCCATCGCAGCCCGTTTTAAGGAGAACTAGAACCATGGCTGAACTCAACGATCTTCCGCTGCGCGAAGAACTGCGCGGAAAGTCCGCCTACGGTGCTCCGCAGCTGCGGGTGGACAACCAGCTCAATACCAACGAGAACCCTTATCCACCGAGCGAGGCGCTGGTCAACGACTTGGTGCGCACCATTGAGAAGCAGGCGACGAGCCTCAACCGCTACCCAGAGCGTGACGCGGTAGAGCTGCGCACGGCGCTTGCTGAATACATCACCAAGCAGACCGGCGTGCGCGTGGGCGTGGAAAACCTGTGGGCCGCCAATGGCTCCAACGAGGTTTTGCAGCAACTGCTGCAGGCATTCGGCGGCCCAGGCCGCAAGGCATTGGGCTTTACCCCGAGCTACTCCATGCACCCCATCTTGTGTGCGGGCACCCAGACGGAGTTCATCGCGTGCCCCCGCGGTGAGGACTTCCGCATCGATAAGTCCGCTGCGCTCGCAGCCATCGCGGAGCACCAGCCTGATGTTGTCTTCGTGACCACGCCCAACAATCCCACCGGCGACGTCACCCCGATCGAGCTCGTGGAGAAGATCATCCAGGCCGCTCCCGGAATCGTGATCCTGGACGAGGCTTACATGGAATTCTCCGACTCGCCCTCGGCCATCACACTGCTGCAGAAGTACCCCACCAAGCTCGTGGTCTCCCGCACCATGTCCAAGGCCTTCGACTTCGCAGGTGGCCGCTTGGGCTATTTCGTGGCTGACCCAGCCTTCGTCGAGGCAGTCATGCTCGTGCGTCTTCCGTACCACCTGTCGGTTCTGTCGCAGGCGGCCGCCACCGTCGCTCTGCGCTATAGCGAGGACACGCTTGCCACAGTGGCCAAGCTGGCGGCTGAGCGTGACAGGGTCGTCGCCAAGCTGCAGGAGCTCGGTTACTTCGTCGTGCCCAGCGAGTCCAACTTCGTATTCTTCGGACACTTTGCAGACCAGCACACGGTGTGGGAGCAATTCTTGGAGCGTCAGGTGCTCATTCGCGACGTCGGCCAAACGGGCTTTCTGCGCACCACCATCGGCCTGCCGGAGGAAAACGATGCCTTCCTTGCCGCCGCAGAAGAGCTTGCCGGTAAAGTCTTAGGCGCTTCTACACCGGCTGAAAGCGAAGGAGACAGGTAATGGCAGATCGCATCGGTACCGCCGAACGCGTGACCTCAGAGTCCCGGATCCGAATCGAGATCAATCTCGATGGCTCCGGCAAATCAGACATCAGCACTGGGCTGCCGTTCTTTGACCACATGCTGGGTGCGTTTTGCACGCACGGCAGCTTCGACCTGAAAATTCACGCCCAAGGCGATATCGAGATCGACGCTCACCACACGGTCGAGGACACCGCGATTGTGCTGGGACGCGCTATTGCCGACGCCCTCGGTGACAAGGCCGGCATCCGCCGTTTCGGTTCCCAGTTGCTGCCGATGGACGAGACCCTCGTCGAGGCTGTCATCGACATCTCTGGCCGCCCATATTTTGTCATGAACGGCGAGCCGGAGAGCATGCAGTGGCAGGTCATCGGTGGCCACTACGCCACCGTGATTAACCGCCACTTCTTCGAGACCTTGGCTACCCATTCCGCGACCACGCTGCACCTCAACGTGCGCTACGGACGCGACCCCCACCACATCACCGAAGCGGAGTACAAGGCCGTGGCCCGCGCGCTGCGCCAGGCCGTGGAGTCTGACCCGCGCGTGAAGGGAATTCCTTCCACGAAGGGAGCGCTCTGATTTCTGGCAACATCATGATCCTGATCCTGTTCCTCGTGGCGGGCCTGCTCTTTGGCGGCGCGTGGTCGGCGTACCAGCAGGGTTCTAAGTTCTTTACGCTTGTCGCAGCTGTTCTCGGGGCGGTCTCCGCAGCGGCGGCTTTAGCGTGGATGTTTGGGGTGATGGGGCAGTGAGCCGCAAGACACAGGCGTCTGTGTGGTCGGTGCCTGGATACGCAGCAACGATGGTGGCTGTGGCGGCGGCCTTTAGCGCGTGGTCGATCCTCTTGCCGGTAGTTCCGCTCGCGGTTCTTGAATCCGGCGGCTCGGCCACCCTCGCCGGCGCGTCCACGGGTGCCTTCATGGCTACGACGGTCATGACCCAGATCGCGACCCCGCGAATGCTGCGCAGCTTTGGTTATCGTCCGGTGATGGCTGCGTCCGCACTCCTGCTTGGCGTGCCCGCCTTCGGCCACCTCCTCGGTAACGAGGCCTGGGTGGTGCTGCTTTTCTCCGCGCTGCGCGGAATTGGCTTCGGCGCGCTGACTGTGGCCGAAAACGCGCTCATTGCGGAGATCACCCCGCCCCGCCTGCTCGGCAAGGCCACCGGCATGATCGGCGTATTCATCGGCTTCTCGCAGATGCTGTTCCTGCCCGCTGGTATCGCCATGGGGCAGGCGTGGGGATTCGGTACCGTCTACATCACTGCTGGAATCATCGGCATCGTGGGCTTTCTCATGTGCTTGCGGGTGCCGCGGCTGAAGGCGGCGCGGCCAAGCGCGGCGCCGCAGCAATACGCGGTGGCGCCGATGTGGAAACTCGTCGCCGTGCCGGCGCTCGCGTTGACCACCTTCTCCATGAGCTACGGCGTGGTGTCCACGTTCATCGCTCCTGCCGCCCGTGAACTGGACCCGGTAAAGGGCGCGGCCGTCGGCGGACTCCTGCTGTCCGTCGTGGGTGCTGCGGCGATGGTGCTGCGCTACCTGGCGGGCGTGGTCGCTGATCGACTCGGCAGGCCCGGAACCCTCTATATTCCGGCGCAGGTCGCTGCGGCGCTGGGCGTGGGGCTTATCGCGCTGACGCTGGGACAGGGCTGGTCCCTGTGGCTGCTTGTGCTTGGCGCGGTGATTTATGGTGGTTCCTTCGGCATCGCGCAAAACGAGGCACTGCTGTCCATGTTTAACCGCGTGCCGCGCGAAAAGATTTCCGAGGCCTCCGCCGTGTGGAACATCTTCTACGACGCCGGCACCGGCCTAGGTTCCACCGTCTTGGGCGCCATCGTCGCAGGCTCCGGCTATAGCGGCGCCTTCGGGGTGGGCGCGGCGATTATCGCGGGCGGACTGCTGCTCACTGTCACAGATATGGTGCTGGGCAAGACCCGCGTGAGCGAAACTCACGATATCCAAACACGGTTGAGAAGGTTGCGTAAGGTATAGCCCATGACACGGAAGAATGTTGTTCTGCTGGACTACGGTGCAGGTAACCTGCGTTCCGCGCAGCGCGCGCTGGAGCACGCGGAGGCCGAGGTCACCGTGACTGCAGACCCAAAAGTTGCCGTGGAGGCAGACGGCCTCGTGGTGCCCGGAGTCGGCGCTTTCGCCGCCTGCATGGAAGGGCTGAAGAAGGCACAGGGTCCGCGCATCATCGGCCAGCGCCTGGCGGGCGGCCGGCCGGTACTAGGTATCTGCGTGGGAATGCAGGTGCTTTTCGACGCCGGTAACGAGCATGGTATTGAAACCGCCGGCTGTGGCGAGTGGCCAGGCCGAATCGAGAAGCTGCAGGCAGACGTGCTGCCGCACATGGGCTGGAACGTCGTGGAGATTCCGGAGGGCTCCCAGATGTTCGCCGGTATTGACCCGCACGAACGCTTCTACTTCGTGCATTCTTATGGCGCGCGTTCGTGGGAGCTGAGCACCGAAATTACCGAGCCGCCCAAGGTTGCCTGGGCCGAGCACGGGGGCGACCGCTTCGTGGCCGCAGCAGAAAACGGCGCGTTGTGGGCTACCCAGTTTCATCCGGAGAAGTCCGGGGAAGTAGGGGCCCGTTTGTTACGCAACTGGATGAACACGCTTTAAATAGGATTTGAAACTATGAGCTTTACTTTGTTGCCCGCTGTCGACGTCGTCGATGGCCAAGCCGTCCGCCTAGATAAGGGCGAAGCCGGAACCGAAAAGTCCTATGGCGCACCCCGCGAAGCTGCGGAGAAGTGGCAGGCGCAGGGCGCGGAGTGGCTGCACTTCGTGGACCTGGACGCAGCGTTTAACCGCGGCTCTAACTACGAGCTGATGGCCGAGATTACCTCCTCGCTCGATATTCAGGTCGAGCTCACCGGCGGCATTCGTGACGACGAGTCGCTGGCCCGCGCGCTGGCTACCGGCGCACGCCGCGTCAACATCGGTACTGCGGCGCTGGAGAATCCGGAGTGGATCGAAAAGGTGTTGGCAGAGCACGGCGACAAGATAGCCGTTGACCTCGCCGTGCGTTTGGAGGATGGCGAATGGCGTACCCGCGGCAACGGCTGGGTGTCCGACGGTGGCGACCTCTGGGAGGTGCTCGAGCGCCTCGACGCTGCGGGCTGCACGCGCTTTGTGGTCACTGACGTGTCCAAGGACGGCACGCTGGAAGGCCCTAACGTTCAGCTGCTGCGCGAGGTCGCCGCGGCTACCGACGCCAAGGTAACGGCGTCGGGCGGCATTTCTACCCTCGATGACCTCCGCGAGCTCGCACTTTATGAGAACGAGGGCATCGACTCCGCGATTATCGGCAAGGCGCTCTACGAGGGTCGGTTTAGCCTCGAGGAAGCCTTGGCCGCCGTGGCCGAGGTGGAACCGCTGCCGGAAGAGGACTACATTGACCCCATCGAGGAGCGCTAAGCCATGACCCAACCCCGTGAGCTGGTGGCCTTTGCCGAGGCGGCCGTTGACCAAGTAGAGGAGCTTTTCCGCTCCGGCTTAGGTGCGCCGCCTGCCCATTTTAAGGGCGAAGGCGACTTTGCCACCGAGGTAGACCTGCAGATTGAGCAACAACTGCGCTTGCACCTCACGCAGCTCACGGGCATTGAGGTCTATGGCGAGGAATCCACGAGCTTCGGCGGTGATGATGCGGCAGAGTTTGGTTCCACCATGTGGGTCGTCGACCCCATCGACGGTACGGCCAACTACTCCGCGGGCAATCCGCTGTGCGGCATCTTGGTCAGCCTCATCCACGAGGGCGCGCCCGTCGTGGCGGTCGCGGACTTCCCGCTGCTGGGGCGCCGACTCGTGGCGGCCGACGGCATGCAGCTGCGCTCCATCGGCGGCCCCGCTACCGGCTTCGACGAGGCCCGCGGCCACGTCGGCTGCTCCTCGCACTTGCCTACGGACATCTTCCACGAGATCCGCGAGACCGGCCTGCGCCCGCGCATGACCGGTTCTGTGGGCGTGGACTCCGCGTTTGTGGCCCAAGGAGTGTTTGACGGCGTGGTCAACTTCTCGCCGCACCCGTGGGACAACGCTGCGGGTGCCCTGCTCATCAAGGCAGCTGGTGGTATCGCCACCGATCCCGAAGGCAACGAGTGGACTCCGTCCTCCCGCGGCCTTGTGGCTGGCACCCCGCAGGTGCATGCCGCGCTCCTCGACATCGTGGCTCGCCACCGCTAGCTTAGCTTTCCAACCTTTATCTTTTAGGAGGACGCAATGGCGCTGGCCGTGCGTGTTATTCCTTGTCTTGACGTAGACAATGGCCGCGTCGTCAAAGGCGTGAACTTCGAGAACCTGCGTGATGCAGGCGACCCAGTCGAGCTTGCGGCTCGCTACGACGAGCTCGGAGCAGACGAGCTGACCTTCCTCGATGTCTCCGCGTCGAAGGATGGGCGCGGAACGATGATCGACGTCGTCAAGCGCACTGCGGATCAGGTCTTCATCCCGCTGACCGTGGGCGGCGGTGTGCGCTCCGTGGGCGACGTGCGCGAGCTCCTGCGCGCCGGGGCGGATAAGGTTTCCGTGAATTCTTCCGCGATTGCGCTCCCGGAGTTGCTCCGCGAGCTTGCCGACGTCTTCGGTTCCCAATGCATCGTCCTTTCCGTCGACGCCCGCCGGTGTGCTGAGCAGCCTTCCGGCTTCGAGGTCACTACGCACGGCGGCACGAAGTCGGCGGGCCTTGACGCTATCGAATGGGCTGTGCGCGGTGCGGAGCTGGGCGTGGGGGAGATCCTCCTCAACTCCATGGACGGCGACGGCACCAAAGCCGGCTTCGATATCGAGCTCATTGAAAAGGTGCGCGCGGCGGTGAACATCCCTGTGATTGCCTCCGGCGGGGCGGGCAAGGCGGAGCACTTCCCGCCGGCCGTAGCCGCGGGTGCCGACGCAGTACTGGCCGCCTCCATCTTCCACTTCGGTGAGGTCTCGATCGCGGAGGTCAAGGACGCGCTTGCCGAGGCCTCTTACGAGGTGCGCCAGTGAGCAACCCCGCAGACTACGAACTCGACCCTGCCATCGCGGCGCTCCTCAAGCGCAACGAGGCAGGTCTGGTGCCCGCCATCGCGCAATCCGAGCAGGGCGAGGTCCTCATGATGGCGTGGATGGATGACCACGCGCTGGCCCACACCCTGGCCACGCGTAAGGGCACGTATTATTCGCGCTCGCGCCAGTCCTACTGGATTAAGGGCGAGACTTCGGGGCATGCCCAACAGGTCCTCGGCGTCCGTCTGGATTGCGATGGCGACACCATCCTGATTACAGTTCGCCAAGAAGGCGCGGCTTGCCACACGGGGGACCGCACCTGCTTTGATTCTCGTGACCTTTTGGGAGGCGCTTTTTAGATGGCACGCCGTATCGGCCCGCTCCTTATCGCAGTTGGAGCAATCCTGTTGTGGCTTTCATCTCGCATGACCTGGGCCATCGCGTCAGTGGAGGACGATAAATCCGGCTTCAGCATCGTGGACATGATCGGCTCCTTCTGGTCGCTGGAGCTTATCGCGTTGACCTTGGTGCTCCTCGTGGGCGCTGTCGCGGGTGCTGCGCTGCGTCGTACAGCCCGCCGCGTGGTGGCTGCCGTATGCGCCGTCGCGGCCGCCGCCGTGGCATGGAACCCAGTGTCGTTGCTGACCTACGGCGCGGACGCCGCCCGCGCCCAGGAACTCCTGCGCGCCGGCTCCTCCGACGAAAATGCCGTCAACGGCGCACACATCTCGGACTGGGCTATCGTGATTGGCACCGAGGTCTCCAAGGTCGGGCCGGTCATCGCGATTATCGGCGCGGCAGTGGCCCTGTTTGGAGCGGTCCTCCTGGTGCGTAAGCCGGGCGTCGATAAGCCGCGCTCCACCAAGTACGAAACCCCCGCCGCCCGCCAGGAGATGATCGCCGAGGAACTGGAAACCACCACCGACTCCGGCCGCGTGATGTGGGACGCCCTCGACAATGACATTGATCCCACGGATGTAAAACGGGACTAGATTTTAGATTCGAGGTGTTGACGCGATAGCCTAAGTGTGATCTAAAACGCCCTTATGGAGGGAGGTGCTGATGTCCACACCTATCGCGGTAGACCACCTGATAGCAGGTGTGCTTGACGACGTCGCCGTGCGCGAGGCCCGTGTCTCCTTTCAGGACATCAAGGCTCGCTCCCGCTCCATGGAAGAGCCCCGTGACGTACGCGCTGCGCTGTTGCGTAACGGCTGCTCGATCATCACTGAAATCAAACGCGCCATTCCCTATGCGGGCGAAATCGCTCACTTGGACTCGCCGGAATCGGTGGCGGCGATGGCGCGCCAGCTGGCGGATACCGGCGTGCATTTGATGGCGTGCCAGACGGATAGGCGCCGTTTCCACGGTTCTTTGGAAGACATGCGCGCGGCGCGCTCAGCCATTGATATCCCGATGATTTGCCGTGACATCGTGGTGGACCCATATCAGATTCACGAGGCGCGCTGTTACGGCGCCGACGCCGTGCCGCTGCAGGTGGAGCTTTTGGAACAGGCACGTTTGGAGGCTCTGCTCGACCGCATCGAGTCCTTAGGGATGACGGCCATCTTGGAGGTCCGGTCCTGCGACGAGGTCGACCGCGCTATCAAAGCCGGCGGCAGCGTGGTGGCCATTAATGCGTGGTCGGTGGTCTCGGATGCGATTAACCGCGAGGCCTTTTCGGAGATTGTGCCGGGCCTGCCGGAATCGATTGTCCGCATCGCGATTGGTGGCGTGAATTCGCCGCGCAACGTGCTCTCCTATGCTTCGCAGGGGGCGGATGCGGTGTTGGTTGGCGAGGCGATCATGGCCGCCCAAGACCCAGCGGCTGCGGCACGTTCCTTGGTGGCGGCGGGCCAACACCCTGCGTGTCCCTCGCGCAAGATGGACTAGGCGGCGTCACATAGGGCAAACTGTTTAGCGTGCAAATCCTCGCGAATATCCCCTCCCCGCCGCAAGGCGTGTGGCATCTTGGTCCAATTCCGCTGCGTGCGTACGCATTCTGCATCATTGCAGGCATTCTGGTGGCGATGTGGATGACTCACCGGCGCTACGTAGCGCGCGGCGGCAACCCAGATGTGGTGTGGGATGCCGCGATTGTCATCATCCCGGCCGGAATCATTGGTGGGCGTTTGTACCACGTCATCACTGACCACGAGAAGTACTTCTGCGCGGACTGCAACCCGGTCGATGCGCTGAAAGTCACCAACGGTGGACTCGGCATCTGGGGCGCGGTGGCGCTTGGCGTGTTTGCTATCTGGGTCATGTTCAAGGTCAAAAAGGTGCCCATGGCGCCGTTTGCCGACGCCGTCGCCCCCGGCCTCATCCTGGCCCAAGCCATCGGACGCTTGGGTAATTGGTTCAACCAGGAACTCTACGGGCGCCCTACCGACGTTCCGTGGGCACTTGATATCTTCTACCGCGTTAACGAGGCGGGGGAGTACGCACCAGTCTCCGGGCACTCCACGGGCGAGGTTATGACCTCCGTGCATCCGACCTTCCTCTACGAACTGGTGTGGAACGTGCTCGTGTGCCTGTTCCTGTTGTGGGCGCAAAAAGCTTGGAAACTGGGCCATGGTCGTCTCTTTGCCCTCTACGTGGCGGGCTATACGTTGGGCCGCTTCTTCGTGGAGAACATGCGAGCCGACGAGGCCACGTTGGTATTCGGGTTGCGCATCAACGTCATTGTTTCGGTGGTTCTGTTTGTGGTGGCGCTCATTGTGTTCTTCCGTCTGCCGCGCGGGCAGGAAAGCCCGGAGGAAGTCAATCCACGCGGGGATGAGGGGGCGTCGTCAAGAGCGTCGGCTGAATCACACTAGGAATTTGGCAGCGTTTATGCTTCTTTGACGCGTGGCCATTCTGCCCGCTCACGCCCGTTTGTGACCGTTTTAAGGTCCTTTTTACCCGGTTTCCCAAAGATTTTTCTGTGGGCGTGAGGTTTTGTGTTGGCTTTTGCAGTGGCCGTTGAGCGCGAACGCGGGTACGTTGGGTGGCGTTAGCATTTCCGACGTGAATAGGGCTTTCAATGCTGGATAGAAGAACCAAAATCGTTTGTACTCTGGGACCGGCCGTGGCAAGCAAGGACGGAATCCTTGGCCTCGTGCGCGAGGGTATGGACGTAGCACGCCTCAATATGTCCCACGGTGATCACACCGATCACGAAGCCAACTACCGTTGGGTTCGTGAAGCAACGGACGAGACTGGCCGGGCAGTCGGCATCCTCGCCGACCTGCAGGGGCCAAAGATCCGTCTCGGTCGCTTCGTCAATGGCGAAGAGATGTGGGCAGACGGCGAAATCGTCCGCATCACCGTGGATGACGTCGAGGGCACTCACGACCGAGTTTCCACCACTTACAAGAACCTGGCCAACGACGCGAAGCCAGGTGACCGCCTGCTTATCGACGACGGCAAGGTCGCCGTTGTCTGTAAGGAAGTGGACGGCAACGACGTCGTATGCGAGGTCACCGAGGGTGGCCCAGTGTCTAACAACAAGGGTGTTTCCCTGCCAGGCATGGACATTTCCGTGCCTGCCCTGTCCGAGAAGGACATCGCCGACCTGCGCTTCGCCCTGAAGCTGGGCGTCGACATGATTGCGCTTTCCTTCGTGCGCTCGCCAGCTGACGTGGACTTGGTTCACGCCATCATGGATGAGGAAGGCCGTCGCATTCCTGTCATCGCGAAGCTGGAGAAGCCAGAGGCAGTCGATGCTCTGGAGTCCATCGTTCTGGCTTTCGACGCCATCATGATTGCTCGCGGCGACCTCGGCGTTGAGGTTCCGCTCGAGCAGGTTCCGCTCTTCCAGAAGCGCGCTATCCAGATTGCACGCGAGAACGCCAAGCCAGTCATCGTGGCTACCCAGATGCTGGATTCCATGATCAGCAACTTGCGCCCGACCCGTGCCGAGGCTTCCGACGTCGCCAACGCCGTCCTTGATGGCGCCGATGCCGTGATGCTCTCCGGAGAAACTTCCGTTGGTATCGACCCGCAGAACGTCGTCCGCACTATGAGTCGCATTGTCCAGAACGCTGAGTCTGGCGGACAGGTTCCGCCGCTGTCGCACGTTCCACGCACCAAGCGCGGCGTTGTGTCCTACTCGGCTCGCGATATCGCAGAGCGCCTCAACGCGAAGGCAATCGTTGCGTTCACCACCTCCGGTGACACCGCAAAGCGCGTCGCTCGTCTGCACTCCAAGCTGCCGCTGTTGGCCTTTACACCGGACCCAGCTGTCCGTTCGCAGCTTGCCCTGACCTGGGGCGCTCAGACCTTCTTGAGCGACGCTGTCGACTCCACTGACGACATGATGGCCACCATCGATCGTTCTCTGCTTGCTATGGAAAACTACAAGGAAGGCGACCTCATCGTGGTTATCGCCGGTACTCCTCCGGGAATCGCAGGCAACACCAACATGATTCAGTGCCACATGCTTGGTGAGAGCAACTAATTCTCACTCGTTGACTCCCTGCCTCGCGCAGGGGGTTTCGTGGTTTTGGGGATAACTTTGTTGTCGGGTCATCTGAGGCTGTGAAAAAGCAGATTTTTGCGGGAGTTATCCACAGGCTTAGAAATCGCTCTTGTAGGGGCCTGGGAGATGCTTCTAGCGTGTGAGGTATGAACCTTCAGACGTATTTTCAGGCGCGTGCCCTCGGCGTGGAACTCCTCGCCGAGGCAGCTGCGCTGAGTAAGTCTGACATGGTTTCCATGGGAGCCGCGCCTGACGACGCCGACTTCCTGCTCACCCTTACAGCGGTTTACTATGGCAAGACACCTTTTAGCCGCAAACAAGCGCGGGCGGTCGCCGGTGCGCGGCGCCAGCGCCATGGTCTCAGCACGCTGGGGCAGATTGAGAAGTATGTCTCGCGGGTGCGCGGCCAGCGACAAGCGTGGGACCTGCGCGTCGAGCTGTGCCAGACTCCGGGCAACCGCATCGACTTTGTCGCCCGCAAGCGACTGCGCGAAATCCTCACCCCACCGCAACCGGCTCCGAAGGTTACACACTCCCGTCACGCCAACGGACTCGGGTCCATCCGCATCACCGACACTGCGCTAACCATTGCCGACTTCCGCGCCCTGCTCCGTCATGCAGAAGGAGAGCTGGAAGGATTCCGGGCTTTGGTCGCAGGAGGAAGCGATAGCGGGGTAGTAAAAGTTCATACCTCGGCGATTGTGTATCTGGACCAGCTCGACCGCATCGTTGACGGCGACGGTGAGGAAGTCACCATCGAGCTCAGCAATGGTGCGGTCATGTCTGGGGCGCAGTATATTCAACGAGCGCTTTCCCACCATGGCGAGGCCGTGCTGGTGCATCCGCTGGAAGGGCCCATAGACGCTTTCCGGACTCAGCGCGTGGCCAACGATAAGCAGCGTGCAATCCTCAAAGCACGCTTCCGCCATTGCGTATGGCCAGGCTGTAAGGTGCCTTTCGACGAATGTCAGATCCACCATATCGAATCGTGGCGAGGTGGTGGGATGACTAACCTCGACAACCTGGTTCCGTTGTGCGCTTATCACAATGGCCTCAACCAAGACGACCCTGCCGGACCAGCCCACCGCGGACGTATCGGCCGGGTGGGCGGCCGGCTGGCCTGGATATCGCCCAAGTCAGGCAAGCCGGTGTTTATCAAACAAGACCTGCGGCCGCCGCCTTAAGATTCGACCACCACACGCGCAAAAGGCGCTAGGGAAGATCCCTAGCGCCTACTAGTCGTGCCTGCGGTTAGCGGTTAATCGGAGCGGGGTTGAGCTTCCACACTTCGTTGGCGTAGTCGGCAATCGTGCGGTCGGAAGAGAAGCGGCCAGACAGGCAGATGTTGAGCCATGCCTTTTTCGCCCAGTCGAGTGGGGCGGCGACGTAATCATTGGCCATACGGTCGCGTGCTTCGCGGTAGGACTCAAAGTCACCGAGGACGTAGTAGGTGTCCTGGGCATGTACTCCCTGGCCGTCGAGAAGCGAAGAGCGCAGGTCCCCAAACATGCCGGAATTCTCGTGGCCCAACGTGCCGTTGTTAAGCGCATCGAGGACACGCTTGAGGCCTCGAACCGTGTTGTACAGCTCGCCAGGGTTGTAGGATTCGCGCAGGGACGGAATCTCCTCGTTTCGTGCACCGAAGATGTAGGCGTTGTCCTCGCCAACGGCCTCCACGATCTCAACGTTCGCGCCGTCCATCGTGCCCAGCGTCAAAGCGCCATTCATCATGAATTTCATGTTGGACGTGCCGGAAGCCTCTTTACCAGCAACGGAAATCTGCTCGGAAACATCCGCCGCTGGGATGATGTGCTCGGCAGGAGAGACGTTGTAGTTCTCTACGAAGACCACGCGAATGATGTCGCGGGTGTCCTCGTCGTTATTCACCAACTCCGCAATGGCGTTGATGAGCTTGATGATTTCCTTGGCACGCACGTAACCCGGAGCCGCTTTGGCACCGAAGATGAAGGTACGTTTCGGTACGGATTCGCCGTCTTCCTTGATACGGAAGTACAGGTCCAAGATGTACAGGGCGTTCATGAGCTGGCGCTTGTACTCGTGCAGGCGCTTGATCTGAACGTCGAAAATCGAATCCGGATCTACCTCGGCGCCTTGGTGCTCCTTTACCCACTGGGCGAAGTCCACCTTGTTCTTGTGCTTGATCTCCATGAGCTTGCGCAGAACCTTCTCATTCTCCGCCAACTCAGCCAGCTCAGCGAGCTTGGTGAGGTCAGTGACCCACTCATCCGAACCGGACTGCTTGGTCAAAAGCTTGGCCAAGCGCGGGTTACACATCTTCAACCAGCGACGCGGGGTAACGCCGTTGGTCTTGTTGTTGAACTTCTCCGGCCACAGCTCGTGCCACTCGGACAGCGTGTCGGCCTTGATGATCTCCGTGTGCAGTGCAGCCACACCATTGATGGAGTACGCGGCGTAGCAGGCAATCCATGCCATGTGCACCTGGCCATTGGACACAGGCGCCATGTAGTCTATGCGCCCTTGATCGAGGCCCCTGGTAGCCATGTCCTCGCGGAAGCGGCGGTCGATTTCCTCCACGAGCTCCCAGATGCGCCAGAACAGCTTCTGGAAGATGGAGACTTCCCAGCTCTCCAGCGCCTCGGCCAGCACGGTGTGGTTGGTGTAGGCAAAGGTCTCGGTCACGACCTTCCACGCGTCGTCCCACGACAAATCGTGCTCATCAAGCAGCAAACGAAGCAGCTCCGGGATGGCCAGAACCGGGTGGGTGTCATTGAGTTGGATGCTGTTGTACTTAGCGAACCCGCGCAGGTCGGAACCGTGGTGCTCGATGTAGTTATCGATCATCGCCTGCAAGGACGCAGATACGAAGAAGTATTGTTGGCGAACGCGCAGCACCTTGCCCTCGTAGGTGGTGTCGTTGGGGTAGAGCACGCGGCAGATATCCATGACGCGCTCGCGCTCGACAATCGCGTCGGTGAAGCGCTGGGAGTTGAAGGCATCGTAATCGAACTCATTGATCGGTTCAGACTTCCACAAACGCAACGTACCCACGTTGTCGGTGCCGTAGCCAGTGATTGGCATGTCATAAGGAATCGCGCGGACGTCCATGTCGTCGAAGTGAACGCGGCGCTGCTCAGAAGCGCGACGAATCACAAACTCGTAGCCATTTTCCATCCACACATCTGGCTCCTCTTTCTGGTGGCCATTCTCGAAGGACTGGCGGAACAGACCGTAGCGGTACAACAGGCCATAGCCGGTCACCGGGTAATCCTGCGTGACCGCAGAGTCAAGGAAGCACGCTGCCAGGCGGCCAAGGCCACCGTTGCCGAGGGCCGCATCGTGCTCGGCTTCGAGGACGTCGGAAAGCTCGCGTCCGCCCTGTTTGGCGGCGGCCTTTGCCTCGTCGACGAGGTCCAGGTTCGTGAGGTTATTCAGGAGCGCGCGACCCTGCAGGAACTCGGCGGAGAAGTAGTGCTGCTGGCGGGTAGCGGCATAAGCGGCGCGGGTGGCCTCCCAGTTGTCGGCGATTTGCGCCATGACGGCAGAGGAAAGACCGGACCAGAACTTGCGGTCGGTCGCCGTGGTGGGGCGTACGCCGGCTGCGGAGCGCACGTGCGCAGGAACAGTGGACTGAAAAGCGGAGTGCTTTGGCTGGCTCAATGCTTCACCTATCCCTAAGAAGATAATTTCCGTGTGTCAGCTTAACGGTATCGGTTCAGTTGCGCTGGCATGCGCTTGGCGACGCCGCTATTTCCCCAAGTAGGCCAGCACCGCCGCGGCGGCTGCGCGGGTACCGGATTGAACGGTGGGGGCATAGTCCGGCAGGAACGTCGACTGGTGGTTGACTGGTGGATTGTCCGCGAATTCTGCGGGGGTGGAGCCGATGAACCAGAAGTAGTAGGGAACTCCCCAAGCCTGCGGTAGGTAGCAGAAGTCTTCGGATGCAGTGGAAGGAGAGGCAGTGACGGACTGTTCGTCGAAGACGGCGTCGAAGATGCTGCGGACGGTTTCGTGGGCGGCTAAGTCGTTGTCGGTGACCTCGCCGTGGGCGAAGTACTCGAAGGTCGGCGGAGTAGGAGCCCCAGAGGCCTCGCACTCGGCGCGCACCATGCGCTCCAGCGACGCGTAGACGCGGGTGGCGATTTCCGGCTTGTAGTAGCGCGTGTTGAGCACCAACTCGGCGGTCTCAGGGATGATGTTGTTCTTATCGCCTGAATGCAACTCGCCGACAGAAATAACGAAGAAGTCATGTGGAGCAACCTCGCGGCCCACGATGGCTTGCAGGCGAGTGACGATCATTGCCGCTATATATGTCGGGTCGATGCTCTCGTGGGGCATGGATGCATGCGCGGAGCGGCCAAAGACGCGGATGCGGAGCGAATCGCAGCCAGCCATGATAGCCCCAGGACGCGACTGCACGTCGCCCGCTTTACCCGGCATGATGTGCTGGCCCAGGCAGATGTCGGGCTTCGGTACACGGGAGGTCAGTGAGTCGGAAATCATGAACTTTGCGCCCATTGACGACTCCTCCGCCGGTTGGAATAGCGCGAGGAAGGTGCCGGTCCAGGCGTCGCGGTGGGCGTCGAGAAGCGCACATGCTCCCAGCAGAGTCGTGGTGTGCATGTCGTGGCCGCAGGCGTGCATCTTGCCGTTCGTGGCGGCAAAGTCGACACCCGTTTCCTCCGCGACAGGCAGCCCGTCGAAGTCCGCGCGCATCAGTGCCGTAGGGCCGTCGCCGTTGCGGAAGATCGCGACGATGCCGTGGCCGCCGATGGAGTCGACAATCTCGCAGTCGAAAGCGCGCAACTTCTCCAGGATGCGGCCCGCGGTTCGCTCCTCTTCGTGGGAGAGCTCGGGATGGCGGTGGAGGTCTTCGTAGAATTCGCGCTGCCAGCTTAGATCAACGCCGCTGGTCGTGAGGAGGTCTGCGATTTTAAGGGAGTCTGCCATAGCTAATCTTCTTCTAGTTTGGGTAGGGTTACCTACATGCCAATTATTCAGTTTGATGTCCTTGTGCCGGATACCCAAGCCGAGCGCGTCGCCGAAGTCTTTAGCACCGCCACTCAGAAGCTCCTAGATAACGGAACTCTGTCTGCCGCAAACGTTACTCGCGTGGCCGATCCCAGAATCCCAGAGGGCCTTGATGCGCAGCTGCGCCAGACCTACCGCGATGAGCACGAGGATCGCGAGCTAGAAGACGCTAACGTTTACCGCTACGACATCAACGTCGAAGGAGTAAAAGGCTCCGTCAATCAGCTGACGATGGTGCTCGCGCGCCTGCTTACCCCGCACGCGGTGCTCCCGAAGGACCACGTCTTGTTGGAAGACGAGGTGGCACACGAGCGTCCTGCTATCTTCCCATGGTCCGTCCAGGTGCAGCCCTAGCTTGCAAACTTAGCTGCTAGCTGGATGGCTGCTTCACGCAGTTGCTCGATGACGTCGCCTTCCTCACCCAGCTCCACGCCTATCGCTCCGTCGGGCAGTGGGGCGTCGATGCTACCGGCGATGATGCCTAGGGGAGTCTCGTCCGCCAGGTCCGTGAGGGTTCCCACGACCTTGCCGGTGAGCGACTGCTCGTCGAAGCGGCCTTCACCGGTGACGATGAGGTCTGCCTGAGAAATCTTCTCGGGCAGGCCCATTTTTTCTGCCACATAAGCTCCGCCGGCAAGCAACTCGAAGTGCTCGTCGTTGCCCCACAGCGTTTCCGAGAGCCAGCGCAGCGCGATGGGGATGCCGCCTGCGGCGCCGAAGGATTCGGCTTTTTCGTCGACGCCCGTTACCTCGCACAGCCGCAGCAGCGCACCCGCGAGCAATGCAACTTGTTCGCCCTCGGCTCCCTTTTGTGGGCCGTACATGGTGGCGGCCTGGACAGGGATGGCGCGGGTATCAGCGAGGAGCGTGTAGTCGAGCGCGCCCGCCTTGATGTTGAGCTGTGCAGTATCGATGCTTGCCAGGCGCACCAGCGGGGCTCCGCCCTTTGGCAGGGCATAGCCACGGTCATCGTGAGCCGCCGCGCCCAGCGCCGCAAGGATGCCCATGCCGCCGTCGATGGTGGCGCTGCCGCCGAGGCACAGCACGATCTGCTTGGCGCCGCGCGACTCCGCGTCAGCGATGAGTACACCTGTGCCGTAGGAATCCGAGTGCAGCGGGTTCAACGCGTCGGCGACGGCGGGCAAACCGGTGGCGGAGGCGACGTCGATAAGCGCTTGCTCGCCGGCCAGGTAGTAGCTGGCCTCGGTGAGTCGGCCCACGGCGTCGGTAGTCGGAAGCGTGATGGTCTGCACTTCAGCTCCGAAAAGGGCGGCGGCGTTAGCGAGGATTTCTGCTGTGCCTTCGCCGCCATCGGCCATGGGGAGGGTGGTGATGGTGGCGTCGGGAAGCGCGGCGCGCAAGCCCCCAGCGATGGCTGCGGCGGCTTGGGCTGCGCTTGCCGTTCCTTTGAAAGAGTCTGGTGCGACGATTATATGCATGCGGAAAAGTATAGGCGTAGGGGTGTTTCTGCTCATACCGAGTTGCATTTTTGGTCGATTAATAGAAAACTATTTCTTGTTCTGCAAGACATCAGCCGCCCTGCGGCCGCAGCGAAAGGTGACCCACGTGTCGATCGACCAGCAAATCTCCGAATACTACGACAAGCTCCTCAAGCGCAACGCCGGTGAGCCAGAGTTCCACCAGGCATTGTTCGAGGTCTTGGATTCCCTCAAGATAGTCTTGAATAAGGATCCTCACTACGCTGATTACGGCCTCGTTGAGCGCCTGTGTGAGCCGGAGCGTCAGCTGATTTTCCGTGTTCCGTGGACCGACGACCAGGGCAACATTCACGTCAACCGTGGCTTCCGCGTTCAGTTCAACTCCGCGCTTGGCCCGTACAAGGGCGGCCTGCGTTTCCACCCGTCCGTGAACCTAGGGATCATCAAGTTCCTGGGCTTTGAGCAAATCTTCAAGAACTCCCTGACCGGCCTGCCCATCGGCGGCGGCAAGGGTGGCTCTGACTTCGACCCGAAGGGCAAGTCCGACGCCGAAGTCATGCGCTTCTGCCAGTCCTTCATGACTGAGCTGCACCGCCACATCGGCGAATATCGCGACGTTCCTGCGGGCGACATCGGCGTCGGCGGCCGCGAGATTGGCTACCTGTTTGGTCAATACCGTCGCCTGGAAAACAAGCACGAATCCGGCGTCCTTACCGGTAAGGGGCTGACCTGGGGTGGTTCCTTGGTGCGCACCGAGGCTACCGGCTACGGCCTGGTCTACTTGACCTCCGAGATGATGAAGGCCCACGGCGAGTCCTTCGAGGGGGCAAGGGTCATCGTCTCCGGTTCCGGTAATGTGGCCATCTACGCCGCAGAGAAGGTTCAACAGCTCGGCGGCACCGTCGTAGCGATGTCTGACTCCGCTGGTTACGTTACCACCCCGAATGGCGTGGACATCGAGCTGATTAAAGACATTAAGGAAGTCCGCCGCGAGCGCATTTCCGCCTATGCTGCAGAAGCCGGCGAGGGAGTGGAGTACCACGCAGGTGGCAACATCTGGGAGGTTGCTGCCGACGTCGCCCTGCCTTGCGCAACTCAGAACGAACTCGACGTCGACTCTGCTAAGGTCCTGGCAGCGAACGGCGTCCGCTACGTCGCTGAAGGAGCAAATATGCCGTGTACCGCGGATGCTGTCCACTACTTCTTGGGCTCTGACGTGAACTTCGCGCCGGGCAAGGCCGCTAATGCCGGCGGCGTTGCAACGTCTGCTCTGGAGATGCAGCAGAACGCTTCGCGTGACTCTTGGTCCTTCGATTACACGGACCAGCGCCTGCACGAGATCATGTCAAACATCTTCAAGAACATCGACAAGACTGCCAGGGAATACGACATGGCAGGCGACTACGTCGCTGGTGCGAACATCGCCGGCTTTAAGAAGGTTGCTGACGCGATGCTCGCCCAGGGTGTCATCTAAGACTTAAGGTACCTGCATAAGTAGAAAGAGCTCTCCGGGGCTCTTTTTTCATGTCAACTTCAAGTCGAACTTGAGATTTTTGTCTAAAGTGCCGCGTGGGATACGTGTGACGAAAGTTTCTTTGGTTACTCTGAGCGCATGTACCGCGTATTTGAGTCCCTCGATGAACTTGTTCGCAACCTGGAGCAGGCTTACTCCGTTCCCATGACCGCCAACTGCATGGTCCCGCGCCACGAAATGCTGGCGCTTCTTGACGACCTTCGTAACGCCCTACCTGTCGAAATGGACGACGCCCAAGACGTCCTCGATAAGCAGGACGAAATCCTGGCTGGCGCCGAGGAGCGCGCCGCCCAGATTGTCGCCGACGCCAACGCACAGGCTGATGAGATCATGTCCCGCGCGCAGGAAGACTCTGACGCCATGCTTTCCGACGCCCAGCACCGTTCCACCACCATGGTGGCTCAGGCAGAAGACGACGCCAGTGCCATGATCGAAAGCGCCCGTGCCGACGCGGACCGCACCATCGCACAGGGCAACAAGGAGTACGAGCGCAGCGTCGCTGCCGGCCAGGCCGAGCAGGACCGCTTGGTCTCCGAGTCTGAGGTGGTTCGCCGCTCCAACGACGAGGCACACCGCATCGTCGAGACCGCCCACACCGAGTCCAACCGCCTGCGCACCGAGTGCGACGAGTTCGTTGATTCCAAGCTGGGCGAGTTCGAGTCCACGCTGTCTGGCCTGCTGCGCACCGTTAATTCTGACCGCCAGGCGCTGCGTCGTGGCGCCGGTGTGCGTGCGCGCGGCACCGAGCGCAGCTCGGAACGCTACGAGCGTTAAATCCTGTCCCTAGCGGGGTTCTGCTAGGGACGTCGCCAGTGGCCCCTGCTGGTGGCCAGACGGTCTGTCGTACACCGCCTGGCCATCAGCAGGGGTCGTTGTCTTTGCTGCGGCGGCAATAGCGGCACTCACGAAGGCAGGGAGCCCGAAGATGGCCCAAAGAAGCGGGCACATGCTCGACGGGCTGGATGCGAAGGCGTCGAACTGCGTGAACGCTTCGACGACGTACATCAGGGCGACCATCGTGCTGATTCCGGCAATCGTCGAGGCGGTAGTCATGAATACGCCCGCCACCGATTCGCGGGAATACCACGTCAGCCAGCCCACACCAACGCCGAGTGCGGCGGAGGCGACGATGATAGTGACGTCGAAAGGCAGTGGCAGCGCGAAGAACGCTCCGAGAATCATCCCGAGCATCAATCCGCGCCTTGCGACCGAGCGCAGCGGGTATCCCTGAGTAGTGCGTTTGGCATGGCGATGCCAATAAGCTGCGACACCAACGAGCAGGCACACGGGAGCGACGCAGTAGAGGGGAAACGCCCAACCAAGCTGGGACAATTCGCCGGGCAGGCCTGCGGTGTCGAAATTCATAAGATCTAGCGTAGGGGCGTTTAGGTCATGTGTGAACCCTATAAACATGGTGCATAGGGGCTTGTGCGGTGGGTTTCAGGCAATCCCCAGGTATGGTTACGGCGGCTAGGTGCGGCGTCGGCTAAGAGTATGACGCCCCACAGGGTAGGCTATGAGGCGTTATGGCAGATGTATTGGAATCACCGCTGAAATTTAATGTGGCCGAGTTGCTGCGCAGCCAGGGCGCTGCCGCGATGCCTGAGCAGCGCGTGCAGAAGGGACCCGCGCCGGAGCGCATCGGTGTGGAAATGATCGCCGTCGAAAAGGGCGACGAAATCACCGTTGACGCCACCTTGACGCCGCTGGGATCGGGCGTGCTTGTCGATGCCGCCGTTACCGGCACCCTCACCGGGGAGTGCGCGCGGTGCCTCAAGGAGCTCCATCCGGACCTGGACCTCCACGTATCGCAAGTATTCGCCGCGGATGAGGACTTCATTGGCGGCGACGAAGCCGACGCCGAGGACCAAGGCTCGGGCGACGAAGTCCCGGAAATCGTCAACGACGAGCTCGACCTTCTGCAGACCGTCATTGATGAGGCGGGCCTCGGCTTGCCCTTCGCACCGGTGTGCGAGAACGGCTGCGACATCGAAACCCCAGAGGGTGTCACCACCGGAGTATCCGGTGAGGAGGAAGATAAGGTCGATCCTCGATGGTCCGGACTGGAGAAGTTCCTGTGAGCAAGAAAAATAAGCTAACCGGTGAAGAGGCTCTCGAGCAAGCATATGCTGCGGTCGACCATGCGCCGCTTCTGAAGTCTTTGGGCGTCGAGCTGGCCGATGAAAACCTGCGTCTGGCCCTGACGCACCGCTCTTTTGCCAACGAAAACGGCTACCTTCCCAACAACGAGCGGCTCGAGTTCTTAGGCGATGCAGTCCTCGGATTGTCTGTGGCTTCGAAGCTGTACGAGCAGTACCCGTCGCGTCCGGAGTCGGATATCTCGAAGATGCGTGCTTCCATCGTGTCTCGCTACGGCTTGTCCGATATCGCCCGCGAGATCGAGCTTGGCCAGCACATTCTGCTGGGCAAGGGCGAGCAGTCCACGGGCGGTCGCGACAAGGATTCCATCCTTGCGGATACCACCGAGGCCATCTTTGGCGCCATCTACCGCCAGTACGGCTTTGAAACCGCACGCGACGTCATCCTGCGTCTGTTCCAGAAGAAGATCGACAACGCTGTCGTCTCCGGTCGCCACATGGACTGGAAGACCAACCTGCAGGAACTCTGCGCTGAGCTCAAGGCGCCGATGCCGGTCTACACCGCGACGTCGACGGGCCCTGAGCATGATCAAACCTTCACCGCTGTGGCTACCGTCGCCGGCCTGACCGTAGGAAATGGTGTGGGCCACAACAAGAAGCTGGCCGAGCAGCAGGCCGCGCAAGAAGCGTGCCAAACGCTGCGCGAGACTCCGCTTCTCGTACAGGGCACCGCCAACCGCGAGCTTTAATGCCGGAGCTGCCCGAAGTTGAGTCAGTCCGCCGCGGGTTGGAGGGTTACCTTCCCGGGCGGACTTTCGAGCGCGTTGAAGTCCTGCACCCGCGCGCGAACCGTGGGCAGGAAGGTCCTCTCGACCAGCTGTTGGTGGGGCGGGAGATAGGCGGCGTCGCAAGGCGCGGCAAATTCATGTGGATTGAGTTCGCCGACGAGAATCTCCACGACCCCGGTCGCGACGTCCTCTTCGTGCACTTGGGCATGTCCGGCCAGATGCGGGTGGGGGAGACGAACTCGAAACATGTGCGGATCAGGGCGTCGTTAAGCGGCGGTGTGAACCTGTACTTTATTGATCAACGTACTTTTGGCTACTGGTTGTTGGCCCCGTGGCTGAAGATTGCGCACATCGCCCCGGACCCCCTCGAACCTGACTTCGACATCGTCGCGGCCGCGCGGCGGATTCGCGCAAAGAAAACCGCGGTGAAGACCGCCCTGCTGGACCAGACGGTGGTTTCGGGCATCGGCAACATCTATGCCGACGAGGCTTTGTGGGCCGCGCAGGTGCAGCCCCAAAAGAAGGCTTCTACACTGCGGCAACGTGACGCTATAGCGCTTATCGACGCCGCCGCCTCCGTCATGCGCGCCGCCCTCAAGGTCGGTGGCACGAGCTTCGATGCCTTGTACGTCAACGTCAATGGTGAGTCGGGGTATTTTGAGCGATCCCTGCACGCGTATGGGCGCACCGGAGCGCCGTGCGACAGGTGCGGAACCGAGTTGGTGCGCGTCGTAGTGGGTGGTAGATCCACCCATTTTTGCCCCCGCTGCCAGACCTATTAATGGATCGATAGGGGATACATAGCGTTAAATATTCTCCATGGAATTTCTTGAGAACGCTGTAACAACGTTCAATGACTCGGTCTGGACCTATCTGATCCCGTGGATCTTGATCGCTGCCGGACTCTTTTTTGGTTTCCGTACCGTTTTGGTGCAAATCCGAATGGTGCCGGAAATGTTCAAGGCCGTGGTCGAGCGCCCGAAGGGCGTCGGTCGCGACGAAGACGAGGACTACGGCGGCATTTCTGCTTTTAAGGCCTTCACCATTTCGGCGGCGTCGCGCGTGGGCACCGGCAACGTGGCTGGTGTGGCCGTGGCCATCTCCGTTGGCGGCCCGGGTGCTGTCTTTTGGATGTGGATCATTGCGATTCTGGGTGGTGCGACTGCGTTTGTCGAGTCCACCCTGGCGCAGGTGTGGAAGGTCCGCGAGGGTTCCGCTTACCGCGGTGGCCCGGCCTACTACATGAAGCGCGGTCTAGGCTGGGGCCCGCTGGCTGCGATTTTCTCCGTGGCTATCGCGTTTACCTTCGGCTTTGTTTACAACGCTTTCCAGACCAACGCGATTGCTGACTCCATCGCGTTCTCCTTCGGCCGCGAGGACACCATGTTCCGCGCTATCGTCGGCCTGATTGTGGCTGCTGTGGCTGCACTCATCATCTTCGGTGGCGTGCAGCGCATCGCGAACATCACCCAGGTCATCGTTCCTTTTATGGCTATTGCTTATCTGCTCATCGGTGGCTTCGTGGTGATTATGAACTTCGACAAGGTGCCGGGCATGATTGGCGACATCATCGGCCACGCCCTCGGTTTCAAGGAGATCGCCGGTGCTGGTTTGGGTACCGCGATGATGAAGGGTATCCAGCGTGGTCTGTTCTCCAACGAGGCCGGTGAGGGTTCTGCTCCTAACGCAGCTGCTACCGCAACGGTGTCTCACCCGGTTAAGCAGGGCCTCGTGCAGACCTTGGGCGTCTACTTCGATACCTTGGTGGTCTGTTCCATCACGGCGTTCATTATTTTGCTCGGCCCGTCCATTGCTTATGGTGAGGAGGCTGAGGGGGTTTCCCTGACCCAGGCGGCTTTGGCTTCTGAGGTCGGTAACTGGGGCATTCACTTCGTGACCTTCATCCTCTTCTTCCTGGCTTTCTCTTCAATTCTCGGCAACTACTACTTGGCCGAGGCCAACGTTGAGTACCTGACCCGCAGCAAGGTTGTCCTCAACATCTTCCGCTTGGTCGTGCTTTTCTTCGTGTGGTTCGGTGCGGTCGGCTCCCTCCCGTTCGTCTTCGCACTGGCCGATACCGGCGCTGCGACGATGGTCTTCCTCAACATCCTGGCTATCGTTCCGCTCTCAGGCGTGGCCATCAAGCTGCTCAAGAACTACAACGAGCAGCGCCGTAAGGGCATCGATCCCGTCTTCCACCGCGACATGTTGCCGGAGCTCAAGAACGTTGAGTGCTGGGACGGCTCTGACCCAGTTACCCGCCGCAGTCCGGAGGACCGCCAGCGCCTGCAGCACCAGTACGACCTGGGCGACCACTCCAACTTGAGGGAGTACTAAATGGAGCGCATGACTGCGTTTGTCCACGGTTCGGTCCAGGGTGTGGGCTTCCGCTGGTGGACGCGTTCGCGCGCTTTGGAGCTAGGCCTTGCCGGCCATGCCACCAACTTGGCTGATGGCCGCGTGCAGGTGGTGGCGGAGGGCCCATGCGTCGACTGCAAGCGTTTGCTCGAGTTGCTGCGCGAGGAGCCTTCAACCACTCGCCGCCCGGGCGTGGTCACCACCGTGGTGGAGCAATGGTCGACGCCGCGGGGCGAAAGCGGATTCATCGAACGCTAGCGCCGTAGTAGTTGCTAAAATTTCACGAATGCACCTCAAATCGCTCACGCTCAAAGGCTTTAAGTCTTTTGCGTCTGCGACGAACCTAAAATTCGAGCCCGGTATCTGTGCCGTTGTGGGGCCCAATGGCTCGGGCAAGTCGAACGTCGTTGACGCCTTGGCGTGGGTAATGGGCGAAGGCAGCGCCAAGACCCTGCGCGGCGGCAAGATGCAGGACGTCATCTTCGCCGGAGCGGGCGACCGCAAGGCGCTGGGGCGCGCCGAGGTCACGCTGACCATCGATAACTCGGATGGCGCGCTGCCCATCGACTATTCTGAGGTCTCCGTTACCCGCCGCATGTTCCGCGACGGCGCCAGCGAATACGAAATCAACGGCTCTAAAGCCCGTTTGATGGACATTCAGGAGCTGCTATCTGATTCAGGCATCGGCCGCGAGATGCACATCATCGTCGGCCAGGGAAAGTTGGCGGAGATTCTTGAATCGCGCCCTGAGGACCGCCGCGCCTACATCGAAGAGGCCGCCGGCGTGCTCAAGCATCGCCGCCGCAAGGAGAAGGCGCAGCGCAAGCTTACCGGCATGCAGGCCAACTTGGATCGCCTCCAGGATCTTACCGACGAGCTGGGAAAACAACTCAAGCCGCTGGCGCGTCAAGCAGAGGCAGCCAAGCGCGCCGCCACGGTGCAAGCAGATCTGCGCGACGCGCGCCTGCGGATCGCCGGCGACCAAGTAGTCCAACTGCGCAAGAAGTTCGCCGACGCCAAGCACCAGGCTGCCATGCTGGCGGAGCAGGTCGCCGAAATCACCGAGCAGCTTGAGGAAGCCTCCGGCGTGCAGCTCGAAATCGAGGCTGAGCTCGGCGAGACCATCCCCAAAGCCGAGGCCGCTCAGAAGCTGTGGTTTGACCTTTCGACCCTTTCCGAGCGAATCTCCGCGACCCAGCGCATCGCCGCCGAGCGTGCCAGCAATGTCGGCGCGCAGGTCGCCTATGCAGGTCAAGACCCCGAGGAACTCGAGGCCCGCGCACTCCGCGCAGATGAGGAGCACGCGGAGCTGCTCATGGTCGCCGAGGAGGCCGCTGAGCGTCTCGAGGGCATCCGCGAGGAAGTCGCGGAGCGCCGCGCAGCCTTCGAAGAGGCCGAAAAAGAACACATGGCGCAGCTGCGAGCCATCGCGGACCGCAGAGAGGGCGTCGTCAGGCTCATCGCCGCTGAGGAGAACCTGGCAAGCCAGGTCACCGCAGCAGAAGAAGAGCTGCAGCGCCAGGAAGAGACCCTGCAGTTTACCAAATCTCGCACGCGCACGGCGCAGGCCGAGGCAGACGACGTCGCCGACAAACTCCGAGCGCTCAATGCTGAGCGCGAGCCTCTCGAAGAGGCGCACCTGCGCGCGGCCAGCGAGTCGAGCGCCG
The DNA here is from genome assembly GCF_001807215.1 of Corynebacterium sp. HMSC05D08. Lineage (NCBI taxonomy): Bacteria > Bacillati > Actinomycetota > Actinomycetes > Mycobacteriales > Corynebacteriaceae > Corynebacterium > Corynebacterium sp. HMSC05D08. The sequence goes on along the minus strand of NZ_KV788340.1, from coordinate 178,261 downwards.
CCGACAAGCGTCTCGAGCAGCTACGCGACGGCCAACGCGAACGCGAGCGCGCCGTTTACACCCTGCGATCGCGTATCGATACCCTGGCGCAGACGGCCCCTGAGCACATCGACCTGGGCGAGGAATTCCAGCCGCTGGCAAACTTCATCTCCACCAAACACGAGACCGCCGTCGCGGCAGCATTGGGTGCCTTTGCTGAGGCCCAAGCCGGCGAGGTCACCGACAGCGTCGTTGAAAGCCTCAACAACGCCACGCGCACCCCGCTCATTGACATCGCCAGCAACGCTGCCGCACAGTGGCGCTTGGACTCCGACCTTCCCTCTACAGTCACGTGGTTGCTCGACGAAGTGGTGCTGGTGCCGGAGGTGCAGGCTGCGGTCACACGCCTGCTTTCCGACGTCGTCCTGGTCCCGGATCTCTCCGTCGCCCGCGAGGTGGTGCGCGAGGACCCGCGCCTGCGCGCCGTGACCCCGGAAGGCCTGCTGGTGGGCGAGGGCTGGGTCGAGGCCGGCACCGGCGCTTCCTCCACGGTAGAGGTCTCAGCCCGCATCGCAGAGGCTGAGTCCCAGCTGGAGTCCGCGACGCAGGAGCTCGCGGAGCTCTCCGGCACGTTGGAAGGCGCCAAGATTGCAGCTGACGAAGCCCGCGTTGCCGCGGCGTCGGCTAAAGCTGCTCTCCGCGAGCACGACACTGAGGTCGAGGCCTGGCGCCGCGACCACCAGCGTCTTATCAAGCAGCACGAGGTCAACAAAGCCGAGCACAAGAAGGCCGCCGCGCGCGCAACCGACATCGAGGTCAAACTCGCGGAGCTGCGCGAGCAACTTGCCGAAGCTCGGGATCGCCTTGCGCGCGTCGACGATGACGAGCACGACAACGAGCCTTCCTCCGTCGAGCGTGACTCCGCGTCGAGGATACTCGAGCAGGTCAAAGCGATGGAGATGGAAGCTCAGCTCGCGGCCCGCACCGCCCAGGATAGGGTGGGCCAGGCTGCGGGCAAGGGGGACGCGCTGCGTCGCCAAGCAGAGCATGAACGTCAGGCAAAAGCTCGCCATGAGCAGGCGATGGCGCGTCGCAAAGCGCAAGCTGCCCTGGCTGCCGCGGTGTCCAAGCATGCCCAGGACCTGGCTACCCGCACGGCCCATGCCTTGGAGCGTGCCACCGCCGAGCGCGATGACTTGGTCAACCAGCGCAACGTCTTGAACGCCCGCTTGCAGTCCGCGAAGCAGCACGTCTCTGCCACCCGCCAGCAGCTCGACCGCCTGACCTCCAATGCGCATGACTCGGAGATTGCGCGTTCCCAGGCGCAGGTGCGTGCCGATGAGGCGGAAGCGAAGATTGTAGAACAGCTGGGGATCGCCATCCCGGACCTGCTCAAGGACTACACCCCGGGCGAGGACTTCGACCGCGGCGCCGAGACCGCGCGCCTGAAACAGGCGGAGAAGGACCTCAACTCGTTGGGCAAGGTCAACCCGTTGGCGCTGGAGGAGTACAAGGCGTTGGAGGAGCGTTACTCCTTCTTGTCGACGCAGCTTGACGACGTCATCCAAGCCCGCAAGGATCTCTCGGAGGTTATTGAGGATGTCGATAAGCAGATACTGCAGCTGTTCACTGATGCCTGGAAAGACGTGGAAGCGGAGTTCCCGAAGGTCTTCCAGACGCTGTTCCCAGGCGGTGAGGGACGCCTGATTTTGACGGAGCCGGACGACATGCTGGCTACCGGCATTGAGGTGGAAGCGCGTCCGCCGGGCAAGAAGGTCAAGCGTCTGTCTTTGCTCTCTGGTGGTGAGAAGTCCTTGACGGCGTTGGCGATGCTGGTGGCGATTTTCCGCGCGCGACCGAGCCCGTTCTACGTGATGGATGAGGTTGAAGCCGCGCTTGACGACGTCAACCTCCGACGCCTCATCGCCCTCTTCGAGGAGCTGCGCAAGGACTCGCAGCTGATTGTGATCACGCACCAGAAGCCGACGATGGACGTGGCTAACGTCTTGTACGGCGTGACTATGCGCGGCGACGGTGTCACGCGCGTGATTTCCCAGCGCATGAGTCCAGCTGGCGCTGCGCCGGGAACTGACGCTGCGGCCCAGGACGCGACCCGCCTGGGCGTCGATGCGCCGCGCGGAGCTGCCGCTGTTGACGGCACAGGAGATACTGACGGCAATTAATGTACGGCAAGTGGTGCCCGATGGGGTTAAGCCTGGCACTATAGAGGACATGAATACTATCTCGTGGATTCTTATTGCCGTAGCTGTCATTGTGGTGCTGGCGATCGTGCTGATCGTTGTTGGTAAGAAGCGTGGTGATTCGAAGAAGGTTTCCTTCGAAAAGCCCGCCGAGGAAGCACCAAAGCAGCTGACCCAGGAGCAGAAGTCTGGCAACTACCAGGCTAAATCCGGTTTTAACTTCGCTCCGGCCGGTAGCGATGCCGACAAGCAGCCAGAAAAGGTTCCTGCTGCTCAGCCTGCAGCCAAGCCTGAGGCAAAGCCTGCAGAGGCGTCAGCCGAGCCAAGCGATACCCGCGATGCAACCGAGCTCGCCAATGCCCAGCTCGCAGACGAGGACGTTGAGGCTCCTGTAGCCGAGCCAACCACTGAGCCGGCAGCTGAGTCGGTTGAGCCAGAGGCTGTTGAGCCAGAGGCTGAGGAGACTCCAGAGGTTGACTCCACCGATACCGTCGAAGAGGACACGGTTTCAGTCGAACCTGTGGCGGAAGATGAGCCAGTCGCGCAAGACGTGCCAGACCTTCCAGAGGCTGAGGAAGCGGCTGTCGCTGCGGAAGCGCAGACTGCGGGCGCTGAGGCCGCGCTTGATGCTGAGCCGGAGGATCTGCAGGTCTCCGAGGACGCTGAAGTTATTCCAGCGCCGTCCGAACCAGATGCTGACATCGAGCCGGCAGGCGGCCGTTTGGGCCGCCTGCGTGGCCGCCTGTCCCGGTCCCAGAACGCTATTGGTCAGGGCCTCTTGGGCATCCTGTCTGCAGGCGACCTCGACGAGGACGCCTGGGAAGAAATCGAAGACACCCTCATCATGGCAGACTTGGGCACCAAGTCCACGCTGAAGGTCACCGAGTCCCTGCGCGACAAGATCGCTGAGCGCGGCGTGTCCAGCGAGGAAGAAGCACGCGCGATGCTGCGTGAGTCCCTCATCGAGGCCGGCCACCCAGAGATGGACCGCTCTATCAAGGCCATGCCAAACGAGGGCAAGCCGGCCGTCATCATGGTCGTCGGCGTCAACGGCACCGGCAAGACCACGACCACAGGCAAGCTGGCTCGCGTTCTCGTCGCCATGGGCCACAAGGTGTTGCTGGGCGCGGCCGATACCTTCCGCGCTGCTGCCGCCGATCAGCTGGAGACCTGGGGGCGCCGCGTCGGCGCCACGACCGTTCGCGGCAAGGAAGGCGCTGACCCCGCATCCGTTGCTTTCGATGCCGTGGAAGCCGGCGTCGACCAGGGCGTCGACGTGGTACTCGTCGACACCGCCGGTCGTCTGCACACCTCCGTCGACCTGATGGATCAGCTGGGTAAGGTCAAGCGCGTCGTCGAAAAGAAGGCCGAAGTAGACGAGGTGCTGCTGGTGCTCGACGCTACCGTCGGCCAGAACGGCCTGACCCAGGCTCGCATCTTCCGCGAGGTCGTGGACATCACCGGTGTTGTCCTCACCAAGCTTGATGGCACGGCCAAGGGTGGCATTGTTTTCCAAGTTCAGGAGGAACTCGGTGTGCCGGTCAAGTTGGTTGGCCTTGGCGAGGGTGCCGATGACCTGGCTCCATTCGAAGTCGAGGGCTTTGTCGACGCCCTGCTAGGGGAGAAGTAGTAGCGTCGTTGCGCTAATGCGTGAAAAGCCGCCGGGAAAACCCGGCGGCTTTTTCTGTACCTATTTCGCTTCTAATATCGAGTAGCCGTTAGAATTTTGGGAAAGGGGGCGTCGAAAAGCGCAGCTCCTGCGGTGTTTTTCTGGCTACCTAAGACGTTCCAGCGTCACCTTAGGCACAGAAATAATGTGCTTTGACCTAAACCACAATGGTACGGTGGATACGTCTTATTTTTGCACGCTCAAAGTTATAAATCTCTAAACAATGGTTCGTGAGGCTCATCTTTCGTGACACTTCTTTATGTTGTCCTCCTCGCAGCTTTGGCAGTGGTTCTTGCCCCGGTGACCGTCCGGGTCGCCGATCGCGCCGCCGGCTATCCGCTAGCCGGCATTTTTGTTGTGGCGGCAGTTCTCCTTGCCAAAGAATTCGGAACTCTATCCGAGGGCAAAGAAATTTCCTTTAGCCGCACCTGGGTTCGCGATGTCGTGGACTTAGGTATCGACGTCAATTTCGCCCTCCGCGGCGATGCCCTCGGCGTTTTCTTCGCCATGCTGGCACTCGTTATCGGTGCGGTGGTATTTACCTATTCGGCGGCCTACCTTCCTGCGGGCAAAGGCAACGTCAGCTTCTATACGCTGATGACTGCCTTTACAATGTCCATTCTGCTGCTAGCTCTGGCGAACGACGTCATTTTGCTGTTCCTCGCCTGGGAGCTGGTGTCCTTGGCGTCGTTTATGCTCATTGCTCGCTCCGGCAAGGCAGGTGAGGCAGGCTCGCAGCGCACCTTGATTCTTACCTTCATCGGCGGCCTGACCCTGCTTGCTGCCGTGGCGATTGCCGCGACCGCGGCGGGAACCACGAATCTGGAGGAGATCCTTGCCTCCGGCGTGTGGGCACAGCGCCCTGGTCTAACTGCCGGTGTTGCCGTCCTGATTGCGTGCTCGGCGTTTACCAAGGCAGCGCAGTTCCCCTTCCACTTCTGGCTTCCCGAAGCCATGGCAGCTGCGACCCCGGTCTCGGCCTTCCTGCACGCGGCCGCAGTGGTTAAGGCGGGCGTTTACCTGCTTATTCGTTTCTCCACTATCTTCCATGACGTGGCGGTATGGAACTGGTTGCTGATCGTGGTCGGCATGGGCACCGCGGTGATGTCCGCGGTCTTTGCCGTGCAGAAGACGGACCTGAAGAAGCTCACCGCTTATTCCACGGTCTCGCACTTGGGCTGGATTGTGGCCACCATCGGCGTTGGAACGCCATTCGCTATCACCGCGGCCCTCGTGCACACGCTGGCTCACGCGCTGTTTAAGTCCTCTATCTTTATGCTGATCGGTGTAGTCGACCACGAGGCCGGCTCCCGCGACATCCGCCGTCTGGGCGTGTTGTGGAACAAGATGCCATTCACGTTTGCCTCGATGGCTATCGGCGCGGCGTCGATGGCCGCAGTTCCGCCGCTTCTGGGCTTTGTCTCGAAGGAAGGCATGCTGACTGCCTTTGAAGAGGCTCCAATCGGTGGGGCGGGGCAGGTCATCTTGCTGCTCGTCGCCGCGATTGGCGCGTTCTTTACCTTCACGTATTCCGCGAAGATTGTCTTCGGCGCCTTTTTCGACGGCCCGCGCAACATGTCCAAGGTCCACGAGGCGCCTGTTCGCCTGTGGCTTCCGGCTGCGCTGCCGGGCTTTATGTCCCTGCCGCTGGTGTTCTTCCTGGGCGCCTTCGACAAGCCTTTGGACTTGATGGCCGGTTCTGTCGGTCTGCATTCCCACGCACACCTGGCTTTGTGGCACGGCATTAATGTTCCGCTGATCATCTCCACTGTGGTCCTACTCGCGGGTATCGCGGGAGTCTTCGTGCGCAAGCAGCTGTGGGCCGCGTTTGAGGGCACCAAGCTGGTGCCGCGCACCGGTAACGAAATGCTCAACCTCGTGCAGAAGTGGGCCACCTCCATCGGCCGCTTTGTAGGCCGCATGTCGGATACTCACAACCCTTCGCGCCTCATGCTTCCGATCGTCTTGCTGCTCATCATCTTGGCGGCCGCGGGGCTCATCAGCGAGGGCGTCGACGGCGTCGCTCTGGCGCCCCGCGTCGATGGCCTGGACAACCCTTGGGATCTGCTGCCGCTCTCCATCGTGGCGCTGTCCATGATTGGCCTCGTCCGCACCCGCAACCGTCTTACGGGTGCTGTGATGATCGGCATTGCCGGTACCGGCGTGACCCTGCAGATGTTCCTGCTGGGCGCGCCCGACGTCGCCCTCACACAGTTCACCGTTGAGGCACTGTCGGTCATCGTCATGATGATGGTCCTGCGCTACCTGCCGGAGAAGTTCCACCCAGTGCAGGACACCTCGCGTAAGGCTGGCTCGGTTGTGATCGCAGTCTTCGCTGGTGTCGCCGCATTCCTCGGCGTTTGGGGCCTGATGGGTCGCCACGAGCGCTCGGACCTTGCCCTGTGGTACTTGAACAACGCTCCGGATATCACCGGCGGCGACAACGTCGTGGCCACCATCATCGTTGAGTTCCGTGCACTCGATACCTTGGGTGAGCTTTCGGTTCTGGGTATGGCCGCAGTGGTTATCGCAGCGGTCACTTCGACGCTGCCGCGTTTCCCGTTCACCTCGGGTACTCGTCCAGCGCCGTTTGGACAGTCCCAGCTCAACTCCGTTCCGCTGCGCAAGGGCATCGCGATTGTTATCCCGATTCTGGTCATCATGTCCGTGGTTGTGTTCTACCGCGGCCACCAGACCTCGGGCGGTGGCTTCCCGGCGGCGCTGATTATGGGCGCGGCTATCGGCTTAACCTATCTCTCGCGCGGTTCGGACGAGATTGTCTTCGGTCGCATGACCCCGATTCACCTGACAGGCATCGGCATCATCGTTGCGCTGACAGCCGGTTTCATCGGTTACATTCCGCATCACGGCGAGCCGGGCGGCTTCCTCACCGCCATCCACGGCCATGCTCTGGGGCAACACTGGACCACGTCGCTCATCTTCGACCTTGGTATCTACCTGGCAGTGCTGGGTATGCTCACCATGGCCATCAACGCTTTGGGTGGCTACCTGCGCCCAGGTACTGAACGTGACTACCTGCCGTGGGTCCACGACGACGATTCCGCGTTGCCTACGACCCCACGCGTGGTGCTTGACGACGTCGATGATCCTTACCCCGAGCCCATCAATCCCTCGAGCAACCCCTTGGCGCTGCTCAACAAATCGGAAGCTCGAACCAAGAAGGAATCCCCTCGCTCTATTCGAAAGAGGGGCGAGGATAACTAATGATTCTTGCACTGACTATTGCTCTGCTCATCGGCTCTGCTGTCTATCTCATTCAGCAGCGTGGCCTGGTCCACATCGTGTTGGGCATGATGGCCTTCGGTCACGGCGCGAACCTGACTCTTCTGGCAACGGGTGTGTACTCCTACCGCGGTGAGTCCTTCCCATCGCAAGTACCAGCTGACCAGATGGCGGATCCGCTGCCGCAGGCCTTCGTGCTGACCGCCGTGGTTATTTCCATGGCGACCTCGACGATTTTGCTCACCATGGCCGCTATGGGCGCCAACGATGACACGGACATCGTGGAGCCGGTTGATGACAACACCATTGACCACGCGTTCTCCACGCTGGGTCGTGATTCTAAGAATCGAGAAATTTTGCAGCGTTCTGCCAACAAGATGGATCGCCTGAAGGAACTTGACCAAGCCGAGGAGGGGGAGAAGTAATGGCTGAACTCGTCAGTGCACTGTTGCCGCTGTTCCCAGCGGTGCCCCTCGTCGCTGCGGCGTTGGCTTTGCTCGCGCCGTGGCGCGGCGTGCGCGATTCCATCATGCTTGTCATCCCCGGCGTGGGTATTTTCGCGGGCTTCGCGTTGCTGTTATACACCATGAACAATGGCGTTGTGGCGCACGCGGTTGGTTTGTATCCAGGCAACGCCGGTATCGCGTTTGCTGCGGATACCTTCTCCGCCTTGATGATCGTTACCACGATGATCGTGGCCTTCGGTGCCAACTGGTTCGCCATCGTGGGCGGCGAGACCAAGTCACGCTATTACGCGTCGCTGACCCTCATCCTAGTCACCGGCGTGTGTGGCGCCTTGCTGACTGCGGACCTCTTCAACTTCTTCGTGTTTATCGAGGTCATGCTGTTGCCGTCTTATGGCCTGATCACCATGTCGGGTACGTGGTCTCGCCTTGCTGCGGGCCGTGCGTTCGTGTTGGTCAATCTCTTTGCATCCACTTTGCTGGTGGTCGGCGTCGGCTACATTTACTCGGTTACGGGCGTGGTGAACCTCGCAGCCCTCGAGGGCGCGGCCGCGGGTAACGGACCAGTGACCGTCGCTTCCGGCATCGTGGTCATTGCCATCGCGGCGAAGGCCGGCGTGTTCCCCGTACAGTCTTGGCTGCCACGCACGTACCCCGGAACCTCCGCCGCTGTCATGGGCTTGTTCTCGGGCCTGCACACTAAGGTCGCGGTCTACATGCTCTACCGCCTCTGGGTCCACCTCTTTGACATGGACCAGCGCTGGGGCACCCTCATCATCGTGGTCATGATTGTCTCCATGATCATCGGCGCCTTCGGCGGTATGGCAGAGAACTCGATCCGCCGCGTGCTGGGCTACCAAATGCTCAACGGCATGCCGTTCATCCTCGTGATGATGGCATTTACCACCCACGACCCGCAGCGCGCTCTGGGCGCGGGCATCCTGTACACCATCCACCACATGCTCACCGTGGGCTCGTTGATTCTGGCCTCGGGTGCCATCGAGGAGACCTACGGCACGGGCCTGCTCTCCAAGCTGTCGGGCCTGGCTCGCCGCGACCCGATCATCGCCTGGATTTTCGCAGCCGGTGCCTTTTCCGTGGTGGGCTTCCCGCCATTTTCCGGTATGTGGGGCAAGGTCCTCATCGTCGTCGAGATTGCGCGCACCGGTGACCTATGGGCATGGATTGTCATCGCCGTCATCATCATTGCATCCTTCGCCGCCTTCCTGTCGATGCTGCGCGTGTGGCGCGAGGTCTTCTGGGGCAAGGATCTGCCGAAGGAAAAGGTCCCCGCTGAGCTCATCATCCGCAAGAAGCTGATGGCGCCGTCGGCTGCGCTCATCATGGGCTCGCTCACCATGTTTATTTTGGCGGGCCCAGTCATCGACGTCACGATGCACGCCGCCGAGGACCTGCTCGACACCGAGGCCTACACTCAAGCCGTGCTTGGCGACGCCCCCGTTGCCCTGCCGGACATCGACTCCATCCAGGGAGGTCGCTAAATGAAACTCTTCTTCCACTCCTGCGTGTATGCGCTGTGGCTGGTGAAGGAAATCTTCGTCGCTGGCTTTGGGCTGGCGGCTGAGTCCTTCAAGCCAAAGAACAACTACCACCCAGTCGTCGTACGCTACCCGCTGCGCGTGACGGGCGCGTGGGAAATCTTCTGGTTTACATCCTCCATTACCGCTACCCCTGGCACGCTATCGCTGGGCCTGCGCGAGCCGGTGGCCGAGGGCTTGCCGCGCATTGTGCTCGTCCAAGCCGTCATGGGCGACGATCCAGTTGAGATCATGGAATCCTTGGCCGACATGGAAGAGCGCCTCGCGCCGCACGTTAAAGAGCTGGACTACGGCGTTCCCGGCCAGAGTGACACCAAGGTACTCGACCCGGCTTTCTACGAGTACCCACTCGAGACGCTCGGTCGCCACATGCGCGCGCCGGACATTGCGCAGGTTGAGGACACTCCGCTTCCTGCCGACGAGACTGAGAAGTATTCCGTGTGGCCATTGCGCCCTGAAAGGAAAGGCGAATAATGCTGGATTTCGCGCATTTTAGTGCTTTCGAATGGGTCATTTTCGTCTGCATCTTCATCATGGGCGGCGCCCTTGCTTCCGCGTTGCTTCTAGCTCTGCGCTCCCGCGACGAGCTGACCCGCACGGTCATGTCAGACATGGCCTTCTACGGCATGCTTTGCATGTACATCACGTGGACGTTCACGAACCACGCGTCGATTCTCTACGACATCGCCATGCTGGCGGCAATCGCGGCCGGCGTGCTCCCGACGCTGTCAATGGCGCGCATCATCTCGAAGGGACGTCGATAAGCATGGCGATTTATGAGATTGTCGCATCCATCCTGCTCATCGTGGCCACCATCCTCGTGGTCGCCACCGCAATTGCACTCTGGCGCGCTCCTGACGCCTTGACCCGAGTCAATCTGCTTGGGCCCACCGTCGGTCTGGCTGTGCCGCTTTTGCTCGTGGCGAAACTCATCGTGGACTTCTCGGAAAACGGCTTTTCGCTGTGGTCGCTGGTGCGCGTGCTCATCGCGTGCTTCGGTGTCTGGATTATCGGCTCCGTGGGCTCGTTCTACATGGGCCGTTCGATTTATGGAGTCACCGTCACGGACGTGAAGTACGCACGCCGTGTCCATAAAGAACTGCGCACTGTCGAGGCCGACGAAGACGAGTTCTAACTGACCTCTTGCCTTTTCTATAGATCGACAGGTAACCGCATTTGGGTATCTATCGATCTATAGAAAAGGTGTGGAAGATGACGACAGATCAAGTAATTGCCGCTTCCGGCAACTCCTCGTGGATGCTGGTCAGTGCCTCCCTGGTTCTCCTTATGACCCCAGGCTTGGCGCTCTTCTACGGCGGAATGTCGGGGCGTCGCCAAGTGCTCAACATGATGATGATGTCTTTCGGAGTCATGGCCGTGGTCCCCGTCATCTACGTCTTGTGGGGCTGGTCCATGTCCTACGGCTCCCAGTCCGTCGCTGGACTCTTCGGCAGCCCTTTCCAATTCTTCGGTCTCAGCGGCCAAATCGTAGACGACGCGGGCAACTACGTCGAGGGCGCCTCTGGCTACCCGAACGTCATCGACATTGCCTTCCAAGTCACCTTCACCATCATCTCCACCGCTCTCATCTCTGGCGCGCTGGCTGGCCGTGTGAAGTTCTCCGCGTGGCTCTTGTTTGCTGGCCTGTGGACCACCATCGTCTACTTCCCGCTGGCACACATGGTCTGGGGCGGCGGCATCCTGTCCCACGCCGAGGCTTCCGTTTCCTCGTGGATCTTCGGCACCACCGACGGTCGAGCCACCGTTGCGCCGATTGACTTCGCAGGCGGCACCGTGGTCCATATCTCCGCTGGCACGGCTGCATTGGTCCTAGCGCTGGTCGTCGGCAAGCGTGCGGGCTTCCCAGGCAAGCTCGCGCGTCCGCACAGCCTGCCCATGGTGATGCTCGGCGCCGCGCTCCTGTGGTTCGGATGGTTCGGCTTCAACGGTGGATCCGCCTTCGCCGCTGACGGTGTGGCGGGCCTGGCGTGGCTCAACACCACCGTGGCCGCCGCGGCCGCGATGCTCGGTTGGATGGCTACGGAAGCAGTTCGCTACAAAGCCGCCACCTCTCTCGGTGCGGCGTCGGGCGTCGTCGCCGGGCTCGTGGCCATCACTCCGGCCGCTGGAGCGCTGACCCCATTGACCTCGATTTTCCTCGGTGCTGTCGGCGGAGTCCCAGCGTGCCTCGGCGTGAGCCTGAAATACAAGTTTGGCTACGACGACTCCCTCGACGTTGTCGGCGTGCACCTCATTGCTGGCCTGTGGGGAACCGTAGGCTTGGCGCTGGTTGCTGACGGATCTGGCGTCTTTACCGGCGACGTCGTCTACGGCCTCAAGTTGTTGGCTGTCCAGGCTGTCATCGCGGTGGTAGCCATGGCTGTCTCTGCTATTGGCACCTATCTCATTGCCTTGCTTATCAAGACGACCATTGGTTGGCGAATTGATGCAGAAGACGAGTCTGGCGGAATCGATGTTGCGCAGCACCGTGAGTCCGCTTATGACCTAAGCAGTGGTGCTGACTCCTCCCGTGGGCGCATGGGCGCTACTATTAACGGGCAGGGAAACACTTCCACGTTGGGCACTGCGCCCGTTATCCCGCCGCGTACCGAAGTCAAGGAGTAAGACATGAAACTCATTACCGCTGTTGTTAAGCCTTTTACGCTGCCCGATATCCGTGAAGCACTGGAGCAGCTCGAGGTTCATGGCCTTACCGTTACCGAGACCCAGGGCTTTGGCCAGCAGCGCGGCCACAGCGAGGTCTACCGTGGCGCCGAATACGCTACCGACTTCGTTCCGAAGGTCAAGCTGGAGATCGTGGTCTCCGATGAGTCCGTCGACGAGATTATTAACGCCGTCGTGGAGGCCGCCTACACCGGCAAGATTGGCGACGGCAAGATCTGGGTAACCCCAGTCGAGGACGTCATCCGAGTCCGTACCGGCGAGCGCGGCGAAGCTGCTGTTTAAGATGCACAACGCCGCCCAGCTTCGCGCACAAGCGTACGAAGCGGCGCTCGCATTAACCAAGACCCTGGAGTTGCCAGAGGGGACCGCCCTCGCAGCTACAGGGTCTTTTGCGCGCCGCGAGATGACGCCGTATTCCGACCTCGACTTCCTCCTCATTCACGCCGATGGCACGGAGGTCGATGAGGACGCGGTGGCAGATATTTGGTACCCCATTTGGGAGGCTAAATACCACTTGGATTATGCCCTGCGCACCCCCACCGAGTGTGCGGAAATCGCTGGGGCCGATCCCGCGGCAGGTTTCGCGCAACTGGATCTGTCCTACGTGGCGGGGAACAAGGCGCTTGTCGACGAAGCGCGCGCCAAGATTATTTCCCAGTGGCGGATTTTGCTGCAGAAGCATTTTGATTCTTTTCTCAACACTGCCATCGCGAGGTGGCGGCGGTCCGGAACGCTGGCAACGATGACCAACCCGGATATCAAGAACGGCCGCGGTGGCTTGCGCGATATTCAGTTCATCAGGGCCTTGGCATTGGGTAACTTGGCAGATGCCCCGCGCTTGGATTCTGAGCGCGACCTGCTGCTGGATGTTCGCACTCTGCTGCATGTTCACGCCCATCGGCACCGCGACCTGCTCGACCCTGAGTTTGCGGCCGAAATTGCGGAGGAGCTGGGCTTTGTAGACCGCTACGAGCTTTCGGCTGCGGTGGTCAAGGCGGCGTCGACAGTGGATAAGGCCATGGAGAGGGCATTGGCCACAGCACGGGGCGTCGTGGGCAGGCGCCAGCGCCTCGGTAGCCGCAAACCACTGGATGTCGGTGTTGTGGATAGTGGCGGTTACGTCACATTGGCCCGTAATGCAGATCTCGATGATCCGGGCCTGGGGCTGCGCGTGGCCGCGGCATCAGCGCGGACCAACCGCCCTATCGAACCAGGTGTATGGAAGTTGTTGCCTGCATCGCCTGAGCTACCGCAGAGGTGGAAAGCTGCCACTACCGACGCCTTTTTTACCATCTTGTCTTCCCCCACAGACACACCTCGTCTGATTCAGGAATTAGATCGGGTAGGGATGTGGGAGAAGCTCGTTCCCGAATGGGCTCATATTCGTGGCATGCTGCCCCGCGAGCGGAGCCACGCACACACGGTGGACTACCACACGATGCTGACGGTGGCGCGGTGCGCCGAGGTGCGTACCACTGTCGCCCGCCCAGACCTTCTCCTGCTCGCGGCGCTCTACCACGACATTGGCAAGGGCTACGACCGCCCCCATGCCGCCGTCGGAGCGGAGATGGTGGCCAAAGCTGCCGCTAAGATGCGATTAAACTTGGCGGATCGCTCTCGAGTGCAAACCCTAGTAGCTGAGCACACGACGCTAGCCAAACTGGTTTCTCGAATGGATCCTCACTCAGATGAGGCGCGCGATAAGCTGCTCGCGGCAGTCCATTATGACTACCTCACGCTGTCCCTGCTCCTCGTCTTGACCAAAGCCGATGCCGAATCTACAGGGCCTAATGTATGGAACCCGCGTTTAGAGTCCGGAATAAAGGTCTTGAGCGAGCGTGCTTTTGACCAGTTGGAAGCGCTCACACCCACTAAACCGGTGGTTTATGCCGAAGAGGAAATAGCTTTGAGCACTGACTATGAAGAGCGCACGCTCACCGTGACGTGGCGGGGCAAATACCAGCGCGAAGTCGTTCGTCCTTTGGCGCTCATCGCGGCGCTGGGCTGGACCATTGTGTCTTCGCGGATGGCGCGCGTTTCGGATGCGCAAGGGGAGGGGTTTGCCGCGGAGTTCGATGTGCGCACCGTGGCGGAGAGCTTCGATGCCGCGGCGGACGAGGCGCGGTTTATCCAGTCTTATAAATCAGGCGTATTCACGGTACTACCGGAGATTGACGGGGCGCCGACCACTGCGATGTGGACCGGCGGGGTGTTCGAGGTTCGCACAGTGGAGCGCACCGGTGTGCTGGGGCACGTGCTGGCGAAGCTACCGGACTGTGAGTGGATCACCAGCTATGTTCCGGGCGCCACGATGGTCCTGCACGCGAAGCCGCTTGGCGACGTCCCCCGCGCGACATTGGTCAGTAATGTGACCCAAGCGCTTGTGAGCGGCTAAGCTGGGGGAGTTAAAAATTACCCGAGATTCTGAGGGAGCACTCACTCGTGTTTGAGTCACTGTCCGATCGCTTGCAAACAGCCTTGTCAGGTCTGCGTGGCAAGGGCAAGCTGACCGAGGCCGACATCAATGCCACCGCCCGCGAGATTCGTCTCGCGCTGCTGGAGGCCGACGTCTCGCTCACCGTCGTCCGTGCCTTCATCAAGCGCATCAAGGAGCGCGCCGCTGGCGCAGAGGTCTCCGAGGCGCTGAACCCGGCGCAGCAGGTCATCAAGATCGTCAACGAGGAGCTCGTTGACATCCTCGGTGGCGAGACCCGCCGCTTGCAGTTTGCCAAGAACCCACCTACGGTCATCATGCTGGCCGGTCTGCAGGGTGCTGGTAAGACCACCCTCGCCGGCAAGCTGGCCAAGCACCTGTCCAAGCAGGGCCACACCCCAATGCTGGTGGCTTGTGACTTGCAGCGTCCAGGCGCGGTCCAGCAGCTCCAGATCGTCGGCGAGCGCGCGGAGGTCGCAGTCTTTGCTCCGGACCCGGGTACCTCCATCGAATCCCATGAGCACGAGATGGGCACCTCCCACGGTGACCCAGTCGCCGTCGCCCAGGCGGGTATTGAGGAAGCCAAGCGCTCCCAGCACGACATCGTGATCATCGATACCGCGGGCCGCCTCGGTATTGATGAGACCCTGATGACTCAGGCACGCAACATTCGCGACGCCGTGAACCCAGATGAAGTCCTCTTCGTCATCGACTCCATGATTGGTCAAGACGCAGTCCAGACCGCCGAGGCCTTCCGCGACGGCGTCGACTTCACCGGCGTGGTCCTGACCAAGCTCGACGGCGACGCCCGCGGTGGTGCGGCGCTGTCTATCCGTGAGGTCACGGGTAAGCCCATCATGTTCGCCTCCACGGGCGAGAAACTCCAGGACTTTGACGTCTTCCACCCTGAGCGCATGGCTTCGCGCATCCTGGGTATGGGTGACTTGCTCTCGCTCATCGAGCAGGCTGAGGCCACTCTCGACCACCAGAAGGCTGAAGAAGCTGCCGCCAAGCTTGGCACCGGTGAGCTTACCCTGAATGACTTCCTGGATCAGATGCTGATGATCCGCCGCATGGGCCCAATCGGCAACCTGTTGAAGATGATGCCGGGCGGCAAGCAGATGAACCAGATGGCAGAGATGGTCGATGAGAAGCAGCTCGACCGCATCCAGGCCATCATTCGCGGCATGACCCCGCAAGAGCGTGAGAATCCGAAGATCCTCAACGCCTCCCGCCGCAAGCGTATTGCGAACGGTTCCGGCGTTTCGGTCTCTGAGGTCAACCAGCTCATCGAGCGCTTCAACGAAGCCAAGAAGATGATGTCCAAGATGGCTGGCCAGTTCGGCATGGGCCCAGGCATGGGCCGTTCTGCGACCAAGAAGAAGGCCAAGGGCCGCAAGGGCAAGAACGGCAAGCGCAAGCCTGCCAAGAATCGTCCACGCGGCGGCATGCCGGGCATGCCAGGAGGTATGCCGGGAATGCCTGGTGGAATGCCGTCCATGGAGGAACTGCAGAAGCTGCAGAGCCAGATGGGCGGCGGTGGAATGCCAGGAATGCCGGGCATGCCGAAGATGCCCAAGGGAATGGAAAACATCGATCTCAACAACCTCGACTTTGGGCAGGGCAAGAAGTAAATAGATTCCCACCACGAGGGGGCGGATGCGCGTTGCGTGTCCGCCCCTTTTTTGTCTTCGCCGGTTTGGCTCCCTAGATTTTCTACGGCTAAAGTTGGATTTAAGAACTTCCGAGTCCAAAGGTCACCGAACGCGCCATGAAGCCCACCCCAGTTTTCCGCCAAGTCCACCATGACATCAACGCGAAGCCCTTCATCGCCATTTGGGAGGTAACACGCGCCTGCCAGCTGGTATGTCAGCACTGCCGCGCCGATGCGCAGCACGAGCCAGCGCCTGGACAGCTGACCACGGAACAGGGCAAGGCGCTACTGGACTCCATCGCGAGCTATGACAAACCGCGCCCCATCGTGGTGCTCACCGGCGGCGACCCTTTTGAACGCGGCGACCTCGAAGAGCTCACCGAATACGGCACCTCCCTCGGACTGAACGTGTCGCTGTCGCCGTCGGTGACACCGCGTCTCACGCGTGAGCGCCTGGAAGGGCTGCGCGCCGCTGGCGGTTGCGCATTGTCTCTTTCCCTTGATGGTGCTACCGCGGACACCCACGACTATTTTCGCGGATTTTCGGGCATTTTCGACCAAACTATCAAGATGGCTGAAGTAGTCACGGACGTAGGCTATCGTCTGCAGATTAACTCCACCATCACCAAGAACAACGTCAGGGAAGCACCTCAGCTGCTCAAGCGCGTTATCGCAATGGGCGCGAAGCTGTGGAGCGTGTTCTTCCTCGTTCCCACCGGCCGTGGCACTGGTTTGGAAGCGCTGACGCCGCTCGAGCGCGAGGACGCCATGCATTGGCTGCACGACGTCTCCAATCGCGTCGCCATCAAGACCACCGAAGGCCCGCAGTATCGACGCATCGTCATCGAAGCCCAGCGGGGGAGCGAATACGAGGGCGGCGAGCTCTATAAGTACCTCACCGAGGAAACCGAGCGAGTTCTCAGGCCCGCGGATGCCTCACATACGCGCCGCCCCCGCCCGCCGATGGCCATCAACGCTGGCTCCGGGTTCGTCTTCATTGATCACCTGGGCGACGTCTACCCAAACGGCTTCTTGCCCATGCATTGCGGCAACGTCAAGGAGCAAACTCTGCCGGATATCTATGCCAATTCGCCGGTGTTTAAGAAACTGCGCGATCCTGCCCAGTGGTCGGGCAAGTGCGCGGTGTGTGAGTATGCAAGCGTCTGTGGCGGCTCGCGCTCGACCGCATTCGCGATGACGGGCGATCCTTTGGCCTCCGATCCCACGTGTGCTTATGTTCCGCTTGCATGGGAAAGGCAGAAGGACAAGCTTGACGCCGCCACCCACGTTAAAAGCAGCTAACTTAGACGGCGTCGTTGTCGAAGTAATAAGGGTAGGGAACCGGCTGAGGCGCTTCCGAAGTAGGGGACACAGTTTTCGGCGTCGAAGACTGCGGCGTGGGCTTCGGAGTTGATGATGGGGATTCAGGCGGGTCCTGCTTTTGCTTCTTGCCTTCGAGGAAGGGAGCGATAGCCTTGCGCAGCATGGGGGCTGCGGACTCGGCAAAAGCATTGCTGATGTGGTGCATATCGCGGTACACCATGGTATTTCCGATGACAACGGGGCAAGCGCCGTCCTTGTCACAGAACCAAGAAGAGGTGTCCAGGGAAATCATGTTGTCATACTCAGACAAGATCTCGGCGCCTGGATCAACAGGGGCGTAAACCTCGTCAAAAGTCATGCCGCAACCTTCAATGTCTTCGGTAGCTACGTAGCATTCATCAAACTCGCGGCCTTTACCGGCGTCATCGAAGCCCCAGGGGTTATCACGCAGACCGAGGAAAGGTATCTTCTCCTCAGCCAAGCGGTTCCAGAATTCGATGTATCCGGCTGGGACGTAGTCCGGACCTTGACCAAGCGGGCCCGAAGGGCGGGTGGTGTTGGAAATGACCAGGGCCGGCTTGGCGTCGACGATGCGGTCAGTGACCATCTCGCCCCACTTATTGCACTCAGGGGTGACTGTAAGGTCGTCGCCAAGCTCAATCGGACAGTCCTGTCGCAGCATCGGGACAATCTTGAAGTGCATTTCGCGGCCTAGGCGGTCAAGGCCAGCTATCCACTGCTCTGCGTGAGAACCGCCAACCACATAGACTTCAGTCTTTGCTTCACGGTCACCGAATGTGCAAGGTGTGCCGTCGAGGCGTGCGCTAGGCAAGTAATCCGCAGGCATGTCTTGGCCGATGAAACAGAAGGCCACAGCAGTTGGAGGCATAATGCCGCCGACCAAAATAGGGTCTGGCTTAAACTCCACGCCCTTCGGGGTGTCAGCGTTCATGGCAAATGCGGCTGCGCCTGGGTACAGCTTTGGATCGAGGTTTTCCGCATTCTCTGAGTAAATGGTGCTCATCCACATTGGTTGGATTAATAGCAGGCCAGCTACACAGGCGCTGATAAGCACACCACCAACAGCGCGCAAGGAACCAGGGGTGTGCTTCATCGATGCAATAGCGCTGTTGACTGGAAGATCATCCTTGGTCGGGCGCTTGCGAGCCTGGCGCAGAGGCTTTTCCAGGAAGCGGTGCGTGAGGTCTGCGAGGACCAAGGAAATTGCGATGATAATAATGCCCAGCCACCACGGCGGGGTTTCTAAATCCAATGCCTTTGTAGACAGGATCAACAGTGGCCAGTGCCAGAGGTAGAGCGGGTACGCGACGTCGCCAAGCCAGCGTGCCTTTGGGGAAGCCATGTGGCGGGAAATAGACCCGCCGCCTCCCAAGATAATTAGGACAGCGCCGCCGAGCGGAAGCAAGGAAAGCGGTCCCGGGTAAGCGGTGGTCTCGGCGATAACGGCGCCGGTAAAAACCAAGCATACGAGGCCGAGCCCGGTGAAGAAATTGGAGAATCGAGTCGGGATATTCCACTTCGAGCCGTAAATCGCGAGAACGGCGCCGAGCGTTAACTCCCATGCGCGGGACCACGTGGAGTAGTAGTTAGCGGGCGAACCGTACAGCCCCTCCCGAGATGCATAGGCAAAGGATGCGATCGTAGCGACGATAAGAATGGGGCCAGCGATTTGATTGACAGTGGGGAAGCGCACCTGCTTGAGACGCTTAGGGTCCTCAGCTGGGCGCAGTTTCATGATGGCCGCGAGAATCAGCGCGAAAACGATGCCCATGATGTAGAACTGGCCCTGCACAGCCATTGACCACATGTGCTGCAGTGGCGAGGTGCTTGCAGAGGCGGCCGTGTAATCCGCGTTTTGCCTCGCTAGTTCCCAGTTCTGGAAGTAGAGCATCGTGGCTGTAATTTGCTGAGCCAGCTCGGTGCGCATGAGTTCCGGCGTGAAAGTGCGTACCAAGAAACAGGTGGCGCCGATAACTAGAACGAGGCTTGGTACGAGGCGCCTGAGCGTGCGCCAAATCGGCCACCATGGATTCAGGGATGCATTTGGCTTGGCGGCATAGCGAAGCTGCGAGCCCAAAAAGAAGTAGCCAGAAAGCAGCAAGAAGACATCGACGCCGCCGGACACTCGCCCGACGAATACGTGATAAATAACCACGAGTGCGATAGCGATGCCGCGAAGACCGTCTAGGTCGTAGCGGTAGCGGAAGCTGCGTGGCGAATCTTCAGTCATATTCTCTCTCAGCAGGCCGGGCAACTGCAAAAATATTTTGAATACTCTTGTGTGGGACCGCCCTAGAGGAGGGCGCAGTGCTCAATCGCTTAAGGTAAGGCCTGAAAGGGTCATTGGTTAGCGTCAAACAGATTACTCTGTTGTGCGCCCAAGGGCATAACGGCGCGGCTACTTAGAGGCAGCAGTTGCTTGGGCCGTTGTGCAGATTTCTTTTTTCATTCGCATGACGCTAGAATCGTTTAGGTTGTCTGTCGCGTGCTTCTTTTGGAGAAAAGTATGCACACGTGCGGACTGCACCTCAAACTTAAAATTCTGCGTAACGCCGGTACCGCCTACGGACGGCCGGCATGTCACGCGCAGGGTAAATCCAAGGGCTGAACCGGCGCACCGCTATCAGGTTGTGCGTGTCTGAACTGCCCGGTGACTAGAAAAGGAGCCAATCATGGCCGTAAAGATCAAGCTGCAGCGTATCGGTAAGATCCGCAACGCTGAGTACCGCGTCATCATCGCTGATGCACGCACCCGCCGCTCCGGCAAGGCTATCGAGAACATCGGCATCTACCAGCCGAAGCAGGAGCCTTCCCTCATCCAGATCGATTCCGAGCGCGCACAGTACTGGCTGGGCGTTGGCGCACAGCCGACCGAGCCGGTTCTCGCGCTGCTGAAGGTCACCGGTGACTGGCAGAAGTTCAAGGGCCTTCCAGGTGCTGAGGGCACCCTGAAGGTTGCTGAGCCGAAGCCTTCCAAGCTGGAGCTGTTCAACGCTGCACTGGCTGAGGCTAACAACGGCCCATCCATCGAGGCCATCACCGAAAAGAAGAAGAAGGCCAAGGAAGAGGCAGAGGCTAAGGCTGCTGCTGAGAAGGCTGCAGAAGAAGCTGCTGCTGCTGAGGCTGCTGCTGCAGAGTCCGCTGAGGCTTCTGAGGAGTCCGCAGAGTAATCTCGCTGCGCTTTTGCGTAACTAGATCTTCTAAAGGGCGCCTGTTACCTCCCGTAAAGGGGAACGGTAACAGGCGCCCCTTTGCTATCACCGTTTTAAGCGCTGGCTATTGTTTCTCCTGTCAACATTGTGAGCAGCATAATTGCCGGTGAATCGCCATCCGATTCCACCGCGTCAACCCGGTGTGGAACATAGGCTGGCAGGTGGATGATCTGGCCTGGCCGGAGGGGGACTTCTTTGCCTCCACACGTAAACAAGACTTCTCCGCGCAACGTTTGCACGGTAATCGGATGTGCGGCCTTATGGTCCGGCAAACTTTGGCCCGCGTTAAAGGTGAATAGGATGAGGTTGCCGCCATCGGCGCTCAACACGCGTTTGACGGCCGGGCGCGGGCGCTGCGCGTTTGGTTCTGGCGCCTCCGCCAGGAGGTCCAGATTGAGCATTTTCTTGCCGCGATGGCTGGCATTACCGAAGGTGGTTACGTCATTGATTGGAAGCTCTGCCATGGGCTTCTCCTTTATCTAAAAGCGGTGGTTTCATTCTCAACGTTACCCAAAAATATCGGATTTAATAAGTCTAAAATCGTATAAAATATCGTAGTTCGTGCCGTCAGTTGGAAGCGATTAAAGTTGAGCAAATGGAACTAATGATCGGCCGTGTCATCAAATCGCACGGAATCAAAGGCGAGCTGAGCGTCGAAGCCACCACCGACGAGCCCGAAATCCGCTTCGCGGTGGGCGAGGTGCTCCATGGCCGCCAAGGAAAGAAGGAACACGAACTCACCATCAAGGCAGTTCGCGTGCACAAGGGGCGCCTTCTCATCACCTTTGAAGAGATAAAGGACCGCACCGCGGCAGATTCGCTCCGCGGCACACAGTTCTTCGCCCCGCCGCTCGATGACCCTGACGATGACGGTTTCTACGACCATGAGTTGGAAGGCTTGCGCGTCATCCATGATGGCAACGACATCGGCGAGGTCACCGGGCTTACCCATGGGCCAACCCAGTCCTTACTGGAGGTGCGATTGGAATCTGGCAAGGAAGCCTTGATTCCCTTCGTTGAAGAAATCGTTCCCGAGGTCGATCTCGACGAAGGCACCTGCACCATCACTCCACCGGAAGGATTGTTGGACCTGTGAGGCTCGATGTCATTACGATTTTCCCCGCGTACTTGGACCCGCTGCGTCATGCTCTGCTGGGCAAGGCCATCGAGCAGGGCAAGCTATCTGTAGGCGTCCACGATCTGCGTGCCTGGGCTACGGATGTCCACAAATCTGTGGACGATTCCCCCTTTGGTGGCGGCCCAGGCATGGTCATGAAACCGGAAGTTTGGGGCCCTGCGCTTGACGACGTCGCCAGTGGTGCCGCGCGCACCACGGACCTGGAATCCTCCCTTCCGCACCTCAATAGGCCGCGCCACGACGACGTCGAGGGCGTGGAGGCCATCGGCTACGAGCGGTCGGTAGGGGAGGACGGCGTTGCTGAGGATCCGTCCTTGCCGCTGCTGATCGTGCCGACCCCCGCGGGTAAACCTTTTAGCCAAGCAGACGCGCGCGAGTGGTCCAACGAGGAACACATCGTCTTTGCCTGTGGCCGCTACGAGGGCATCGACCAGCGTGTCATTGACGATGCAGCGCAGCGCTACCGCGTGCGAGGAGTCTCCATCGGGGACTACGTGCTCATCGGCGGGGAGGTGGCGGTGCTGGTTATTGCTGAGGCCATCGTGCGCCTCATCCCAGGCGTGCTCGGCAATAAGCGCTCTCATGAGGAAGATTCATTCTCCGATGGTTTGCTCGAGGGCCCGAGCTACACCAAACCACGCGAGTGGCGTGGGCTGGCCGTGCCTGAGGTGCTGACCTCTGGAAACCACGCGCGGGTGGATGAATGGCGCCGGCAACAGTCGCTAAAACGTACGCTGGAACGCCGTCCGGAACTGCTCGAAAAAGTTGAGCTGGATAAGAAAGACAAGAAGTTCCTGGAGAGTCTTCGTAATGGAAGTTAGTACTGACCTGTCAGTTTTGATGACGGAAAAAGAGTGGAACGAGATTCTCGACGGCATGCCAGAACAGCTGGCTGCAAACGGTTATGAGCCAGCGAATATTAGCGCTGAGGTCGTCTCTTTCACTTGCGAGCCGGATAATGTGCTCGTCAACGAGTACATGGACAGGCATGGCTCCGCGCCGGTTAGTGAGAATGTCTGGCGCGTCATCGTCAATGGAACCTCAACGTTGCCGCTGACCAAGGTGACCGCGGCAGTGGTGGACTGCCTGCCACCACACATTCTGTGGTACGGCACCTCCGAGATCGGTCACACTGAGTTCGGGTTGGGCACCGCCTGCGCGTGGCAATCATAAATCTTTAGGCCGAGCCATCTTGTGAGCTGCGGAAAGGGGAATGTTCCCCGAAATCAATCGTCGCTGGTAGTACCTGTCTTATTGTGAAGTCATCAAAAGGAAGTTTCCTTACTTCCTTCTCTCTTTACTCGATACAAGGCAGGTGCACCGCATGTCCATCCCCAACAATTTCCCTCAGGCCAACAACGGCGCTGGTTTCACCTATCCGGCAGATAACTACCTGGCACCCACAGAGCAGCGCGGCGGGATTTCAGCCGGCTTGGCAGTGGCTATTACGGCCATCGTTGCTCTTTGCCTAGCTGCAATCGTGGCGGGCGTCATGGCGTTCATGGGCAAAAGCGGCGGCTCTGATGCTGCTGCTGGTGCGGCCTCCCCAGTGCCTGTCTCCTCTGCACAGGACGTCGCTCCAGTAACTGTCACTGAGCAGCGCCCGGCTACCGTGACCGTGCAGGCGCCAGAACCTGTCGTACCCGCTCAGCGCGTTGCACAAGCTCCGTCCTACTCCTCTGGATACACCAGCTATCGAGCGCTCACCGGCAACACCTCGCAAAGCTTTGCAGCAAATGTTTATTCATCCTTTGTAAGCAACTACGCCGCGACCGGCTCCCCGAACGCAACGCTGAAGGTTTATTCTCCGGTTACCGGCGGCAACTACTACATGTACTGCTCCGGCACGTCCTCCTCTGTCCGCTGTTCTGGAGGCGACAACGCAGCAGTTCTCATCTACTAGCACCCCGCGAGCACATCAAAGCGTTGCGCTTCCTGAACGAGTCGCCCCGACACGAATGTGTTGGGGCGTTACTGCATGAGGGGAAAGTAATTGAGGAGTTGGAGCGCTCATCGCTGGGATGAAAGGGCAGTGCGGTACCTTTGTTGAGTCCAGAAAATCAGCCACAAAGGTGAGGATTTCTTTTGAAGATTGCAGCTACCATTGCCGCAGAGATTGGTGTAAAGGAGTCTCAGGTTGAGACTGCTTTGACGCTTCTGGCGGAGGGAAACACCGTCCCATTCATCGCACGTTACCGCAAAGAAGCCACTGGTGGTTTGGATGATTCGCAGTTGCGCACCATTGAGGAGCGCGCGACGTACCTGCGCGAATTGGAAGAGCGCAAAGAGGCAATTTTGGCGGCTATCGATGAGCAAGGAAAGCTCACTGACGAGCTGCGTGCACAGATTCTCGCGTGCGAGACCAAGGCGCGTTTGGAAGACCTGTACCTGCCATACAAGAAGCGCCGCAAGACCAAGGCCGACATCGCTCGCGAGGCCGGCCTGGAAGAGTTGACGGACAAGCTCATTGAGAACCCCACGGCCAATCCAGAAGAGATGGCGGGGCAGTTCCTGACTGAAGGATTTGAAGACACCAAGAAGGCTCTCGAGGGCGCGCGTTCCATCATCATCGATCGCTTTGCACTCGACGCCGACCTTGTGGGTGACGTGCGCGAGCGCATGTTTAGCCAGGGCACCATGGGGGCCAGTGTGGTGGCCGGAAAAGAAGCTGAGGGCGCAAAGTTTAAGGACTACTTCGAGTTCTCTGAGCCTTTTGATCAGCTGCCTTCGCACCGGATTTTGGCCTTGCTGCGTGGTGAAAACGAGGGCGTTCTCCAGCTCAACTTGGATGCCGGTGAAGACGAAGTCTATGAGGGCATGATTGCCGAGCGTTTTGATCTTGCGGTTAAGGATTCCAAGTGGCTTTCCGACGCCGTGCATTGGGGCTGGCGCACCAAGCTCTACATCTCTTCTGGCCTTGATGTGCGCATGCGCCTGAAGGAGATCGCCGAAGAGGGCGCCTTGAAGGTCTTTGCCACCAACCTGCGGGACGTTCTCCTTGCCGCGCCGGCTGGCCAGCGCGCCACCATTGGCTTGGATCCGGGCTACCGCAATGGCGTGAAGTGCGCTGTAGTTGATTCCACCGGCAAGGTGCTCGACACTGCGATTGTCTATCCGCACCAGCCACAGAACCAGTGGTCCCAAGCTGTTAGCACCTTGGCAACGTTGTGCGCGAAGCACTCTGTGGACCTCATGGCCATCGGCAACGGCACCGCTTCCCGTGAGACGGAGAAGCTGGCCAACGAGATCGCTGACATGCTCAAGCAAGCCGGCGGTCAGCGTCCAACTCCGGTCGTTGTCTCCGAGTCCGGCGCTTCGGTGTACTCGGCCTCCCAGTTGGCGGCGGAGGAGTTCCCAGACATGGACGTCTCCCTGCGTGGTGCGGTCTCCATCGCTCGCCGTCTCCAGGATCCCCTGGCTGAACTGGTAAAGATCGATCCGAAGGCCATCGGCGTTGGCCAGTATCAGCATGATGTTAACCAGACCGCACTCGCTCGCACCCTCGATGGCGTGGTTGAGGACGCCGTGAACGGTGTGGGCGTGGACCTGAATACTGCTTCCGTGCCGCTGCTAGAGCGCGTCGCAGGTGTAAACGCCACCATCGCCACCAACATCGTGGCCTACCGTGATGAGAACGGTTCCTTCGCATCCCGCAAGGAACTCAAGAAGGTTCCGCGCTTGGGGCCAAAGGCCTTCGAGCAGGCAGCAGGCTTCTTGCGCATCAATGGCGGAACCGATCCGCTCGATAGCTCGGCAGTTCACCCTGAGGCCTACCCGGTGGTGGCGCGTATCGCGGAGTCCACGGGGCTCGGTGTGGCTGAACTTATCGGTAACTCCAGAGTGCTGCAGAAACTGCAGCCGGCAGACTTCGCTGACGATACTTTCGGTGTCCCCACCGTCACGGACATCATCGCTGAGCTGGATAAGCCAGGCCGCGATCCGCGCCCTGAGTTCAAGACCGCTACTTTCAAGGAAGGAGTGGACAAAGTCTCAGACCTGGTACCGGGCATGATTTTGGAGGGGACCGTCACCAACGTTGCGGCCTTCGGCGCCTTCGTGGACGTCGGAGTGCACCAGGATGGTCTGGTACACGTCTCCGCGATGAGCAATAAGTTCATCTCCGATCCGCACGAGGTCGTGCGCTCCGGGCAGGTAGTAAAGGTTAAGGTCATGGAGGTTGACGTGCAGCGTCAGCGCATCGGCCTCTCGCTCCGCTTGGATGACGAGCCCGGCCAGCCTGCACAACGCCAGGGTGGCGGCAAGCGTGGTGGCAACACTGGCAAAGGCGCCAAAGGTGGCCGTGGAGCGCGTGGCGGCCGCGGCAATTCCGGTGGACGTCCCGCCGGCGGCTCCATGGCGGATGCACTGAAGAAGGCCGGCTTCGGCAAATAAAATCTATTAAATGTTGCTTCGTGGCGCGTTAGTGCAGTGCGGCGAGTTAATGATAAGTTTGGCGAAACAAACAAAAGGGTGGCTGCAGTCACCATGCCTTCATGAGGGAGATTTTCGCCTTGCATCAGAAACAAACACCGTTCCACGCCACGCAGCCGGCTGCCCATGCCGTGCAAGAAACGGAAGCGGAAGGGTGGCATCGCATCCTGGACTGGCGCCCGCGGAGCACACTCTCGCGGGTGCTGATTGTTTTCCTGCTGGTAGCGCCAGTCATCCTCGCAGCCACGATGATGTGGGCGATGTGGGACCCTTCCAAGTACATGCGGCAGATTGACCTGGCGGTGGTCAACGAGGACGCAGGCGTGGAAAAGCAGGGCAAATACGTCAACTACGGCGATCAAGTAGTAGAAGGCCTCCTGGAAACTGACTACCTGAACTTCTCCGAGATGAACGCCCAGGAGGCAAACGATGGGTTGTTAAAGGGCAAGTACCTGATGGTGGTGACCATCCCAAAGGATTTCTCGGAGCAAGCGGTCACCATCATCAGCGATAAGCCGGTCAAACCGCAGATCCACTTCGCCAGCAACGACTATTACGGAACGAATGGCTCGGTGATTTCTTCGAGCCTGGTTCCGCAGGTGCAG
Source organism: Corynebacterium sp. HMSC05D08 (assembly GCF_001807215.1). Classification (NCBI taxonomy): domain Bacteria; kingdom Bacillati; phylum Actinomycetota; class Actinomycetes; order Mycobacteriales; family Corynebacteriaceae; genus Corynebacterium; species Corynebacterium sp. HMSC05D08. The sequence goes on along the minus strand of NZ_KV788340.1, from coordinate 151,643 downwards.
ACCAGCGTTGAGAACGCGATTTCCAAAAAGTATGCGGATCAAGTCATCGAGGGCATGGTCAAGCTCAGCGATGGCATCGGTGCCGCAGCCGCAGGCGCAAGCCGTCTTGACGAGGGCGTGGGCAAGCTGCAGGCTGGCGGCGAGAAGGCTGTGACCGGCATCGACAAGCTGGATGCCGGAGCGGGCGAGCTCAACAACGGTGCGGGGCAGCTGCACGATGGCACTGGCCGGCTAGTCCAGGGCGTAAGCGAGCTTTCCATGGGCGCGGGCCGGCTTGACGACGGCGCGAATAAGCTGGCGACGGGCTCCGATAAGTTGCTGGAGGGCACGGGCAAGCTTGGCGAAGGCGCCAGCCAAATTGAAGGCGGCGTCGGCCAGCTGACCGGCATGCTCATCCCACTCCTGCAGCAAGCACAGTCAGTGGTGCCGAGCCTCATCGGCTTGGTGGACATGCTGCGCGGAATGGGAATGACGGACCAGGCAGACCAGCTTTCCGCTTTGCTGACGAAGCTGGATCCGGCAAATAGCAGCAACATGGTCTCCCAGCTGGAGAAGCTGCGTGATGGTACGAAGCAGTTGAATTACAACTTGTCCGACCCGAATTCCGAGTACCTAGGTGGCATGCTCAAGCTCAACCAGGGCACGCATCAGCTGGCGGAGGGAACCGGCCAGCTGAAAAGTGGCGTGGGCAAGCTATCGACCGGTGCCGTGCAGCTGAATGAAGGCGCGGGACGCCTGGCAGAGGGCACCACGAGCCTCAAGGATGGTACCGGTCAGTTGAAGAGTGGCGGTGCCCAATTGAAAGACGGCATCGATAGGCTCAAGGATGGTTCGGGTCAGCTCGCCACGAAGCTGGGCGAGGGCGCTGAGAAGGCCCCGCGTATTACCCAGCCGGATGTGACCGCACAGAATATGGCGGTGCCGATCAACTTCACTGAATCCAACGTCCATCCGGTGCAGACCGGCGTTAGTGCCGTCGACCCAACCAAGAAGGAAATCACGGGCGGCGTCTCGATGCTTCTGGTGCTCGTCTTTGGCTTCCTAGCCATGCTGCTGCTCGCTATGACCCTGCCTTATTATCTGCGTGGCATTTTGCCCGCATTCGCGCTGGTTAGCGGCATCAACTTCTTGTTGTTGCTGGGTATGGCGCTGATGTCCACGCTTATGGGCTGGCACCCGGCAAGCTGGCCGATGATGCTGGGAGTGCTCGCAGCAATCGCGATGGTGGGTGCTGCCACCTACCAGCTGCTGCTGGTGACCTTCGGGCGCAGGATTGGCGCCATCTTCGCGGTCGGCGTTTTTGCCATGGGCGTCATGGTCTTCGGCGGCGTGTGGCCCACGGCGGCCATCCCGGCACCGCTGCGTTTGCTGCATCCTTTGCACCCGATGACCTATGCCAAGAATGCCTTCACCCGCGCCACCGATGGCATTCATGACGGCACCTTCGCCGGCGGCATCGTAGTCTTGCTCAGCGTCACCGTCTTGGCAGTAGCCGCCAGCTACCTCATCTTCCGCGCACGCCACCACGGTACCGCGCGCCTATTGGACGAGCACAAGGTCATGACAGCGGCCACGGCTTAAGCGGCGTGCGCGAGCTAACCAAGCTCCCGGTGTAGGCGCTCCGCGCCGCCGGGGTAGCTGCGCAGCCGCAGTCCAAGCCCTGCGGCGAGCTCGCCATAGCGCAGCGCGAACCCGGCGCTGCGGCTGCCAGAATTACAAATTACCCAGACGGTGCCGCCAGCCGGAGCATCTAAGAAGCCCAGCGCCTCGCGCACCATCTCATCGCCAGCGGTGCCTGCGGCAATCGTGTGAAAAGGCAAAGCGCGCTGGCGCAAGTTCGCCGGCAGCGAGCTATAAAGCAGTGCGGACGGGTCGCGGATGTCGAGGAAAGACTCCGCAGCTTCGCCAGCGCTAGCAGCAACGCCAGCGCTAGCAGCAACGCTGGCGCTAGCAGCAACGCTGGCGTTGGAATTGAGCTCGGCATGAGCTCCCAGTGAGGTGCATAGTGCGCGCCCGGGATCGGCGCTGACGCGGAAGCTGCGCAGACTAGCTGGGTACGCGGTGTAGCTGGATACCTGGCCCACGGTGGTGTCGATTCCGGTGAACCAGCCAATCGCGGCGGTGGCCATCAGCCCGCCGATGACGGAGGTGGTAGCTCCCAGAACACCGGCGCTGGCGCAATCGGGAAGGGTATCGGCAGTGGGAGCGGCAGGGAAGAGGTCGCGCAAACCGCAGCCGCGGCCATCCGGGGTCTCAGTGCCTGAATGCCATAGTGCTACGTCGCCGCGAAAACCCAAGACGGTGCCCCAGACCAGCGGAGTCGAGGTTGCCTCGCAGGCGTCGGCGATGAGGTACTTCGTGTCGAAGGTATCTGTGCCGTCGATGATGAGGTCTGTGTCCTGACACAGATGCAGTGCATTGTCTGCGCTAAATCGGGCGACTTTCGCCTCGATGTGTATCTCTGGCTGTAGCTCGCGGGCGCGCCGGGCGGCGACCGCGGCCTTGGGCTGGCCCACGTCATCCACGCCGAAGAGCACCTGGCGGTGGATATTGCTCAGCGCTACCTCGTCATCGTCGATGAGCGTAATGTGCCCGATACCCGCGGCGGCCAGCTGCTGCAGGACCGGGCAGCCCAATCCGCCCGCGCCCACGATGAGCACGTGCGCGCGGTTAAGCGCAACCTGCGCATCCTGTCCGATTAGCACCTGTTGGCGTGCGGTGCGGGCAGACTCGAGTTCGCTAAGGCCCACTAGAGCACCTCATCGGCCCAGCTGGCAAGGCCTTCAAAGGTTGAGGAGGCTTGGGCATGCTCGCGGCGCGGGATGCGTCCTGCTTGGCGGGCATAGTGCCCGGCGGCCACCGCATGACGCATAGCGTGGGCCATGGCCACGGGGTCTTGGCAGCGGTTGATAGCGCTGGCCAGCAGAACCCCGTCACAGCCTAGCTCCATCGCGAGGGCGGCGTCGGAGGCGGTGCCGATGCCGGCGTCGACAAGCACGGGCACACTGGCGCGCGCGGCGATGAGCTCGATGTTGTGGGGATTTAAGATACCCAGCCCCGTGCCGATCGGCGCGCCCAGCGGCATCACGGCGGAAGCGCCCGCATCCTCCAAGCGCAGCGCCGCCACTGGGTCATCGCTGGTATAGGCCAAGACCGTAAACCCCTCTGCCACGAGGAGCTCGGTGGCGTCGATGGTTTCTACGACATCGGGAAGCAGCGTGTGTTCATCCGCGATGACTTCTACCTTGACCCAATTGGTGCCTAGCGCCTCGAGTGCCAGCTGCGCCGTGAGCACGGCATCGCGCGCGGTGCGGCAGCCCGCGGTATTCGGCAGCGGCTCGATGTTAAGCCGGCGCAGCAAGTCAAAGACGCTCTCGCCACCTGCCTGCGCGCTGTGGCGGCGCATCGCCACGGTGGTCAGCTGCGTGCCGGAGGCTACCAGCGCTTTTTCCAGCGCGTCCTGGCTGCTTGCGCCTCCTGTGCCCATGATGAGCCGGGATTCAAAGCTCTTATCCGCGATTGTCAGCACTTTACTAGCCTCCCTGGATTGCAGTAAGAACATCGATGACCGCGCTTTCTTCGAGGCGGGTGTCTTCCCACGCCGAGCGCGGAACCACCGCGCCATTTATGGCCACCGCAGTGCCCGCTTCTGGTGCATTGACCTCGGCAATCAGTGCTGCCACTGTTGCTGCGGTGGTATCCATCTTCTGCCCGTTGTAGGTGATTGTCATCGTGTTCCTTTTACCTGTCTTGATATAGCTGTCTGTACTTCGGCTCTAGCGCGCAAAGCGCAGCGGGTCACAGGCCGAAAGGTCGATGCTGGGGTCCTCGCCGAGGACGAGCTCGCGCGTACACCGTGCGCCGAAGGCGGCCAGCAGGATGCCATGGCGGAAATACCCAGTGGAGACAATGAGCCTGTCACTCACGCGCCCCAAGTAGGGAAGATCATCAGGCGTGCCCGGGCGGGCGCCGGTGGTGGCTTCTAGGAACTCGCAATCCTCGATGCCCGGCAGCACCCGGATGGCATCGCGCAGCAAGTCATAGACACCGCCGGCCAGCGGGGCATGGAGGCTATCCTCGCGGCTGGTCGCGCCCACGGCGATGGTTCCGTCGCCGCGTGGAATCAGATAGATAGGGCGGTCTTCCACGAATCCGCGCACCACGCGGTTTAGTAGCGGGCGGCGTTGCTCTGGCACACGTAGGCGCAGGATGTCGCCATAGACTGGGCGCAGCGGTTGCGACCATCCGCTAAGACCATTCGCCCCCAGTCCGGCGGCCAGCACCACCTGGTCTGCGGCGAAGGTACCTTCTTCGGTGTGTACCATTCCGCCGTCGACTCCATCGTCGATGTGTGTGACCTTTGTGCGGTGAAAGCGCACGCCTAAGTTTTCCGCGGCGTCATATAGCGCGAGCGCCCATTGCCGGGGGAAGACCTGCGTATCCCCAGGAATTGAGACGGCGCTGGCCAGGCGTGGGCTCAGCCCCGGTTCGAGGGAGCGCGCCTGCCGCACGGTGATGCGCTCGACCTGCATGCCGTGCGCATTCTGGTAGTCCATGAGCTCTGACAAATGCTGGGAATCGGCGCGGTCCGCGGCTACCACGAGCGTGCCTTCGTCGCGGTAGCCGGTATCGAGGTCGCTGTGCTTGGCGACGGCCGCGATGAGCTCCGGATACCACTTGCCTGAGGCCTGCATCAGCGGAAAGAGCGGGTCTTGTTGATAGACCACCTCCGCGGCGGGAGCCAGCATGCCGCCGGCATGGTGCGTGGCGCCGGATGCCGGCGCTGGGTCGAAGACATCGACATTGATCCCTGACTGCGCCATCTCTACTGCGGTGGCAAGGCCAATGATCCCGGCGCCGACGATGGCAACGCTTGAGCTGGCAGTGCTGGCCGTGCTCATGCGCGACCTTTCTCGAATTCGCTCAGGAGACGCTCGCAGTAGGCGGCCGGGTCCGGGGCATTCATGATTCCGCGCACGACGGCCAGGCCGTCGACGCCGGTTGCAGCGAGCTCGGCGGCATCGTCCGCGGTGACGTCGCCGATGGCGACTACGGGCAGCTGCGAGGCGGCGACGATCTCTGGATAGCCCTCGAGCCCCAGCGGGGTGCGCCCGGAATCCTTCGTCGGGGTAGCGCGGAAGGGGCCGCAGCCGACGTAGTCGAGGACATCCGCGTACTGGTTCGCGTCCCTAATTAACTCAAGTGTTCCCGTGGTCAGGCCGATGATGGCATCGGGGCCGAGCAGCTCACGCGCGGCACGTGGGCAGAGATCGTCCTGGCCGATGTGCACGCCGTGTACGGGCGCGCCCGCGCAACGCAGAGCTAGGGCGACGTCGACGCGGTCGTCGATAAGCACGTGCGTGCGCGGATTTACCTCGTGCACCGTCTCGGCCACGCGGGCGCCCAAATCATAGAGCGAGCGGGCAGAAATAGGCTTTGAGCGCACCTGCACCACGCCCGCGCCGCCACGCACGGCGGCCGCGGCAATCTCCGGTGTCATATTGGTGCCGGTGACGAAGTAACAACGCAGATCAAGCACGGCCGGCTGGCTCCTCGTCTGCTGTTTGATAGAGCTTGGAGCCTTGCGCCTTGAACTCGGCTGATATCATTGCCTCGCCCGCCTTGGCATCGACGGGGAAGCTCGGCATGCCCAGGGAATCTGAGAAAGTATCGCGAATATCCTGGCTAATCCGCATGGAGCAGAACTTCGGGCCGCACATCGAGCAGAAGTGCGCGGTCTTAGCAGGCTCGGCGGGCAGAGTCTCGTCGTGGTATTCCTGCGCGGTTTCCGGGTCGAGCGAAAGCGCGAACTGATCGTGCCACCGGAACTCAAAGCGGGCCTTGCTCATCGCGTCATCCCACGCCCGCGCGCCGGGGTGGCCCTTTGCCACGTCGGCGGCATGCGCGGCCAGCTTGTAGGTGATAACACCGGTCTTGACGTCGTCGCGGTTGGGAAGGCCCAGGTGCTCCTTTGGGGTGACGTAGCAGAGCATCGCGGTGCCGCCCATTGCAATGTGCGCGGCGCCGATGGCGGAAGTGATGTGGTCGTAACCAGGCGCGATGTCGGTGACCAAGGGGCCGAGCGTGTAGAACGGGGCGTCGGATGCCCAGTCCTGTTCCAGCTCGTTGTTTTCCTGGATCATGTTGAGCGGGACGTGGCCGGGGCCCTCCACCATGACCTGCACGTCGTACTCCCAGGCACGGCGGGTGAGCTCGCCGATGGTCTTAAGCTCGGCGAACTGCGCGGTGTCGTTGGCGTCGGCCAGGCTGCCAGGGCGCAGGCCATCGCCCAAGGAGAAAGCGACGTCGTACTGCGCAAAAATCTCGCACAGTTCGTCGAAGTTTTCGTAGAGGAAGGACTCCTTGTGGTGAGCCAAGCACCAGCCCGCCATGATGGAACCGCCGCGGGAGACAATTCCAGTGACGCGCTTGGTGGTCAACGGGATGAATGGGAGCAGAACGCCGGCGTGGATGGTCATGTAGTCCACGCCCTGCTCACACTGCTCGATGACGGTATCGCGGAAGATCTCCCAGGTAAGGTCCTCGGCCACGCCGTTTACCTTCTCCAGCGCCTGGTAGATAGGCACGGTGCCAATCGGTACTGGGGAGTTGCGCAGAATCCACTCGCGAGTGGTGTGGATGTCATCGCCGGTGGAAAGATCCATCACGGTATCGGCTCCCCAGCGGGTGGCCCAGCGCAGTTTGGACACTTCTTCTGCGATAGAGGAAGTCACGGCGGAGTTGCCGATGTTGGCGTTGATCTTGGTCAAGAACTTTCGGCCGATGATCATCGGCTCGGACTCAGGGTGGTTGATGTTATTCGGGATAATCGCACGTCCGCGGGCGACCTCGGCGCGCACAAACTCGGGATCGCAGTGCTCGCGCAGCGCCACGAACTCCATTTCCTTGGTGATGATTCCCTGGCGTGCATAGTGCATCTGGGTGACTCGCTTGCCCGGCTTGGCGCGCAAAGGAGTGCGCTTTTGCCCGCGCCATTCCTGGGAGGCAGCGCCGCGGCGCTGCGCGGACTTGCCGTCGTCGGCCAGATTGCGTTCGCGGCCGGCGTACTCCTCAACGTCGTCGCGGCCGGCAATCCACTCGCTGCGCAGACCCGGCAGGCCCACCTCCGGCTCGCACTCGGGGCCGCGGGTGCGGTAGACGCGGAAAGGTTCGTTGGGCCCCGTCGGGGAATCATCTAGAGCGATCTCGGTCTCCGGAACTTCCAGTCCGTTTGCGCGGATAGGGGAGTAAGAATGCTTGGGGTGGATCTCATTAGGAGTAGCCGTCATGGCGCCTTCCTCTCTTCCTTCGCTGGTGCTAACCAGACAGGTTCAAACGGTCTAGGTGCGGTATCTGCGCCTATCTCAGCCCACTTCTTCATGGGCACCCGTGGGGTACTTGCATTACACACCATAAGCCCTGTGATGCGCGTCTGTCTTGGAATTGCAAGAATTTGCTGTTCGCGCGGTGGGTATGGAAGAATCCTCTTGTTCTATGTAACAGGCACGAACCGGTCAGCTTCTCCAAGGTTGAAGGAGCGCCAGGGTCCTCTGTCTTAAACTGAAAAGGAAAAACAATGGCTAACCTCATTGACAAGGTAGATGCAGCCCAGCTGCGCGACGACGTCCCGGCTTTCCGCCCAGGCGATACCCTCGACGTAAACGTAAAGGTTATCGAGGGCAACACCCAGCGTGTTCAGCTCTTCAAGGGCGTTTGCATCCGCCGCCAGGGTTCTGGCATCCGCGAGACTTTCACCGTCCGTAAGGTCTCCTTCGGTATCGGCGTTGAGCGTACCTTCCCGGTTCACTCCCCGAACCTCGAGTCCATCCAGGTTGTGCGCCGCGGCCGCGTCCGCCGTGCAAAGCTGTACTACCTGCGCGACCTGCGCGGCAAGAAGGCTCGCATCAAGGAGCGCCGCTAATTTTAGGCGTTCAGGCCTCCTCCTTCGCTTCGGCGAAAGGGGAGGCCTTTTTTATATCCTCTCGCTGCGATTGCAAGGAATCCGCTGATAAGAGTTGGATGGGAACAGCAGCTTGGTGCTCGGTGTGGTGCGGGAGTTGAGAGGTTTTGTTGCTAGGATTTAGCGCGTGAATAACGAGAAGGAATTCGAAAATCAAAACAGTGATAATTCTGCTTGGCCAGGTAACTCCGGTGCAAACGAAGAAGTCACTGGCCGCCGGGTCGCTGCCGAGAAGGTCACGCCGGTAGAGAAAGACTCTGACAAGGGCGAGAAGAAAGAGATGCCCTGGATTCTGGAAACACTTCTCGTTATCGTGTGTGTGCTTGCGGTCGTCGGTTTGGTACAGACCTTCATTGGCCGCCAATATGTCATTCCTTCTGGTTCGATGGAACCAACCCTCCACGGCTGCGATGGCTGCACCAATGACCGCATCTTCACCGAGAAGATTTCTTACTACGGCGACAAGGGCCCAGAGCCTGGCGACGTCGTGGTCTTTGAGGGCACCGAAGACTGGAACCGTAACTACGTGTCGCCGCGCTCGAACAATAGCGTGATCCACGCAATCCAGGACGCACTAAGCTATGTGTCTTTGACCCCGCCAGATGAGAACACTCTGGTCAAGCGTGTCATTGCTACTGGTGGCCAGACCGTTTCCTGCCAGGAAGGTGATCCAGCAGTCATGGTTGACGGTAAGCCCATCAAGCAGGACTATGTCATGGATCCGCCAACGTACCCTGTGGATAAAACCACCGGTTCCGAGGCATGCGGTGGCGCATACTTTGGCCCAATCACCGTTCCAGAAGGCAACATTTGGGTCATGGGTGACAACCGCACTGCCTCCGCGGATTCCCGCTACCACATGCAAGATCGGTACCATGGCACGATTCCCGTAGAAAACGTTCGCGGCAAGGTCATGTTTGTGCTGTTCCCGTTTAGCCGCATCGGTGGGATCGATGACCCAGACATCCAAGCCTAGGGGGTCTGGGGCTAACAGTCCCCGCATTCGTGCTGCAAAGCCGCGGCGGGCGGAGGAAGAGCGCGTCCGTATGCGCGATTTGCTGCCCACGGTCGTGGCCGTGTTTGTGTTCTTGGCTCTAATGCAGACTTTCGTGGGCCGGATGTATCTCATTCCTTCGGCCTCCATGGAGCCCACGTTGCATGGCTGTGCGGGGTGTAAGAATGACCGCATTGTGGTCCAAAAGCTCAGCTACTACTTCTCCGATCCACGCCCTGGCGATGTCGTGGTCTTTGCCGGTGAGGATTCCTGGAACGCCTCTTTCCAGGTTCAGCGCTCCGACAACGTGTTGGTACGCGGACTGGAAAATGCAGGTGCCGCAATCGGCTTGCTGCCCAACGGTGAGAACATTTTGGTCAAACGCGTCATAGCCACAGAAGGCCAGACGGTGTCCTGCGAAGCAGGGGATCCCGCCGTCATGGTCGATGGTTTACCCATCGACCAGTCCTACGTGAAAACACCCGCCGAAATACCCGTCGATGAAGCCGTAGGCTCGGATGCTTGCGGCGGTGCTTACTTTGGTCCCGTGACCGTCCCGGAAGGCAACATCTGGGTCATGGGGGACAATCGCACTAACTCGCTCGACTCGCGTGCGCACTTGGGCGATCATCTGCAGGGCACCATCCCCGTGGACAACGTCCGTGGCAAGGTAGAGGCCGTTGTTCTTCCTATTCCGCGTGCTCACCTGGTCGATGACCCTGACATTCAAAATGCGGCGTCTTAAACAACAACGCACCTACGAGGTGGCGCTGAGCAAGGCAGGTTTGGGTCCTGTCGCCGGCGTTGATGAGGCAGGGCGCGGAGCCTGCTGCGGGCCGATTACTATTGCCGCCTGCATCCTCCCGGACAAAATCATCCCGGAGCTCGACAAGCTGACGGACTCCAAAAAGCTCAGCCCGGCCACGCGCGAAAGACTCTTTCCCATCATCAAGGACAAGGCTGTGGCCTGGTCCGTGGTGCATATTGACGCGCGGGACATCGACAAGCGCGGCATCCAGCACGCCAACGTTTCAGGGATGCGGCGGGCGGTAGCGCGGCTTGATGTTCGCCCGCATTACGTGCTTAGCGACGCCCTGAAAGTTCCCGGCATGCCTGCACCCCAGCTGCCGATTATTGGTGGTGATGCGGCAGCGCGCTGCATTGCCGCGGCGAGCGTGCTGGCCAAAGTCTCCCGTGACCACATCATGGATGTACTCGACGTGGCCTACCCAGGCTATGGATTGGCGGGGCACAAGGGATACGGCACCGCGGCGCATCAGGCTGCGATTGTGAAATTAGGCGCAACCCCAGAGCACCGGATGGGTTATGCCAACGTGGCGAACGCTCATGCGGAATTTCTCGCGCGCGCCTGAATCTGATTACGAAGTTTCCGCGTTAAGCTGATTCACGTTGACCCTGACATTGGAGGAAAGCTAGTGAGCGCAGAGGAACTCGACAACTACGAGGCAGAAGTAGAACTCTCCCTCTACCGTGAATATCGGGACGTCGTCAGCCAGTTCTCCTACGTGGTGGAGACCGAGCGTCGTTTCTACCTCGCCAATGCAGTGGAGCTTATTCCGCATACTTCGGGCCCTGACGTCTACTACGAAGTACGCATGTCCGATGCCTGGGTATGGGACATGTACCGTTCCGCGCGATTCGTGCGCTACGTTCGCGTGATCACCTACAAAGACGTCAACATCGAAGAGCTGGACAAGCCAGACTTCGTCCTGCCGGAGTAGAAGCCTCCGCGGAGCGGCCACACCTCCGCCAGAAATTCGCCCTAAAGTCGCGCCCCATGCGGGATTTCTTCATCCATCGCGATGAGTTATCCACAAAAGGGGCGCTGTGCGCGTTTTGGGGCTAGCGCGTCCTGTCCTCTCTCGGCTGAACTGGCGTGTGCAGGTGTGCTGCATGGACCGGATTCGGGGGAGAGAAAATGTACGGAAAAATGAATAAACGGCACTCGCTGGGCAAGCGGGGCGAGGCTTATGCGGCTTTGTTCTATCGCCAGCGCGGTGCGGAGATTATCGCAGCGAACGTCAACTACGCCGTGGGGGAAATCGACCTCATCGTGCGGGAGGGTGACACGTACGTCTTTGTCGAGGTCAAGACCCGGGCGTCGGATGCTTACGGGGTGGCCGAGGCGGTGACTGCGCGCAAGTTGGCGCGCATGCGCAAGGCGGCGTTGCGGTGGCTTGAGGGAAAGCCGCGGTGTTATGTGCGCTTCGACGTGCTGGCACTGGTGGATCAGGGCGCTGAGTTCGAGGTCACGCACTATGAGGGGGTCGAAGATGGCGCTTGGTAGATGCATGACCACGGCTTTGGAGGGCGTGATTGCGCACGTGGTCACGGTGGAGGCCAACGTGGGGGCCGGGCTGCCCGGCGTGCACGTGGTGGGCCTGGCGGATACGGCCATTTCGGAGTCGCGTGACCGCATTCGCACCGCGGTGGTTAACTCGCGGCTGCCGTGGGCAAAAACGCGCGTGGTGGTTTCGATGTCGCCTGCAGCGTTACCGAAGTCGGGTGCGCACTTCGATTTGCCCATGGCCTTGGCGATTCTGGCGGCGCAGATGCCGCCCTCGGAGCGCCTGGAGCGTGCGTTGGTGTTGGGGGAGTTGGGGCTGGACGGCAGCGTGCGCCCAGTCTCTGGAATCATCCCAGCCTTGTTGGCGGCGCGCTCACAAGGTTTCGAGACGCTGGTGATCCCGCCAGGTAACGCGGCTGAAGCTACGCTGGTGCCCGATATGGATGTGGTGGTCGCGGCCACGCTGACCGATGCTTTTGCATGGGCCTGTGGTGGGCGCGATCTGCCGAGTGCTCGAGCGGTAGATGCCCCTGCGCATACGCTTGGTGACGGCCCGGACTACCGCGACATCGCCGGGCAACGGGAGGCCAAGTGGGCAGCCGAAGTCGCTGCGGCCGGTGGCCATCACCTGATGTTGGTGGGCCCACCTGGCTCGGGCAAGTCGATGATTGCGGCGCGGCTGCCGTCTATCTTGCCGGCGTTGAGCGCTGATCAGTGCGTGGAGGCGACAGCCATCCATTCGCTCGCGGGAACACCCGGCGCGGTCATCATGCGCGCGCCGTTTATCGCGCCGCACTCCTCGGTAACGCGTGCGGCCTTGCTGGGTGGCGGTTCGGGCAATCCCCGTCCTGGTGCCGTGAGCCTGGCGCATCACGGAGTGTTGTTCCTCGACGAGGCGAGTGAGGTCTCTGCACGAGTGCTCGATGGCCTGCGTGCGCCGCTGGAAGAGGGGCACGTCCGGATTTCTCGTGCGCGCAGGGAGATTACGTTCCCGGCGCGCTTCCAGCTAGTGCTGGCGGCGAACCCCTGCAGGTGTGCTGCGGAGGATGCTTCGAAGTGCACGTGCCGGTCGTCGGACAGACGCAACTATCTGAGCAATCTCTCTGGGCCATTGCGGGATCGCCTCGATATGGTGGTTAACGTTTCGGGCCAAGCCGCAACCCTGAGCGCGGAAGGTGAAGAAGACTCCGCCACGATTGCGCAGCGGGTGGCGCAGGCGCGCCAGCGGGCAGCTGCCCGCTGGCGTGAAGACGAGCTGCCGGTGTTCAATAACGGTGCTGTTCCAGCCTCCTATCTGCGGCGACACCGCCCAGCTACGGAAACTGCCATGGCGATGCTTGCAGCGTATTTGGCAGACGGGGAGTTGAGCCAGCGCGGTGTGGACCGCGTGCTGCGCTTGGCGTGGACCCTGGCGGATCTGGACGCAAGCCCGCAACCGGACATCGACCACGTGGGCAGAGCGCTCGAGCTGCGCGGCGTCGGTGTGTTGGAAAGGCTGGCGGCATGAGCGAGCTGAACTTATCGACGCCCCTGCACACCTGGGTTTATCTCAACCGTGTGGTGGAGGGTCCATCCCGCACGTTGCACGGATTGCTTTCGCAGTACCCAGCAGAGGAGATTGCGCACGGAATCTACAACGCGGCCGACTGGATTGGACCGTTGAAGACTGAAACTGCCGGGAGGCGGGATTGGCTGCGGCAAGAAGAGGACATTGCCACGGCAGAAGTCGTAGGAGCACGCCTTATCACCCCGGAGGACGCGGAGTGGCCGGAGGAGGAATTCACTCGGGCCTTTGGTTTCTATCATCAGGGGTTCTCCGATGCGCCGTCTACATTCGATAGTCAGGCTTTCCCACCTCATGCGTTGTGGGTGCGCGGAGCCAATGTGCGCCAGACGGTGGCTCAGTCCGTTGCGCTGGTGGGAACGCGGGCTATAAGCCGCTATGGCTGGGAGGTCTCGCGCATGCTGGCAACGGGATTGGCGCGCCATCAGTGGACTACGGTGTCGGGCGGCGCGCTGGGAGTAGACACGGCTATCCACGAGGCGACGCTGGAGCACAACGGGCTCACCGTGGCCGTGGCGCCATGCGGCATCGACCGGGCCTATCCCGCACGTAACGGCAAACTCTTTGATCAGATAACGCGCAGCGGTTGCCTCATCTCTGAATTCGCGCTGGGCACTACACCGCAGCGGCATCGCTTCTTGACGCGCAACCGCTTGGTTGCGGCGCTTTCTGCAGGCACTGTGGTGGTGGAGGCGGCCTTCCGTTCTGGGGCCTTGAACACGTTGAACTGGGCGGAGTCGATGGGTCGTGTGGCCATGGCTGTCCCCGGCCCGGTTACGACTTCGGGGTCGTTGGGTTGCCACATGCGGATTCAGGAGCAGCGTGCGCAACTGGTCACCTCGGTCGATGAAATCCGCGGATTACTTGGAACTGTGGGAGGCGTGGACGCTGCTGGGCAGTATGAGCTCGACTTCGCTCCTGACAAAGTGCAGCAGCTTTCCCGGAATGAGCTCAAGGTTTATGACTCGACTCCGCCTTTGGACGAGGAAGGCGTGAGCGCAGAGGATATCGCGGCGGAGGCAGGAATGCGTGTGGCGCTGACGGTGCACCTGTTGGTGGCTTTGCAGAAGCTTGGCCTCGTGGTGCGCGAGGGAAAGCGGTGGAGACGCAGCGAGTGATGCTGGAGTACACTGCTGTGACATGAGTAAACGAGTGGAGGAGCCCACGGGGCAACTGGCCGAGGCAATCGAGGATTTTGCCGAACATCAGTTGTTAGTCCGTGGGCGCTCTGCTGCAACGGTCAAGGGCTACCGCTCGGACCTGCGCGATCTCGCGCGTAGCGTACCGGACTTCGCAAGCTTTGACCTGAATGCTCTGCGCGCCTGGCTAGGCGAAGCGGTTGCACAGGGCAAGTCGCGAGCTACCCTCGCGCGCCGAACTGCTGCCGCCCGAGCGTTCTCCACCTGGGCGGTGCGCGAAGGCCATCTGCAGGCTGATGTGGCAGCGCGACTCGTTAGCCCGAAGGTGGGCAAACATCTTCCCAAGGTTCTTGCTGCAACCGAGGCTGGTGAGCTTGTAGGCAACGCTGCCTCGCACGACGAGGTTCATTTCCTACGTGACAGCGCTATGCTCGAGCTCCTCTATGCCACCGGCATGCGTGTTGCGGAACTGGTGGGCCTTGATGTCGGTGACCTTGATCTGCACCGCCGGACCGCACTGGTCACGGGTAAGGGAAACAAGCAGCGCGTCGTACCCTTTGGCGACGCGGCGTCTGATGCGCTTGCGACCTGGATTGAAAAGGGGCGTCTACAACTAGCCGGCGACACTGATGCGGTGTTCGTCGGGACTCGCGGCGGGCGTATCGACCAGCGGCAGGTCCGCCGCGTGGTAGAAAAGGCTGCGCAGATCACCGGCGCTACTGGCCTTACCCCGCACGGGCTGCGCCATACTGCCGCAACGCATCTGCTTGAAGGTGGTGCGGATTTGAGGGTGGTCCAGGAGCTGCTGGGGCACTCCTCTCTGCAGACCACACAGGTCTACACCCACGTATCAGCGAAGCGGCTCAAGGACGTCTACTCCCGCGCCCATCCACGGGCTTGAGCCGGATGACCGGGGCGTCGAGAAGCGAAAGCGGATCGATGTAGGTCTTTTCCACACCGTCGATAAGCGCGCCCCAATGCAAACCCGGCTTACCGTCAACAGGCGGGGCTAGCCTCCCAATGACTTGGCCCTCGCGTACGTGATCGCCCTTGTTGACGTGCGCGAATACCGGTTGATACGTCGTCCGCACACCATCCGCATGGGCGATCGAGACCACCGGTTTGCCGGCCACCTTGCCCACGAAATAAACCGTGCCTTCGCCTGCGGCCAGTACCTCGCCGCCGATGGGTAGATCCAAATCCACACCTCGGTGACCGGCGCTCCATTTCTCCTTCGGTGGATCAAATCCCTCCAGAACCCGGCTGGGGGTTGGACTGCCAGTAGTGGGGTCGACGTAGGCGAAGGCTATTGGCATGGCGGATAGGGCAACGCACCAGAGCGTGAGAATGACAGCAATGAGCGGGACTTTGGGCAAGCGAAACATTTTCATGATGGCAGTATGGAGGCGCCGCTTGCAGTGTTGGAAGAACGAGAAATCTCGCTGTGAATAAAGTGCGACGCGAGATAATAGTGATGAAGATGTGGCGGTTGTAGGGGAGAAGTCACGCTAAAACTGTGGAATTCGCACGTCGTTTTGGATTTCTTCCCTGGGTGTGGCTAGAATTTGGCCCAGCAGTGTGTCCGGCTTGCCAGGCGCATTGACTACGCGCGGCGAAGTCGTCGCTTCCTGGGTTAAGGAAAAGACAGCGTCGTGTCGACGTGGTCCCCAAGAAATTGGGGTGTTGACCGGCGCCTTCGTTGCTAGGGTGCGGAATAAAACACCGCACATTTTTCATGCAAAACCTAAATCAGCTATAGAAAGCGAGCGAATCATGGCAGTTGTAACCATGCGCGAGCTCCTCGACGCTGGTGTGCACTTCGGCCACCAGACCCGTCGTTGGAACCCGAAGATGAAGCGTTTCATCTTCACCGACCGTAACGGCATCTACATCATCGACCTGCAGCAGACCCTGACCTACATCGATGAGGCTTTCGAGTTCGTCAAGGAGACCGTTGCACACGGCGGCAGCATCCTCTTCGTCGGCACCAAGAAGCAGGCTCAGGAAGCAGTTGCTGAGGAAGCAACTCGCGTTGGAATGCCTTACGTCAACCACCGTTGGCTGGGCGGCATGCTCACCAACTTCCAGACCGTTTCCAAGCGTCTGAAGCGCATGAAGGAGCTTCAGGCAATGGACGCAGCTGAGGACGGCTACAAGGGCCGCACCAAGAAGGAAATCCTCATGCTCACCCGCGAGCGCATCAAGCTCGAGCGCGTCCTCGGCGGCATCTCTGAGATGTCCAAGGCTCCGTCCGCACTGTGGATCGTTGACACCAACAAGGAGCACATCGCAGTCAAGGAAGCTCACAAGCTGAACATCCCGGTTGTCGCAATCCTCGACACCAACTGCGATCCGGATGAGGTCGACTTCCCGATCCCGGGCAACGACGACGCAATCCGTGCCACCAAGCTGCTCTCCGGCATCATTGCCACCGCAGTTGAGGAAGGTAAGAAGGCTCGCGAGGAGCGTCAGCTGGCTGCAGCTAAGGAAGCTGCCGGCGACTCCGCTGAGAAGGATGCACGCGATGCAGCTGAGGCTGCTGCTGCTTCCGACCCAGCATCTGCTGAGTCCGCAGAGTAAAAATTCTAGAGTCCGCCCCCGCTACCGTTGGATCACGGCCGCGGGGGTTTACTCTTCTGCACAAACTCACCCCCAAGGGCGGCGCAAAATTACTGCGTCGAGTACTCTGTTCCATCGAATACTGTTTGAAACCAAGGAGGATCGCCCCAACTATGGCGAACTACACTGCTGCAGACGTTAAGGCACTGCGCGAGGCAACCGGCTCCGGCATGCTTGATTGCAAGAAGGCACTCGACGAGTCCAACGGTGACTACGACAAGGCCGTAGAGTTCCTGCGCATCAAGGGCGCAAAGAACGTTTCCAAGCGCGCTGAGCGCGAGGCTACCGAGGGCCTGGTTGCTGTTTCCGGCAATACCATGGTCGAAATCAACTGCGAGACCGACTTCGTTGCAAAGAACGAGGCATTCAAGGCTTTCGCTACCAAGATCGCTGAGGCTGCTGGCGAGGCTAAGATCAACTCCGGTGAGGAGCTGAACAACCTCGAAATCGACGGCAAGAAGGTCTCCGAGATCGTTGACGAAGAGTCCGCAAAGACCGGCGAGAAGCTGCAGGCACGCCGTGCAGTCACTCTCGAGGGCGACAACGTCGCTGTCTACCTGCACCAGCGTTCCGCTGACCTGCCGCCGGCAGTTGGCGTTCTCGTTTCCTACGAGGGTGATGCAGAGGGCGCACACGCTGTTGCTCTGCAGATCGCAGCTATGAACGCTGAGTACCTCACCCGCGAGGACGTTCCTGCTGAGGTCGTTGAGAAGGAGCGCGAGATCGCTGAAGCTACCACCCGTGAGGAGGGCAAGCCGGAGGCTGCTCTGCCGAAGATCGTCGAAGGTCGCCTGAACGGCTTCTTCAAGTCCGTCGTTCTTCTCGAGCAGGCTGCTCTGTCTGACTCCAAGAAGACCGTTGAGCAGGTTGCCAAGGAAGCTGGCACCACCATCAAGGGCTTCGTCCGTTATGAGGTTGGCGCCTAAGCTTTAATCGGCTTTCACGCTTGAGCCCTGCTGCACTTGTTTGCAGCAGGGCTTTTTGCTTGCTTGAGCAAGGAATATGAGCCAGCGAACATGTGTGGGTAAGATGGAACGGACTCAAAAACAGCCGCATTAAGGAGACGATGAAGGCCGTGACTAACCCTGACACCAAGCGAACCGGATACAAGCGTGTGATGCTGAAGCTGGGCGGTGAAATGTTCGGAGGTGGCAAGGTCGGTATCGACCCTGACGTCGTGGAAAACGTTGCTCAGCAGATCGCAGACATTGCCAAGCAGGGCACTGAGGTTGCCGTGGTTATCGGTGGCGGAAACTTCTTCCGTGGTGCAGAACTGTCCCAGCGCGGCATGGACCGCGCACGTTCGGACTACATGGGCATGCTTGGCACGGTCATGAACTCCCTTGCGCTACAGGACTTCCTCAAGCAGCAGGGCGTCGACTGCCGCGTCCA
The DNA here is from genome assembly GCF_001807215.1 of Corynebacterium sp. HMSC05D08. NCBI lineage: Bacteria > Bacillati > Actinomycetota > Actinomycetes > Mycobacteriales > Corynebacteriaceae > Corynebacterium > Corynebacterium sp. HMSC05D08. The sequence continues at coordinate 133,667 of NZ_KV788340.1, read as the reverse complement.
GACCTCCATCAACATGGCACAAATTGCGGAGCCGTACCTGCCGCTGCGTGCAGATCGCCACCTGGAGAAGGGCCGCGTGGTCATCTTCGGCGCAGGCATGGGTATGCCTTACTTCTCCACGGACACCACGGCGGCACAGCGTGCCCTCGAGATCGGGGCAGAGGTGCTCTTCCTTGCCAAGGCTGTCGACGGCGTCTACTCCGACGACCCACGCACCAACCCAGATGCGGAGCTTTACTCCGAGATCACCCCACGAGAGGTCATCGAAAAGGGCCTTAAGGTCGCAGATGCTACCGCGTTCAGCCTGTGTATGGACAACGATATGCCGATTTTGGTGTTCAACCTTCTGACCGAAGGTAATATCAAGCGCGCCGTCAACGGTGAGCAGATCGGCACCCTCGTAAAATCGCAATAGGAATTCCAATAGGAATTAAGGTCACGTCCTCCCACAGAGGGCGCCTTTACCTGCTAGATTCTTTTCCAGTTACTTTATATTCGAAAAGGGAGTTATAGCCCAATGATTGACGAGATCCAGCTCGAAGCAGAAGAGCACATGACCGCTTCGGTGGAGCACACCCGCGAGCAGCTGATCACCATCCGTACCGGTCGCGCAAACCCAGCAATGTTCAATGGCCTTGTTGCCGAGTACTACGGTGCGCCAACCCCGATTACGCAGATGGCAACCATCTCGGTTCCAGAACCACGCATGATGCTCATCAAGCCTTACGAGCAGTCCATGATCCACGAGATCGAGAACGCAATCCGTAACTCGGATCTCGGCGTTAACCCGACCAACGACGGTCAGGTTTTGCGCGTCACCATTCCACAGCTGACCGAAGAGCGTCGCCGCGACCTCGTGAAGCAGGCCAAGGGCAAGGGCGAAGACGGAAAGATTGCTATCCGCAACATTCGCCGCAAGGCCATGGACCAGTTGAAGAAGCTGCAGAAGGACGGCGACGCCGGCGAGGACGAAGTCGTTGCAGCTGAAAAGGAAATGGAGAAGACCACCGCTGGTTACATCGACCAGGTGGACAAGCTCGTTGCTAACAAGGAAAACGAGCTGATGGAGGTCTAAGCACCTCGAACCTGGCCGCCGGGCGCTATCAGCTCGGCGGCGCTTTTTTGTGAGTATCCCATCTTCCTGTGGAAGGAGCGCGCGTGACTAGCGAGTCGAATCGTCGTCTGCCCAAGCCCAAGAACGGCGCCGGCCGCAACCTGCCGGCAGCAGTGGGCGTGGGAGTGGGCCTCGGTGCGCTCGTAGTCCTTGCTGTGTGGCTAGGACCCTTCGCGTGGTACCTCGTCGTGGCGGGAGCTGTGGCAGTGGCTATGTGGGAGGTCCTCACGCGCCTGCGTGAGCACTCTTTCTTCATTCCGCGCACCCTGCTTATCATCCTTGGCCAAGCCATGGTATGGATTTCGTGGCCGCTCGGCGCCCCTGGCCTCGTGGCGGTCTACGTCGTGGCTGTGTTGGTTTTGATGTTCGGGAGGCTGTTCCACAACGGACGCCATCGCCCGCCAATCAACTATCTGCGCGACATGTCCGTGGGTCTGTTCGTATTGACCTGGATTCCGCTCTTCGCCACGTTTGCGGCGATGCTGTCTCGCGTGGAGACTCCGTTTGCGTCAGGCGCGGCGTCGATTGTCGCGTTCATGCTGTGCGTGGTGGCTTCCGATACCGGCGGCTATGTGGCAGGTGTGATGTTTGGCGCGCACCCGATGGCGCCTGCAGTCAGCCCCAAGAAGTCCTGGGAGGGCTTCCTCGGCTCCGTCATCTTCGGCGTCATAACAGGCGCACTCAGCGTCAAGCTCCTTCTGCATCATGACGCCTGGGTAGGCGCAATCATGGGCTTGGGCCTTGTCTTCTGCGCAACGCTCGGCGACTTGGTGGAGTCCCAGTTCAAGCGCGAGCTTGGCATCAAAGATATGTCCCAAATTCTGCCCGGTCATGGTGGACTCATGGACCGCTTGGACGGAATGCTTCCCTCAGCCATGGTGACGTGGGTGGCTGTGAACTTCCTCGCAAACTTCCACGGTTTCTAGAAGTCACCCCGAAGCCCAAAACAAATATTCTCCCTACCGCACAAGCGAAGAAGCTTGAGGGCAGGGAGATTCGTTGTTTTAGCGGTGCTGCTTGGCTTGCTTGCGTACCTGGCGGCGCAGTTCGAACATGCGCCACATGCCGACGAGGGCCATGATGAGCGCGCCTGCAATAGCAAAGATGAGGTAGGCAATGCCGGCAGGGAATTCACCGGACCAGTTGAGGAAGTTCATCGGCACCTTCTGCTGATTCTGCAGGATAAACACAATGAGAACGATGAGCAGCAGGAATCCCACGATCAGCGCAACCCAGGTGCTGGCTGCAAAGGAGCCCTTGACCTTGGCGTCTTCACTCGAGGAATACGTAGTCTCAACCTCAGAGTGCGTTGCCGGGGCAGTCTCCGTCACGTAATCACCGGTGTGCTCGGCGGTGGGCTCATTGGCGGGAAATTCTTGATTTGTCATGTAACCATTTAATCCTGTGGGCTGTCGGTTGCGCCACTTTAGACCAGTCTCAATTGGGTAAAAGTACTGAAAACGTGGAAAAATGGGCGGAACCATGGCTGAACCTTTGAAACTTAATTTCTCCGCCCCTCGGCGCGGTTTGCCGCCGAAGCATTTTGCGGATCTGACTCAGGACGAGCGCATCGCTGCGCTCGCCGAACTTGGCCTGCCCAAGTTCCGCGCCAACCAATTAGCCAAGCACTACTATGTACACCGCACCGCAGACGTCGAAGAGATGACTGACATCCCGGCGAATAAGCGTGCCGAATTGCAGGAACGGCTTTTCCCAAATCTTATGGAACCCATCCGTCAGACCTCCACTGACGACGGGGAGACTACGAAGTCGCTGTGGCGCCTGCACGACGGCACCATGCTGGAGTCGGTGCTCATGCGGTACCCGGGCCGCGCCACGCTGTGCATTTCCTCCCAGGCCGGCTGCGGTATGGTATGCCCGTTCTGTGCCACCGGCCAGGGTGGCCTTGATCGCAACCTCTCCACAGCTGAGATCGTCGAGCAGTTCCGCCTCGCAGCCAAGCTCATGGAGGACGAGGGCGGCCGCTTGACCAACGTCGTATTCATGGGCATGGGTGAGCCGCTGGCTAACTACAAGCGCGTTGTGCACGCAGTGCGCCAGATTACCGGCCAGGACCTGGAAGGCTTCGGCCTTTCCCAGCGTAACGTCACTGTGTCTACCGTTGGCTTGGCCCCAGCAATTCGCAAGCTTGCCGACGAAGACCTGTCCTGCACCCTGGCAGTATCGCTGCACACCCCGGACGACGAACTCCGTGACTCGCTCGTACCAGTCAACAACCGCTGGCCGGTGGAGGAGGTGCTGGATGCTGCCCGCTACTACGCCGACAAGTCCGGCCGCCGCGTCTCCATTGAGTACGCGCTTATCCGTGACAAGAACGATCAGGACTTCCGCGCAGACATGCTCGGCCAGAAGCTGCACCGCGCGCTTGGCTCCAAGGTCCACGTGAATGTCATTCCACTGAACCCGACGCCGGGTTCCGAGTGGGACGCCGCGCCAAAGGCTCGCCAGGACGAGTTCGTCCGCCGCGTCATTGCTCAAGGCGTGCCATGCACCGTTCGCGACACCAAGGGCGACGAGATCGCCGCCGCCTGTGGCCAGCTGGCTGCCGACGAACGCGAGTCTGCCTAAGCATTCAGGCACTGGCTCGCGCCTAGCCGCCCCAGCTCATGTTCCCCCGCCCCTCAAGCACAACGAAGCCCCCTCGTCCCAAAGGACAAGGGGGCTTCAGGGTCCTAAGACTTAGCGAACAGCCTTACGCGCGGTGCCGCGCTCGACGCGCAGGTGGGAAACGCGGGAAGGCTCGATGTTCAGGGCACGCAGCTCGCCGTCGTTAAGCTCAGCGTAGGCGCCGGAAACCGTCTTCTGGTCGTATACCCAGTCCGGCTCAACGTGGCCAACAGGCTGGTTGCGAGCGGTAACAGTGCGAACCTGGGAGAGATTCGGGCGAAGTGCGAAGAGCACCAAGCCGAGAGCAATGACGATAGCCAGTACAGCGAGCCACACGGTCTCAACGTGGCCCTTGTGGTTACCGAAGTTGTAAGCAACCAGGAAGATCACGGAAATCCAGCCGGCGATCTGAACTCCAGAGCGGCTGATGCGGGACCAACCAAAACCTGCGGACGGGACGTCCTCAGTGGAAACGCCGTCGAAAACCTGCGGTGCCGGCTTGTGGGAAGACACTTGCTCTCCTTTGCGTGTACATGGCGCACTCTGCGCGCGCGCATGAAATGCCATTTATTCTGTGTAGTAGTTTAAATCATCCTCGCCGCGTTAGCGAAGAAACACCCCCGGCAGTTTCGTTCACGCAATTACTGACCCACCCGCTAGGGTTGGAGAGGTGAGTACACAGCGCATTCTTATTCTCGGATCCACGGGCTCCATCGGCACCCAGGCACTGGAAGTTATCGCCGATAACCCGGATAAATTTACCGTCGTAGGCATTGCTGCCGGCGGTTCTAATCCGCAGCTGGTCATCGAGCAAGCGCAGCGCCTCAACCTTTCGTTTGACCACGTTGCCGTGGCGAATGAGCAGGCCGCGCACCAGGTCTCGGAAGCCCTTGGCGGACAGGTTCGCTCCGGTGCAGATGCCGCAGAACAGCTTGTGCGCTCCATCGAAGCAGACAAGGTGCTCAATGCACTAGTTGGCTCGATGGGCTTGCGCTCCACGATTGCGACGCTAGAAAAGGGGGAGTACCTCGCATTAGCGAATAAGGAATCCCTCGTCGCGGGCGGTCACATCGTGACTCAGCTGGCTAAGCCGGGGCAGATTATCCCCGTCGATTCCGAGCACTCCGCCATGGCGCAATGCCTGCGCGCGGGTGAGGACGTAGAGCTCGGCAAGCTCGTCCTCACCGCATCCGGCGGTCCTTTCCGCAGCTGGTCCCGCGAAGAGATGTGGGACGTTACTCCACAGCAGGCCGCGCAGCACCCCACCTGGTCTATGGGGCAGATGAACACGCTTAACTCCGCCACCCTCATCAATAAGGGCCTAGAACTCATCGAGGCGACGCTGCTCTTCGATATCGAGCCCGAGCGCATCGACGTCACCGTACATCCACAGTCAATCATTCACTCGATGGCCACCTTCACCGATGGCTGCACGATTGCGCAAGCATCGCCGCCCTCGATGAAGCTGCCGATTTCGCTGGCGCTGGATTGGCCACATCGCGTCCCCGGTGCGCAGCCATCACTGGACTTCTCCCAGTCTCATGACTGGCGCTTTGAGCCGCTTGACGACGTCGCCTTCCCCGCCGTCCAGCTCGCCCGTGAGGCTGCAGCTGCCGGCGGCACGCACCCAGCCGTGTACAACGCCGCCAATGAGGAGGCTGCCGCAGCCTTCTTGTCTGGCCGCATTCATTTCCCAGAAATCGTTGATGTGGTTGGGCAGGTGTTAGGGGAAGCCTCCCAGTTTGCTCGTGTACCCTCAAGCGTCGATGAAGTAATCGCCGTCGAAGGCGAGGCCCGCCGGCGCGCAAATGTGCTGGTGGATTCTTTGGCTCAATAGAAAGCTTTCACCACCATGGCAAACATCCTGGGCATTTTCCTGTTCGCCCTAGGAATCGGCATTACCGTTGCCTTACACGAGGCGGGACACATGTTTAGTGCCCGTGCTTTTGGCATGCGCGTGCGCCGTTTCTACATTGGTTTTGGCCCTAAGATTGCGGCGTTTACCCGCGGTCACACCGAGTATGGTCTGGCCGCGTTTCCCGTGGGTGGATTCTGCGACATCGCTGGAATGACTGCTCAGGATGATTTCCTCACCGAGGAAGAAGAGCCTTATGCGATGTATAAGAAGCCCGCGTGGCAGCGCGTCATCGTGATGGTCGGCGGCATCGCCGTGAACCTTCTTCTGGGCTTTATCATCTTGCTGCTCATTGCCATGACTACCGGCCTTCCTAACCCAGACGCTGACGTGCGCCCGCGCGTGGGCGAGGTTGTGTGCTCCGCTGACCAGAACCTGCAGGGTGAGCTCGAGAAGTGCCAAGGTAAGGGGCCAGCTGGTGAAGCGGGCGTGGAAGTGGGCGACATTGTTCTCGCGATCGATGGCAAGCCGCTGGAGAGCTTCACCCAGCTGCGCGAGGAAGTCATGGCCCGGCCAGGGGAGACGGTCCAGTTGCGCGTCGAGCGCGATGGTGCTGTGCAGAACTTCGACGTCACACTCGACAAGGTCAAGCGCCTCAACGGTGAGGGCAAGCTTGTCGACGCCGGATCCATCGGCCTGAGTAACCAAGTCATCGATATCGTCGAGAAGCATGACTTCATCGGCGCTTTCCCCGCAACAGCGCGCTACACCACGTACGTTCTGGACGCCACTGTTGACGGCATCATTCAATTTCCAGCGAAAATTCCTGGGGTGGTGGCGTCCATCTTTGGCCACGAGCGTGACGTCAATGGCCCGATGTCTGTGGTCGGCGCTTCCCGCGTGGGCGGTGAGCTCGTCGAGCGCAGTTTGTGGTCGACCTTCTTCATGATGCTGGCGACGCTGAATTTCTTCCTCGCTTTGTTCAACCTCATCCCGCTGCCTCCTTTTGATGGCGGTCACATTGCGGTGATTTTCTACGAGAAAATCCGGGATGGTATCCGCAGGCTTTTGGGCAAGGAGCCTAAGGGGCCGGCCGATTACACTGCGCTAATGCCGGTAACTTATGTCATCGCGGCCCTCTTGATGACTGTTGGCGCGCTCGTCATCGTGGCCGACGTGGTCAACCCGATTCGCCTCTTCGGCTAGGAGCCAGGGCAGGGGAAATTTGGTGCTCGGTGCTAGAGTGGGGACGTTAAGCCCCCATCTAATTCCATGCTTTAACAAGGAGCGCACATGTCGAACCCCATCGGTCTCGGTATCCCGGACGGCCCACCACCAACCTTGGCTCCGCGTCGCAAAACCCGTCAGCTTTTCGTGGGCCCAGTCGGTGTAGGTTCCGAGCACCCGATTTCGGTGCAGTCGATGACCACCACCAAAACCCACGACATTAACGCCACCCTGCAGCAGATTGCACAGCTGACGGCCACCGGCTGCGACATCGTTCGTGTCGCTTGCCCAAAGCCTGTCGATGCCGAGGCACTTCCGGCCATCGCCAAGAAGTCTCCGATCCCGGTTATCGCTGATATCCACTTCCAGCCGAAGTACATCTTCCAGGCTATCGACGCTGGCTGCGCCGCTGTCCGCGTGAACCCAGGCAACATCAAGGAGTTCGATGGCCGCGTCAAGGAGGTTGCTAAGGCAGCCGGCGACGCTGGCATCCCGATCCGTATCGGTGTTAACGGCGGCTCCTTGGATAAGCGACTGCTGGAGAAGTATGGCAAGGCCACCCCTGAAGCTCTCGTCGAGTCCGCTATCTGGGAGGCTGGACTCTTCGAGGAGCACGGCTTCGGCGACATTGCCATCTCCGTAAAGCACTCTGACCCAGTCCTGATGGTTGAGGCTTACCGCCAACTGGCTGCAAAGACTGACTACCCGCTGCACCTCGGTGTGACCGAGGCTGGCCCTAAGTTCATGGGCACCATCAAGTCCTCCGTTGCCTTCGGCGCACTTCTGGCCGAGGGTATCGGTGACACCATCCGTGTTTCTCTCTCCGCTGATCCGATTGAGGAAATCAAGGTCGGTGACCAGATCCTGCAGTCTCTCAACTTGCGTCCGCGCAAGCTGGAGATCGTCTCCTGCCCGTCCTGTGGCCGCGCTCAGGTCGACGTGTACAAGCTCGCCGAGGAAGTAACCGCAGGCCTCGAGGGCATGGAGTTCCCGCTCCGTGTCGCCGTCATGGGTTGCGTTGTTAACGGCCCAGGCGAGGCTCGCGACGCCGACCTCGGTGTTGCATCCGGTAATGGTAAGGGCCAGATCTTCGTTAAAGGCGAAGTGGTCAAGACCGTGCCCGAGTCGCAGATCGTGGAGACTCTTATCGAGGAAGCAATGCGTATCGCCGACGAGCAGGGCCTGGAGGCTGTCGAAGGCGCCAAGGCTGAGGTTCGCGTGACCCGCTAGTATCGCTGCCATAAATTCACAGTTTTGTCCGCCCCGCACTCCGGTGTGGGGCGGACTTTTTGTGTCTCTAGGCTGCTACGATGCCCAACCATGAAGAAGATGGTGGCGCTGTTGTGTGTGGCTTCGGTAGGGGCGTCGTCGCTTGTGGCGTGCACGCCCAAGCCCGTCTCGGCGGAGCCGGTTGCGGAAGAATTCATTTCAGAGATGGAGTCCCGCAACAACGAGGCATTGGCTGAACTTGTCGATGACCCCGATGCCACCACATCGACGCTCGACGCTACCTTCTCCGGTCTGCAGGCCGAAGGACTCGACATCGAGCTGGGCGAGGTAACACAGGACGAGACGCATGCCACCGCGAAGTACAAGGTGACGTGGGATCTTCCGAAGGACCGCACGCTCAGTTACGACACTGAGATGACCTTGACCAAAAAGGACAAAGACTGGCAGGTACGTTGGCAGCCGAGCTTGGTGCATCCGAACCTCGGAGCCCACCAGCACTTGGAGCTGCGCGCGATTGCGGCAAAACGTGCGAGCGTGGTGTCCTCCGATGGAGTGGAGTTGATGTCGCCCGGCTTGCAGTATCGCTTGGTGGTCAATACCACTGAGGTGGGAGACGTGCGTCCATTAGCTGCCAAGATATCCAGCGCTCTGGGCGAAGCACATACCCAGGATGACTCAGTGCCGGAGAAAGAAGCCGGCGAGTTGGCGAAAGAGCTGGAGAAAGTTGAAGGCGACTACTCCGTGGTGATGCTCAATGAAAAGCAGGTAGAAGCAGTGCGTGCCCGCCTTGGTGAGCCGCAAGGGGTTCGCTTCAACGAAGAGCCAGCGTTGATTACACGGGAGACTGGTTTGGCGCCTGATATTTTGGCGCGTGTGCGGTCCCTGGTGTCAGATGAGATTGATGGCAAGTCCGGATGGTCTGTGTCCGTGGTTAACGAAAATGGTGCGGCGCTTAGCGACGTCGAGCTCCACGAGCCGGAGGCATCCCCTTCGATCCGCGTTAGCTTGGATTACAACGTTCAGCGCGCGGCGCAGGAGGCTGTAAACCTGCGCGCCGACTCGGAGGCGATGCTGGTTGCCATTCGCCCCTCTAACGGAGAGATTTTGGCGGTTGCGCAGACCGAGCGCGCCGATGAGAAGGGTGATATCGCGTTGCAGGGCCAGTTCCCGCCGGGCTCGGTATTCAAGATCATCACGGCTTCGGCGGCTGTGGACAAACAGGGTGCGACTGCTGACACTATTGTTCCGTGCCCAGGCACGATGAACCTTTACGGCCGAACCGTAACCAACTACAATGGCTTTTCGCTGGGATCGGTGCCGATGCGTCAGGCGTTCGCGCAGTCGTGTAACACGACCTTCGCTGAAGTTTCTACGAATCTGAAGGAAGGCGAGCTGAAGAATACGGGCAAGGAGTTTGGGCTTGGGCTCGACTACGAAATCCCTGGTTTGACCACCATTACAGGCTCCATCCCGGAGGGCAAGACTCCGTTGGACCGTACTGAGTCCGGCTATGGACAGGGCACCGACCTTGTCAGCCCCTTTGGAATGGCGCTGGTTTCGGCTACTGTCGCTGCGGGTAAGACCCCGCTTCCTACACTGATCTCAACGCATAAGACGAAGGCCTCAGAAGAGGTGCAGCCGCCTTCCCCGCATGTCCTCGACAATGTTCGAGAGATGATGCGCGCAGTTGTTACGGGCGGTACCGCAGCCGGAATGCAGGCTGGCGGCACGATTTACGGCAAGACCGGTGAGGCGGAGATCAATGGTGGTTCGCACGCATGGTTTACCGGCTACCGTGACGACGACATCGCCTTCGCAACTCTGGTGGTATTGGGCGGAGACTCTGAGACCTCAGTGCAAGTGACAGATAACTTCTTGCAGAAGCTCGATAGCTATCGAGCACAGGGACATCCCGCTGCGCCTACAGGACAAGAAGGCTAGCTCACAACTGAGAGGTCTGGTTAGCGGCCACGTGGGGGAGGGGACTACCATGGTCAACCATGAGTAATCGCGCAAAACTAACCCCCCAAAAGCCCACCCCAATCCGCACCGTTCCGGACTCTATCGAGCGCCCGGAGTACGTGTGGAAGGACTCCGTCCAGGAAGCAATGGGTGAGCCTTTTGTCCAGACCCCTGAGGTCATTGAGGCCATGCGCGAGGCATCTAAGATTGCGGCTAACGCGCTGCAGGAGGCCGGTAAGGCTGTGGCACCCGGCGTGACCACAGATGAGATTGACCGCATCGCGCACGAGTACATGCTGGACCATGGTGCATACCCATCCACGCTGGGCTACATGGGTTTCCCGAAGTCCTGCTGCATCTCGCTGAACGAGATCATCTGCCACGGTATTCCGGACACCACCGTGATTGAGGACGGAGACATCGTCAACATCGACGTCACTGCGTTCAAGAATGGTGTACACGGCGATACTAATGCGACCTTCCTGGCCGGGAATGTCTCTGAGGAGCACAAGCTGCTGGTTGAGCGTACCCACGAGGCAATGATGCGCGGCATTAAGGCGGCAAAGCCAGGCCGTGAGGTTAATGTCATCGGCCGCGTTATTGAGTCTTATGCCAACCGCTTCGGCTACAACGTTGTGCGCGACTTCACCGGCCATGGTGTTGGCCCCACCTTCCACAACGGCTTGGTTGTCTTGCACTACGATTCCACGACCTACCGCGACATCCTAGAACCAGGAATGACCTTGACCATTGAGCCGATGATCAACCTGGGCTCGTTAGACTACGAGATCTGGGACAACGATTGGACCGTTCAGAACGTCGATGGCAAGTTCACGGCTCAGTTCGAGCACACCCTTGTGATAACTAACGATGGTGCCGAGATCCTAACTTTGCCGGACGAAGCCTAAGGCGACAGGCCTAAGCAAAAGAATAGGGCGCGCCTCTGTGTAAGGAGGAGCGCCCTATTACTCATTGTGGCATTGGTCGATGGGCTTACTGCCATCAATATGAAAAAGCTCTAGAAACTTCTACCGAGAACTAGGGGAGGAACCGGAGAAAGAGGACTCAGCAGAAGCCACAGCGGTACGGCCGAATGCTACGTCAATTGCAGTTGGTCGGGGATAAACCATCTCTCAAGTAGTGAAACTATTAACCGGAAAGTTTCCTGGCAAGACGAATGTGGATTTGGCCGCGGTCAATGTTTGCTTTACCAGTCCAGTCCCAAGAGAGCATTTTCAGTCACTTCAGGGAGCGCGGGGTGAATCCAGTACTGCTTACGCGTGAAATCGCGCATGTCAAGGCCGTATACCATTGCTGTGATGAGCTGCTGGATGAGCGTCGAAGCCTGCGGGCCCATGTAATGGGCTCCTAGGAGGCGTCCAGTTTTCCTGTCGGCCACCAGCTTACAAATCCCCGTGGAGTCTTCCATAGCCCAACCGTATGCAACGTCGCCGTAGTTTTGGACCTTGACAGCAATGTCGAAGCCTTGCTCGCGTGCGTCTGCTTCAGTGAGACCTACAGAGGCGATTTGCGGATGGGTGAAAACTGCGGCTGGAACGAAATCATGTGGCATCTTCTGCAGATCCTCAGGATGTAGGAGATTGTGCTGCACTGCGCGGGTTTCGGCGTTGGCCACATGCTTGAGCATGTAGGGGGAGGAGACGTCGCCAAGCGCCCAAACGCCCGCGACCGAAGTACGGCCGTACTCGTCGACCTTGATACGTCCGTCTTCGCGCAGCTCAATGCCTGCCGAGTCCAAGCCTAGGAGGTCTGCATTTGGTTTGCGGCCAGTCGCCACGAGGATAGCTTCAGCCTCTACGGTAGATCCGTCGTCGAGAGACAAGGACACGCCACTGTCGTTTTGGGTCAGCTGTGTACCGTTCGCGATACGCACGTCGAAGCGTTCGCGTGCAATCTCGTTGAACCGAGAAACGATGTCCTCATCCAAATGACGAAGCAGCTTCTCCGAGCGGTTGACCACCGTAACCTTGGTGCCCAGTCCGTCAAACACGTGCGCAAACTCCATCGCAATGTAACCGCCGCCCACGATAATGAGGCTCTTTGGCTGCTTAGGCATCCGCATGATGTCTTCATTGGTGTAGTACTTAACACCGGATTCTGCATATACCTCAGGAATGGTGGGGCGGGAACCCGCGGCGATGACGATTTGATCGCCCGTGATGACGTCATCCCCAACCGCAATGGTCTTCGGGCCAACGAAAGTTGCGTGCTTGTCGAACACCGTAATGTTGGGGGTCTCGTCGCCACGGCGATAAGCCTCGCCGCCCTCCGCGATCTTGTCGATGCGATTGACAAAGACTCGCTCGATGATGGACTGCCAGTCGACGTTGTTTACCTGGGCGTCAATTCCGAGGCGCTGACCTTCCTTGGCGGCGTATGCAAGGTCTGCTGCGTAGACGTACATCTTAGTGGGGATACAGCCTACGTTAAGACACGTTCCGCCAAAGGTGCCTTCCTCAACGATGGCTATCTTTTTGTTCTCGAAATCCTCGGATGGAATCGAGTTTCCTGAACCAGTTCCGATGATGATCAGATCGAAATGTTCTGCTTGTGCGTTCTGCGGCGTTGTCGTAGACATAGTTCTCCTTATTTATAGGGGGTTGGATTAGGTGTTGTGGTGGGCGGGATAGTTGTTAGAGCACCGTGGGTAGCCATTCGTCGACTGCTCGAAATGCTTCGTTCCGGATCGGCTCGCGAGATAGGAAAACATCATGACGAGCTCCTTTAAGCGGGCGAAGGGTGTAATGAGAGCCAAGCTCTTTGGCCCATTTTTGTGATTGTTTGACGTCAATGACCGCATCGGCGTAGTTGAGCTCTTCCGAATATGGAGCTGAGAACATCGACTTTGTTGAGGTGAGTGTGAGGATCGGTACGCCGACATCAACACGGCCAGAATGAATAATGTCGAACCCCTTGAATACTGCGCGTGCCCAGCCGATGTATTTCTTATGACCGCCCAACGGCTTCTTTTCAAGGTCGTAGTCCCATTCGCCGTAGCGGCTGGCATGGATCGAATCGCCAAAGGCGGTGAGATTGCCGCCGTGGAGCGCAATATGCGGGGTGACCTTGCCGAAGAAATAGAACAAAGGCTTCGCGGCCTTGAAGGCGAGGGGTGGAATGCCCATCATGTCCAGCCATGGGCTGTTGAGTACTAGCGCTGCGATTCGTTCGTGTCGAGCGGGGTCGGTGCGACGCAAGGCATCGAGCCACAGCGGCACGATTATGCCTGCTGTTGAATGCGCAACCATGATGACCTTTCGCTGTGGCAGGGCATCGAGAGCGGCATTGAGGTCCTTCTCGTAGAAGTGCATGTCGGAGATGTAGTGCCACTTTTGGTGGGGCTCGTGAGAGCGTCCACACTTACGCAAATCAATTCCGTAAAATGCATAACCTTTGTTATGAAAATGCTCCGCTACGTGTTTATGGAAGAAGTAGTCGGTCATGCCGTGCACCCAAATCATTGCGACACGGTCGCTGAGATCCTCGTTATCTGGGTTGTAACGGATCAATGTGGCGTGGACGTCGCCTTCGCCGTCAGGATCCGCACCCAAGGGCAGATCCGCGGCCATAAATCCTGGGCCCAGGATGTCATCAGTCCATTGCAAGGTTGACTCAGTCATACCGACCAGTTTAGGCATACAATGCAAATCCGGTGTTGCGGTGGCGTAGTGATGTGGCTGGGGAGAATTTCACCGAAGGAGACAAGATGCGTAGGGGGCAGCCGTGTGTGAAAACCGGACTTTTTCCCGCATACGGAATCCCCATTTTGATGCTAAAGGCGTAAGGTGGGTAGGTAATGCGTGACGCGTCCCTTGTTATGTGCCGTTGCCAGAGATGCTGTGCTTGTGTTTAAGCCAGCATGTTTAAGACAGCGGAGCGTAAAAGGTAGGCGAAAACGTGCAACGCTAGAAGACTGCGTTCGACGGCTCTGGGCTGTTCGAGCGAGTGATAATTTTCAATCTGAAGAGGTAATAGCAAGGTGTCCTCCGACAAGAAGACAGCACAAGTTGTAGATGAGGTAGATGTAGCCCTCGTTGGCGCAGGTATCATGAGCGCCACCCTGGGTGCCATGCTCCGTGAGCTGGAGCCAAGCTGGACCCAGATGGTTTTCGAGCGTCTCGACGGACCTGCACTTGAGTCCTCCTCCCCATGGAACAACGCTGGTACCGGCCACTCTGCTCTGTGCGAGCTCAACTACACCCCAGAGAAGAACGGTCGCATCGACGTTTCCAAGGCGCTGGGCATTAACGAGAAGTTCCAGGTTTCCCGCCAGTTCTGGGCACACCAGCTCAACAACGGCATCCTGACCGACCCAAAGGCTTTCATTAACCCGGTTCCGCACGTTTCCTTCGCTCAGGGATCCATCCAGGTTGATTACCTCAAGCGTCGTTTTGATGCTTTGAAGGACAACCACATGTTCCCGAACATGCAGTTCTCTGACGATGACGCTACCTTCCAGGAAATGCTGCCACTGATGTCCAAGGGCCGCGACTTCAACTCCCAGAAGGTTGCTATCTCCTGGACTGAAGCAGGTACTGACGTAAACTTCGGCGCCCTGACGAAGCAGTTCTTCACCGCTGCTAAGGCCGCCGGCACCGAGATCCGCTACGGTCATGAGGTCGTCGACATTAAGCGCGATGGCTCTACCTGGAAGGTCTACTCCAAGAACCTGCACACCGGCGACTACAGCGTTGTCCGCGCGAAGTTCGTCTTCGTCGGTGCTGGTGGATACGCTCTTGACCTTCTGCGTAAGGCTGGCGTTCGCGAGGTTTCTGGTTTCGCAGGCTTCCCGGTTTCCGGTCTGTGGTTGCGCGCTAAGAACCCTGAGCTGGTTAAGCAGCATCACGCCAAGGTTTACGGCAAGGCTGCTGTGGGCGCTCCTCCAATGTCGGTTCCGCACCTTGATACCCGCGTTATCGACGGTGAACAGGGCCTGCTCTTCGGCCCATACGGTGGTTGGTCCCCGAAGTTCTTGAAGAAGGGTTCTTACCTCGACCTCTTCAAGTCCATTCGCTTGGACAACATTCCTTCCTACTTGGGCGTTGCAGCTCAAGAGTTTGGTTTGACCAAGTACCTGGTTTCTGAGGTTCTCAAGGACTTCGACAAGCGCGTCGAGACCCTGAAGGAATACGTTCCTTCCGCAGACCCAGCAGACTGGGAGACCGTCATCGCTGGCCAGCGCGTTCAGGTCATCAAGCCAGCAGCTGCACCGCACTTCGGCTCCCTCGAGTTCGGCACCACCCTGATCAACAACCCAGAGGGTAACATCGCCGGTCTGCTCGGTGCTTCCCCAGGCGCTTCCATCACCCCGGCCGTCATGGTCGAGTTGCTGGAGCGTTGCTTCGGTGAGCACATGATTCAGTGGGGCGACAAGATCCAGGAAATGATTCCTTCCTACGGCATCAAGCTGTCCAAGGACAAGAAGCTCTACAACGAGATGTGGGACTACACCCAGAAGACCCTGAAGCTCGACCAAAAGTAAGCCATTCCGGCTGCTTCACAAGCGCACCCCACCACATTACAAACGTAAATTGGTGGGGTGCGCGGCGTTCCGCTCCAGCTGCCTTAAGTGCCGCAATAAGTCAGGTAGCCCTCGGTATCACCGGGAGTTTCAAATTTTTCGTTCGGCTGCCTTGGATGCGTGACTGCGTGGAGGAACTCTTGGAACAAATCCAAGTCCAGCAGGGCCGCCTCAACATTGTGTGGACGCGGAATGACGCGCGGCAGCGGAGGCACCGCAGCCGCCGCGGCGCCTGAGACGCGTTTGCGGTAGTCCTTGAGGAAAGAAGTGTCGGGCGCATCTGTGCAATCACAAAGCAGGTGGTCCAGCGCATCAGGCTCACCATGCAAAGCCTTGGCCAGGCCCTGATTAGCAAGAGTGAAGTCAGCACCCGATTGCGCCAGCGCCGCGAAGTACTCGCCACCCTCTTCGAAGCCAAAGCGCTGCTGGAAGTCACGCTTGCGTTGGTCCTCGAAGCGCTTGTAGAAGCCATTGATGGTTTCTTGGGCATAGGCGATAGCGGCGTCGGGGGAGGCGTCGAAAAGCGGCAGCATGCTCTCCGCCAGCCGGGCGAAGTTCCACCCGAGAATTTCTGGCTGATTGCGAAAGCGGTAGCGTCCCTGCGCATCGATCGAGCTAAACCACGTGTCAGGGTCGTAGGACTCCATGAAGGCACACGGCCCGTAATCGATGGTCTGGCCCGAAAGCGTGGTGTTGTCGGTGTTCATCACGCCGTGAATAAAGCCCACGTGCTGCCACGCGGCAACGGTAGCGATTTGTGCGTCCATCGCACGCGAGTACAGCTCTTTGTAGTCGCTGCCGGGATAATGCCGCGCGATGGTGTAGTTGGCAAGGTCCTCCAGCTGACCGGTTTGCGCAGCGTAGTGGAATGAACCGATACGAATGTGGCTGGCAGCCACGCGCACTAAAACGCCTGCTTCCTCCACCATCTGGCGCTGGATCTTGCGGCCGGTAGAAATAACCGCCAGAGAGCGCGTCGTAGGAATTCCCAGCGCATGCATGGCTTCCGAAAAGAGGTATTCGCGCAGCATCGAGCGTAAGGTGCCGCGTCCATCAGAACCAAGGCGCGAGTACGGGGTGGGGCCAGTGCCCTTGGTATGGAGGTCCCAGCGGCCAGATTCGTTTTCTATCTCGCCGAGCAACAGCGCGCGGCCGTCCCCCATCGTGGGGTTGAACTGCCCGAATTGGTAGCCCGCATATGCCATGGCGTGGGGTTGCTCATCGGTGCTGCGGCCCAGCAAGAACTCAATGCCCGCTGGGGAACGCAGCCAGTCGACGTCCAGCCCAAGCTCGGCGGCCAATGCCTCGTTCACGATGACTACCTGCGGCTGGGGCTGTTCCTCGCCGCGGCTTGGGCGGACCATCCCCGGCAGGCTGCGAGCGAAAGTATGGGAAAGCTCGAAAGGAATCTTCACTCCTATGACTCCAGTTCGCCGCGCACTCGGATGTGGATGGAGCCGCCCACCCAGATGTTCGCGCCGTCGTCAGCAATGTGCACCAGGCCATCGCGTCCTAACTGGCTGCCCTGGCGTGCGGTGTAGCGAGCAGGAACGAGCCCGCGCTCACGCATGAATTGCGCGGCACCGCCGTTGAAAGAACCAGTGACTGGGTCCTCAAATTCACGGGTGAAGGCACGAACTTCGTAAAGGGGCTGGCCTTCGGTGGGATTGGCCGCAAGGCCCACCACGCCGACTTTGATATCGCGGGAGTAAGAGGGACGCAACGCGCGCACGGTGTCCGCATCGGTAAGCTGCACGAGGCGCCATCCCGGGCCGTTGTCCACCCATGCGGCATCAACGATGTCGTCGCTGCTCACCCCCAGTGCATCTGCTGTCTCCGCGAGTTCTGATTCGCCGAGCGCACCCGAGCGCTGGAGCTCCGGCGTGGCGAAGGAAAAGACGCGATCCTCTTGCTTGATACGCACTAAACCAACACCGCACTCTTGGACCAAGTCGCCTTCCTTGCCAGTGAGCTCAGCGAAGACGCAGGCTGTGCCAAGCGTTGGGTGCCCAGCAAAAGGAAACTCTTCGTGCGGCGTGAAAATCCTGACGCGGTAGTCCGCATCGGGGGTTGTGGGGCGCAGCAGAAAGGTCGTTTCAGAGAAGTTGGTCCAGTTGGCTATGTGCTGCATCTGTTCGCTGCTGAGCTCATCAGCACCGGCAATGACGGCTAGCGGATTGCCAGAAAATGCAGTGGTGGCAAAGACATCTACTTCGAAGTACTCGTGACGCATGGCCACCAGCATACGGGTCTGGGGCTATCCTAAAAGGCATGAGCGAAGCACTCTTTAGCCGCATCGAACCGATCCAAGTGATGGCTGACGGAACCGTCAAACAGGTCAACCCTTTTTCCGGCACTGAAGTGTGGACCGTACCCGGCAGGGGAAACCGTCCGTTCTCCCACGCCCCGGAGAGTCCCGAGCCCCTAGCAGTAGGGGCGCATACCTCCACGTGTGCGTTTTGCTCCGACCGCAAACTTGATACCCCGCCTGAAAAGTCACGCATCCTAGGCTCCGGCGAGGTGCTCCGTGGCGTGGGCGCAGCGGACCTGGACCATACTGAGCCTGCGTTTCGTCGAGTGCCCAATCTCTTCGAGATCGTCTCCTATGACTACTGGACCGCGAACTACCAGTACAAGATGGATGACGAGTCGGCCGAGCGAATGCACGCCTATATCGCCGACCCCGCAGGCCGCGAACACGTTCTCAAGACCGTACGCACCAAGCTGAAAGCCGCGGGCAAGGACGCTGAGGTGAGGGAGGAGGAACTGCTCGCGCAGGCCGGCTGCTTCTTCGGCGGTGGGCACGACGTCATCATTGGCTCCCGCCACTTTGTCGACGGCGCTACGGATGACTCGCAGCTGGCGTCCTCAGGCACGCTGAGCCCAGACGAGCACTTCTTGCTGACTTCCTTTACCGCGGACTCCATGCGGGATCTCTACGCCCGTAACCGCTATGCCGATTACGTAGTGGCCTTTCAGAACTGGCTGGCACCCGCCGGAGCGTCCTTCGAGCACCTGCACAAGCAGCTCGTCGCCATCGATGACCTCAGTATGTCTGCCATGCGGGAAAATGACATCCTGCGCTCGCATCCCAATATGTACAACGATTGGGCCGTGGGGTACGCCGCACAGCACAACCTGGTTATCGCTGAGAATGACTACGCGGTGCTCTTCGCAGGCTTTGGTCACCGCTATCCCACGCTGGAGCTCTTCTCCAAGTCGAGGCACTGCGCCCCCTGGGAGCAAACTCCGGGTGAGATCCGCGGAATGTCAGACCTCATGCACGCCGCACACGCGGCCGTGGGCCCAGATGTTGCGTGCAATGAGGAATGGCACCACAAGGCACCTTCGGTTGATGTGGCGCAGCCGTGGCGCGTCATGATTAAGCTGCGCGTGTCGACGCTCGCCGGTTTCGAGGGCGGTACCAAGGTCTACATCAACACCATTTCTCCGTGGGACCTGCGCGACCGCATCGTTGACTCAATGTACAGCTTGCGCGGGCGCGGGAAGCTGGCTTCGGGCATCGCGATTGCCACCGAATGCCGGCTGGAGCGCAACAGCCTGCGCTATCTCTCATCTCGCCAAAGCTAGACCGCTTGTCAAAAGCTAGACCACGAGAGTGAGTTCGAGTTTGCCCGGCTGCGGGCCCTCGACCGTGAGGCCTGCCGCCGAGGCGATTGCTGCGACGTCGTCAACGGCGTAGGCATCAGCGGGGGAGAGCGCCAAGATTCGTGCCAGCTGGCCCTTGTAATGCTTATTGAAGTGCGAGACGACCTTGCGCGAGCCATCCTCCTGGACCGACTCCACGCGAATGGTGACCGCCTGTTTAAACTTGCCCAGCTGTTGGTAAGTGCCCGAGCGCATGTCCACGACGAGCTCACCTGATTGCGCAACCTCAGCGAGTTGCTCCGTGATGGCCTTCCCCCAGCGCGATTTCAACGTCGGCGTTTCGCCGTCCTTGGTCGGCAGCTTCGTTCCTCCGGAGAGGCGGTAATGCGGAATCATGTCGCTGGCGCGGGTAATGCCAAATAATGCGTCGCCAATGGCGAGCCGAGCGCGTGCGGCAGGCGGCAACGTGGCGGCATCGAGCGCGTCGTAAAGCACGCCCGTAAAACGCTCAATCGCGGGCATCGTGGGAGAGGCGAAAAGCTCGGTGTTGGATTCTGCTTCCGGCCGCAACTTCTCAGAGATACCGAGCACCTCGAGCGCCTTGTCGACGTCGAGTTGTGCCAGGTCCGCGGCTATGTCCTGGCGGACAGGATTGAGCGCGGGGAAAGAAAGCTCGTCCCAATTCAGTGGGGCGCCGGTGCCGCCATGGGCCTTTGTTTCAGAAGGTGGGAGGAGAATGAGCATAGGTAAATACTAGCGATGTAGAGTGCTAAGCATGATTACTCGCCTTTCAAATCTCTTCCTTCGCACTCTGCGCGAAGATCCGGCAGATGCCGAAGTCCTCAGCCACAAGCTTCTCGTTCGTGCAGGATACGTGCGCCGCGCCGCGCCGGGCGTGTACACCTGGCTGCCGCTGGGTCTGCGCACCCTGACCAAGATTGAAAACATCGTGCGCGAGGAGATGAACGCCATTGGCGGCCAGGAGATGCTCTTCCCGGCACTTCTGCCGCGCGAGCCTTATGAGCTGACGGATCGCTGGACCGAGTACGGCGACAACCTCTTCCGCCTTAAGGACCGCAAGGGCGCTGACATGCTCCTCGGCCCAACCCACGAGGAGATGTTCGCGGGTGCCGTGAAGGACATGTACTCCTCCTACAAGGACTTCCCAGTTACCCTGTACCAAATCCAGACCAAGTACCGCGACGAGGAGCGCCCGCGTGCGGGCATCCTGCGCGGCCGCGAGTTCGTGATGAAGGATTCTTACTCCTTTGACATGACGGACGAGGGTTTGGATGAGTCCTACATGCGCCACCGCAAGGCTTACCAGAACATCTTTAACCGTCTGGAGATTGATTACGCCATCTGTAAGGCAACGTCTGGTGCCATGGGCGGCTCTGCTTCCGAAGAGTTCCTGGCTGTTTCCCCGGCAGGCGAGGACACCTTCGTGCGCGCCACCGAGGGCGATTATGCGGCCAACGTTGAGGCAGTGGTGACCCCAGCTCCGGAGGAGACCCCGCTGGAGGGCCTTGCTGAGGCTAAGGTTTACGAGACTCCGGATTCTGAGACCATTGACACCCTGGTGGAGTGGGCGAACTCCGAGGGCATTCAGGTTAATGGCCGCGCTGTGACCGGTGCGGACACCCTGAAGTGCATGGTCGTCAAGGTTGCTCACCCAACGGTCAACGACGGCGAGACCGAGAAGGGGTGGGAGCTGGCTGCAGTTCTCATCCCGGGTGACCGTGCGCTTGATGAGAAGCGTTTGGAAGCTTCCCTGGAGCCTGCCGAGTTTGAGCTGGCTACGGATGAGGACTTCAAGGCAAACCCATTCCTGGTCCGCGGTTACGTAGGCCCGCGTGCTCTCAACGCCAATGGCGTCAAGGTTTATGCGGATCCGCGCGTGGTGAAGGGCTCCTCCTGGATCACCGGTGCGGATGAGAAGAACCACCACGTGGTGAACTGCGTGGCTGGCCGCGACTTTGAGGTCGACGAGTTCATTGAGGCAGCTGAGATCAAGGAAGGCGATCCAGCACCAGGTGGCATGGGTACCTTGACCCTGGAGCGCGGCATTGAGCTCGGCCACATCTTCCAGCTGGGCCGCAAGTACACCAAGGCTTTCGACGTCCAGATTCTGGACGAGAACGGCAAGCGCGCCGTTCCGACCATGGGCTCCTACGGCATTGGTGTTTCCCGCATGATGGCTGTTCTGGCTGAGCAGCAGGCGGATGAGAAGGGCCTGCGCTGGCCTGTCGACGTCGCGCCGTTCCAGGTACACGTCGCCGTTGCGAACAAGGACGCCGCTGCACTTGAGGCAGGTCAGAAGCTGGTGGAGGATCTGGATGCTGCGGGCATTGAGGTGCTTTTCGACGACCGCCCCAAGGTTTCCCCAGGCGTGAAGTTCAAGGATGCTGAGCTCCTCGGTATGCCGTTCATCGCCATTCTCGGCCGTTCCTTCGCGGACGGAATCATTGAGCTGCGCATCCGCGGCGGCGAGACCCTTGAGGTCCCAGCCGATGAGATCGTAGACAAGCTCCTCGAGCTCGTGCGCGGTTGAGTCGTGCCGTTAGGGTGCGCTGTTAGCGCGTGCTGTTAGGGTGCGCTGTTAGCGCGTGCTGGTAAGGCGCAGGTACCGCTGCATGTAAATAAGGCTTCCAATCTTGTGATTTGGGGGCCTTATTTGCGTATATAGGTACCTGGCAGCTGGGGCCTCACCGGCTGCGCGGGTTCGCGGGGCGTTTCCGAGTGGGGGGCGGTTTGTGGGGTGCTGCTTCTGGGTGCGGTGCGCGGGGTTGAGGCGAGCCGTTAGAGGGCGAGTACCGCTCTGTGTAAATAGGGCAGCTGTTTGCCGTGTTTTAGGGGGCCTATTTGCATACAGAAGTACGTTGCTGGGATACAAAGCGGTGGGTTGCTGGGAACACACTAAGGCCCTGCGCTCTAGCTGCTTTCGTGAAGCCTGCTAGAGGGCAGGGCCTTATGGCACGTATGGGTGTGGCTTTAGTAGCCGCCGACTGGGCCACCGCAGTTGGGCCAAGCGCCAGCGCCCTGGGCGGCAAGCACCTGTTCAGCAACAGCGATCTGCTGCTCCTTGGTTACTTGGTCTGCGGTCGGTGCGTACTGCTGTCCGCCGAATCCTGACCAGGTTTGGGCGCTGAACTGGAGGCCGCCGTAGTAGCCGTTACCAGTGTTAACCTGCCAGTTGCCGCCGGACTCGCACGCTGCCACCTGGTCCCACGCGGAGACCGGTGCGGCGTTGGCTGCCGGGGTAGCCAGTGCTGCGACGCCCAATGCAGCGGTAGCGGATAGGGTTGCAAACTTCTTCTTGGAACGCATTGAGAAAGTACTCCTTCTCTTTGTGTCTTCTAAAGGTCTCAAGCCGAACACCCGGAATATCCACGCGGTATCTACACGATCTACACGCGGTATCTCCGGTGAGTTCATGACCGTCCAAGGTAAAAGCTGCGGTGGTGCACATGCAATGAAATGCACCGTAGAATCCCCTGAGGTTTTGCTGGCCGCGTGCAGGGGATTCCAAGGAGGGGGGGAGCTAATCCGCATCGTGCTTTTCTGCGAATGGGTGCGCAGGCCACCAGAACTTCTCGCCGAGGATCTGCACCACCGATGGGACCAAGACAGTGCGGACGATGAGGGTGTCCAGAAGCACGCCGATGAACACGGTGATGCCCAGCTGGGCCAGAACCACCAGCGGCAGCACGCCGAGTGCAGCGAACACTGCCGCCAGCAAGATACCGGCAGAGGTAATCACGCCACCTGTTGCTGAAAGCGCCGTCAAGATGCCGCGGCGGGTGCCAATCTCACCGGCGTCCTCCCGGGCGCGGGTGATGAGGAAGATGGTGTAGTCGATGCCCAATGCAACCAAGAACACGAAAGCGAACAACGGGGTGTTGGACGCGAAGCGGTCGAAGCCCAGCAGGTAGTGGGAGAGCCACCACCCCAGGCCGATGGCCGCCACGTTGGTCAGCAACACGGAAGCGACCATGATGACCGGTGCCAGGAAAGAACGCAGCATGATCACGAGAGCGCCAAAGATGAGGGCCAAGACCAGCGGGAAGATAATCTTGCGGTCCCGCTCCGCGGCTGATTCCTCATCAACCAGCTGCGCATCGGCACCGCCTACGAGCACGGCGCCATCGGCGCGCTCACCTTGGTGG
The DNA here is from genome assembly GCF_001807215.1 of Corynebacterium sp. HMSC05D08. Classification (NCBI taxonomy): domain Bacteria; kingdom Bacillati; phylum Actinomycetota; class Actinomycetes; order Mycobacteriales; family Corynebacteriaceae; genus Corynebacterium; species Corynebacterium sp. HMSC05D08. The sequence continues at coordinate 110,334 of NZ_KV788340.1, read as the reverse complement.
TCGCCGAACTTCTCACGCAGCTGTAGGAAGTCCGCGCCGGAGACCTGCAGGAGGCTCCATCCCTCAGCGCTGCCTTGTTCCTGCGCACTAGCACCCATTGCCTCGATGTCCCTGGTGGTGCCAGCCGGATCCTGGGTTGCTACGAGCGGCGGGGTAGAGGACTGATCAGGGAAGGCCTCCTCGAGGGCCTCGCCTGCGCTGATGGATTCAGGGGTATCGATGAACTGGTCCGACTGCGTAAGACCCGTCGAGGTCTGAAAGTAACCGATGGAGCAGATAGCCAGGATGAGCAGCGACACCGCAGCAATACGCTTCGGAGCCTTGGCCGCGAGTCCGCCAATCTTGTCCCACAGCTTGTGATCCGGAGTATCGCCTTGCCGCGGACGGCGTGGCCAGAAGATCCAGCGGCCAAAAGCAACCAGAACGCCAGGCAGCGCGAACATAGCGAACAACCAAGCCACGAAGACGCCCACCGCAGCGGCCGCACCGAGCCCCTGCGTGGTTGGGATGAGGGAAAGCAAGAGGCAGAGAACGCCCAGCACCACGGTTCCTGCCGAGGCCGAAACGGTTTTCAGCGTCGGTACCCATGCGCGCGCCATGGCCGCGTAGCGGTCCGAGGTAGAGGTCAGTTCGTCGCGATAGCGGGAGATAAGCAGTAGTGCGTAGTTGGTGCCCGCGCCGAAAACAAGCACGGACAAGATGCCCGAGGTGGACTCGTTCCACGTCACGCCGAATGCGTCGAGAACGTAAGTGTAGACAGTCGCGGCCACACGGTCAGCGACACCGATGACAAGCAGCGGAAGCAGCCACAGAACAGGGGAGCGGTACGTAACAATGAGGAGCACCGCCACAATGCCCGCGGTTACTGCCAGAAGCATAAAGTTAGCGCCTTGGAAGACACCCGCGAGGTCCGCCTTGATTGCAGCAGGGCCGGTGACCTGGGAGGTCACGCCCTCTGGAAGATCAGCAGCGGCGTCCTCGCGTAGCTGCGTGACCTTGTCAGCATTCTCGGTAGGCGTACCCGCCTCTACCTGAACCGGGACGATGGCAGACTGCCCATCCTCGCTCGGGATGAGCGGGCCGCCGAGTTCCTTTGCCACACCACGCAGGGCATTGACATCGAGTGGCTTATCCGAATCAAAAAAGACGATGGCAGCTTGCGCTGACTCGCCCTCGGATTCCTGCTTGGAGATCTCCTCCTGTAGCTGGGCCACCGTGGTGGAGTCCATGTCCTTGGGCAGCGAGGCAGTCGAGGACTCAGGTTGGTCGAGGCCGCCCAGGCCGATAGCCCCGATAGCGAGGATGACGAGGACGAGCGCTAGCCACCGAAAGTGGCGCATCTTTTGAGAATTCACTTACGCCACTTTACGAGCTACCCAATGTACGGGGTTAAAAGATAGCGCGCTGACAGGGTGCTTGGATGCTCTAGAGACCGCGTGATTGAGCGGCGACGGCGATGAGCCAGTTGCGCCATGCCACGCGCTCCTCGCCTTCGGCGGTGGGGGCGGCGGCCTTCGAAGCGGCATCCTCCCACTTCAGAGTGTCATTCCACCCCAATTTGTCCACGTAGCTCTGGGCCGAAGAAGCGTCGGTGGGAAGAGCGACGCCAGCAACTGCCGTCGGTTGATAAGCCACCGCCGGTTGCGGAACCTTAGCGACTTCCCCGATTGCGCCTTGCAGGGCCTCAATGCGCTTTTCGTGCAGCGACAAACGGTTGTCGATGTCTGCTTCTATCTCCGGTGATGCATAGCTACGCGCGAAGTCGAGGCCGAAGACTTGCTCGTACTCCCAGTTCAACAAGCTGGTAGCGCTTTCCAGATCTGCTGCCTCGAGCTCCGGGATTGCGGGCAACTCGGCGCCGTCCCAGGCATCCAAAACAATGGCCTGGTTAGTCACTAATGCGCGGGACTCAGAGCTGACTTCGCTCAACGCGTCACGGGTGCGATGCGCAGCTTCGTTGAGGGTTTTAGCCACATCGACGTCGGAAAGCGGCGCGTCAGTCGTGCGCTCTACCGTGCACGAGCGGGGAGCGTTACCTTCGTTATTGAGGCCGCACAGACGTTTCACCTCCGCGTAAAGTGCGTCGGCCTGGTCAGTGCGCAGGGATGAAGCATTGGCGTCGACATCGGCAAGATTCTGGGCATCATTGTCCGCGCTGCGGGCGAGGGCTACTAGAGTCTCGTCGGGCCGAGGACCAAAGTAATCCACGACGGAGTCCACGGCCTGGCACCCGCTCAACGCGGGCACGAGTGCTGCAAGTGCGGTGAGGGTTGCGACGGGGGTCAAGGCGCGGTGATTCACTCAAAAGACCTTACACGCAACAGCTGGGCGCAGCAGTTAGGCTAGAACGCATGGCTTTTCCAGATGCAGCACAACTTACTGAATTACTCCAGCCACTGCTGGAGCCCCGCGGACTCGATGTGGAGGACGTAAAGACCACCAAGGCTGGTAAGAAGTCCCAGGTTATTATCCGAATCGACGGCGACCAGCGCCCAAGCTCGGACGTTTTGGAGGAAGTCTCCAACCAGATTTCTGAATTCTTCGACGCCAAGGAGGAGTCCGGTGAACTGAACTTCGGTGCCGGATACACCCTGGAGGTCTCCACGCCTGGCGTCGATCTGCCACTGACCGCGCCCCGTCATTGGCGCCGCAACCGTGGGCGTCTGGTCGCTTTCGAGCTGACCCCAGGCAAGAGCGAAGTGGCGCGCATTGGCGCACTTTCCGACGACGCTTCTTCCGTAGCGCTCATCACAACGGTGAAGAAGGACGTGTACTTTCGCATCGAGCGATTGGAAAATATTGCCCGCGCGGTGGTAGAAATTGAGTTTGCTAAACCTTCTGCCGTTGAGCAGGAGGCAGCGCAACAGACGTTTGAATACGCCGAGCAGAACTCGGCAACCCGAGAGGATGAAAAGTGAATATTGATCTAGAGGCACTCCGTACGATTGAGTCTGAGCGTGGCATCCAAGTAAAGGACCTGCTTGAAGCAATCGCGGGTGCCTTGTTGTATTCGTACCTGGATTACCGCGAGCAGTCGGCTGCGGGTAAATCCGAGGGAACCAAGTCCCGCGTTGATATCGATGCAGACACCGGTGCGGTCACCGTCATCGTCACCGAATCTGATCCGGAGACCGGCGAGGTCATCAGCGAATATGATGACACTCCAGAAAACTTCAGCCGCGTCGGCGCCCAGGCCGTGCGTGAGGCAATCATCCGCAAGCTGCGTGAGGCAGAGGCTGAGGTAACTTACGAGTCCTACTCCGAGCTGACCGGCCGTGTTGTATCTGGCATCGTGCAGCGTGACGTGCGCGCCAACGAGCGTGGCGTGGTTGTGGTTCAGCTGGGTACCGAGCTGGATTCGCAGGATGCCATCCTGCTGCCAGCTGAGCAGCTACCAGGTGAAAAGCTTGAGCACGGTGACCGCATCAAGGCTTACGTTGTCGGCGTGACCCGCAACGGTGCACAGGTGCAGATAACTTTGTCGCGTACCCACCCGGAGTTGGTGCGCGGCCTGTTCGAGCTTGAAATCCCTGAGGTGGGCGACGGCGCCGTGGAGCTCGTTGCTATTGCCCGCGAGGCTGGCCACCGTTCGAAGGTGTCCGTCATCGGCCATGCCAAGGGGCTTAACGCCAAGGGAGCCTGCATTGGTCCACGTGGCGAGCGCGTCAACAACATCATGCGTGAACTTGGTGGCGAGAAGATTGACATCATTGACTACAACGAAGATCCTGCGGTTTACGTTGGCAATTCTTTGGCACCGTCGAAGGTGGTTCGCGTCGAGGTTGTTGACCCAGATGCGCAGGTCGCACGCGTAACCGTGCCGGACTATCAACTGTCTTTGGCCATCGGTAAAGAAGGCCAGAACGCACGCCTGGCCGCGCGCCTGACCGGTTGGAAGATCGACATCCACTCGGACGCTGCACAGGACTAAAAGACCTAATTAAGGATTTGCCGCATTTTCGCGTAAGCTAGATAGCGGCCCACATGCAGAAAAGCTGGGGCGTTTTTCAAGTGATCGTTTATGTAGGGAGTTGGATGTCACCTCGACAACCACACACAAGACTCCGTACGTGCATCGCTACGCGCCGCCGCTTTCCTGACACGCAGCTACTGCGGGTCGTCGTTGATAGCGCCGATCCCACTGGCCGCCGTGTCGTGGCAGATCCACTTCGCCGGCTTCCCGGAAGGGGAGCTTGGATTACCCCGGATCTCACTGCATTAGAGCTGGCGGAGCGCACCCGAGCCTTTCGACGCGCGCTTCGGTTATCCACTGACGTGGATACAGGTCACGTACGTGAGTACCTGGAAACGCAGGCGAAAGCCGGCGCAACCTAGGTGCATTCGTGGAGGCACCGCGCTTCCACGAGGCAGAGTTAAAGGAAGACCGAACACTGATGAGCGCACAACGATGAAGCATCAGCGATGAAAGTCCATAGCCATTAACTAGGGGTCAAGCCACACTGGCCTTGGCTCCTAGTCACAATCACAAGGAGACAAGTGCCCGGAAAGCTACGTGTTCACGAGCTCGCAAAGCAGCTCGGTGTAACCAGCAAGGAACTACTCGCCACGCTCAAGGAGCAGGGCGAATTCGTTAAAACCGCATCTTCGACCATTGAACCCCCAGTGGTGAAGAAGATGCGCGCCCACTATGAGGCGCAGTCCGGCGGAGAGAAGCCATCCGGCGATCAGCCTGCCAAGGCGGCAGCGGCTGACAAGGCCGCAAAGCCTGCAGCTAAGACCTCCGCAAAGCCAGGCGCAGCGGCGTCTGCACCAAAGCCAGGTGCGCCGAAGCCAGCAGCTGCCAAGTCCGGTGCTGCAAAGTCCGCGCCAAAGGAAGCTGCACCGACTGCAAAGGCCGAGGCTTCCCAGAAGCCTGCCGCTTCTGCAGCTAAGCCAGGTCCGAAGCCGGGCGCATCGATGCCGGCTCCGAAGGCTCCACAGAAGTCCCAGGCAAACGCAGAGGCTAAGTCAGCACCGAAGCCGGGCGGCGAGCGCCCGACTCCGGGTAACTCCATGCCTCGTCCGATGCCGAAGCCAGGCGGCTCCCGCCGCGTGGCCAACAACCCGTTCTCCACTGGCGGTGCCGGTGGCGACCGCCCAGGACCTCGTCCGGGCGGTTCCAAGGGCCCACGTCCTGGCGGCAAGCCAGGCGATAACCGTGGTGGCAAGGGCGGCGGACGCTCCGGCCAGGGTGAAGGCAACCAGCGTCAAGGCCAGGGGCAGGGCGGGGGACGCCGCCCATCGCCGGCCATGATGCCTTCGCATCCGAACCCGGCAGCCATGCCATCTAAGTCCTCCAACGGTGGCGGCGGTGGCCGTGGCCGCGGTGGGCGTGGCCAGGGTGGACCAGGCCAGGGCGGCCCGGGCGGCTTCCGTGGTGGCGGTCGCGGCGGTCGTCGCGGCGGCACCGCCGGTGCATTCGGCCGTCCAGGTGGCGCACCACGCAGGGGCAAGAAGTCCAAGCGTCAGAAGCGTCATGAGTTCGAAGAGCAGCAGAAGCATGAGGTAGGCGGCGTACGTTTGCCTGACGGCAAGGGCCAGACTGTACGTCTGCGCCGAGGTGCATCTTTGGCTGACTTCGCTGAGAAGATTGGTGCAGATCCAGCAGCATTGGTACAGGCTCTGTTTAACCTCGGTGAGATGGTCACCGCTACCGCCTCCGTTTCCGAGGAAACCCTGCAGCTGCTCGGCGCCGAGATCAACTACGACGTTCAGGTCGTCTCCCCAGAGGACGAGGACCGTGAGCTGCTCGAGTCCTTCGATCTGCAGTTCGGTGAGGACGAGGGCGGCGAAGAGGCTCTTGAGAAGCGTCCTCCAGTCGTTACCGTCATGGGTCACGTTGACCACGGTAAGACCCGCCTTTTGGACTCCATCCGTAAGACCAACGAGCGCGAGGGCGAGGCCGGCGGCATCACCCAGGGCATCGGTGCATACCAGACCACCGTTGTACTGGAAGATGGCGAGCGCACCATCACCTTCCTGGATACCCCGGGTCACGAGGCGTTTACCGCTATGCGTGCGCGTGGTGCAAAGTCCACCGACTTGGCAATCCTGGTTGTCGCAGCGGACGACGGCGTCATGCCGCAGACCGTTGAGGCTATTAACCACGCCAAGGCTGCGGACATCCCAGTCGTGGTTGCTGTTAACAAGATCGATAAGCCGGAGGCATCCCCGGACAAGATCCGTGGCCAGCTCACCGAGTATGGCCTGGTTCCGGAGGAGTACGGCGGCGACACCATGTTCGTCGACATCTCTGCAAAGCAGAACATCAACATCGATGGTCTGTTGGAGGCAGTTGTCCTGACTGCCGATGCAGCTCTCGAGCTGACTGCTAACCCAGAGATGGACGCACAGGGCGTAGCCATCGAGGCTCACCTCGATCGTGGCCGTGGTCCAGTTGCCACTGTCATCGTTCAGCGCGGTACCCTCCGCGTTGGTGACTCCATTGTCGTCGGTGACGCTCACGGCCGTGTCCGCCGCATGCTCGACGAGTTCGGCAACGACGTCGAAGAGGCAGGTCCGTCCCGTCCGGTTCAGGTCCAGGGCCTCAACGGTGTGCCAGGCGCTGGCGACAACCTCCTCGTGGTCGAAGACGACCGCGTGGCCCGCCAGATTGCTGCACAGCGTGATGCTCGCAAGCGTTCCGCTTTGCAGGCAAAGGCTCGCAAGCGCGTCTCTCTCGAGGATCTGGATGCAGTTCTCAAGGAGACCTCGACCCTCAACCTCATCCTCAAGGGCGACAACGCCGGTTCGGTGGAAGCCCTGGAAGATGCGTTGTTGGACATCGAGATCGACGACGAGGTACAGCTCAACATCATCGACCGTGGCGTCGGTGCTGTAACCCAGACCAACGTCTCCCTGGCAGCGGCTTCCGACGCCATCATCATCGCCTTCAACGTTCGCGCTGAGGGTAAGGCAACTGAGGAAGCTAACGCCGAGGGCGTGGATATCCGCTATTACACGGTTATCTACCGCGCCATCGAAGAGGTCGAGGCTGCTCTCAAGGGCATGCTTAAGCCAATCTACGAGGAGCGCGACACCGGTGCTGCGGAGATCCGCGCTCTGTTCAAGTCCTCCGCCGTCGGCACCATCGCGGGCTGCATGGTCACCGAGGGCAAGGTCAAGCGCAACGGCAAGGTCCGCATCGTTCGCGATGGCAACGTCATCACTTCCGACGCCAAGATCGAGTCCCTGCGCCACGAAAAGGACGACGCAAACGAGATCAACGCCGGCTACGAGTGCGGTATGGTCCTGTCCTACCCGGACATCCAGGTGGGCGACCAGATCCAGGCCTACGAAGAGGTCGAGGTTCCGCGTACCTAGTCCGCAAGCGGAGTAAATAGAATCGCCAGGTGTTTCCCCGATGGGGAAGCCCTGGCGATTCTATTTGCAGCTTCTGCTGCAGGACATGGATGCGGAGTAATGTAAGATGAACACGGTTTTATAGATCTTGGTAGAGATCGCTAGTTCGACGGAGAAGGAGTTGCACCATGGTTGACCACGCGCGTGCTGCACGAATGGCTAAGCGTATTCAGGAAATCGTGGCGAGTGCCATCGAACGCGAGATCAAGGACCGTCGCCTCGAGATGGTGACCATCACCGATACTCGCGTCACGGGTGATCTCCACGATGCCACCGTTTACTACACCGTGCGCGGCAAGGACATCGACTCCGAGCCGGACTTTGACAAGGCAGCAGAGGCACTCAATCGCGCGAAGGGCCAACTGCGCAAGATTGTGGGCGATCAGCTCTCCGTGCGCTTTACCCCGACGCTCGCCTTCGAGGTCGATACCGTTCCGGAGGCTTCCGCCCACATGGAGGATTTGCTGGCGCGCGCCCGCGCCCGCGATGCGGAGCTTGCCAAGCTGAAGGCCAATGCTAAGCCCGCTGGAGACGCGAACCCATACAAGGATTCCGCTCGGGAAGAGGCCTAGGGTGCGCCGCACTGATTATCAAAGCGCCGCCGACGCCTTGATAGAAGCGAGCAGCATCTGCATCATTACGCACCTGCGCCCCGATGCGGATGCTATCGGTTCTGCCGCCGCGTTGAACCTGGCGTTGCGCCAGCGAGGCAAGCAGACCCGCACCGTCATCGGCCAGGAACACCCGATTTCGAACAATCTCTTCACCATCCCTGCCGCCGACGAGATTGAGCTCGTTAACACCCTGCCCAAAGGCTATGACCTTTATGTCACGGTGGACTGCGGTTCCATCGACCGCACCGGAGCTCTCATGCGGGAGTTGGAGAAGATGGCGGGCACCGGCCGCGTTCTGTGCATTGACCATCACGCATCGAACCGCGGTTTCGGTTCCATCAACCTGATTGATCCGGAGTGCGAGTCCACCACTGTGGTGCTTCTCGACGTCCTCGATATGCTCTCCGTGCAGATCGACCGCGGGATTGCGCATTGCCTCTATGCCGGTCTGGTCACCGACACCGGCAGCTTCCGCTGGGGCCGGCCAGCCATGCACGACATCGCTGCCCGCCTGATGTTTTACGGGCTCGATACCAAGCAGATCGCAGTGGATCTGATGGACTCCAATACTGCAGACGACGTGCAGATGGTCGGCCGCGTGCTGTCTGGTCTGCGTATCATCGAAGCTGGCGAGCACCGCCTCGGCACGCTTATTGTTCCCGTTGAAGAAGTACAGTCACACTCCGATTCCGCCGTGGAATCCATGGTGGACTTCGTGCGCGCGCTCAAAGGCACCGACATGGGCGTGGTGTTCAAAGAGCAACGCGCGGGAGTCTGGGCGGTGTCGCTGCGTTCTTCCACCGTTAACTGCGCGCAGGTGGCGCTCATGTTCGACGGCGGCGGGCACATCCCGGCGGCCGGTTATACGGCCCTGGGCAAGCCAGAAGAAATCATTGCTCATCTCGTCGACGCACTTGCCGCTTACGACGAAGAAAATGCTGTAGGGGAGTAACCATCACGCGGCGCGAACAGGACAATGCTTCGGCAGAAGCAGAAGATACTTCGAAGCCAGATAAGGCAGTCACCCGCGTGAGCGCTGGTGAGGTATTTCGCCTCGCATTTCCGGCGCTGGGGGTGTTGGCTGCCATGCCGCTGTACCTGCTGCTCGATACCGCAGTGGTGGGCCGCCTCGGCGCGCACCAACTCGCAGCACTCGGCGCTGCTGCCACCATCCATACGGTGGTGACAACCCAGCTGACCTTCCTTTCCTATGGCACCACGGCGCGCGCCTCGCGGCTTTTCGGCGCGGGCAAGAAGAACGAAGCCGTAGCCGAGGGCGTGCAGGCAACCTACGTAGCCCTTGGCGTGGGCATGTCCCTGGCCGTCATCATGTGGATCGGTGCCGGCCACTTTGCCCAGTGGCTGACCGGCAACCCCGAGACCGCCCAGGACACCGCGCTGTGGCTGCGCATCGCCGCCTTCGCTATCCCGCTCAATCTCATCGAGATGGCAGGCAACGGTTGGATGCGTGGCGTTCAAAACACAGTAAAGCCGCTGATTTTTACCCTGGCCGGCCTCATCCCCGGCGCCATCGCGGTGCCGCTTTTTGTCCACCAGTGGGGCCTTGCCGGCTCCGCCTGGGCCACGGTGCTGGGCATGGTTATCATGGCCTCGCTCTTCCTGTGGGAACTTCACCGTGAGCACGTGGGCTCTTGGCGGCTGCAGTGGGGCGTCGTTAAGCGCCAGCTCGTGTTGGGCCGCGATCTCATCGTGCGCTCTGCCAGCTTCCAGGTGGCCTTCCTTTCGGCCGCCGCCGTGGCCTCCCGCTTCGGTACGGCCCAGCTTGCCGCGCACCAGATCATGATTCAGCTGTGGAACTTCCTATCCCTCGTGCTGGATTCTCTGGCGATTGCCGCCCAGGCCCTGACCGGCGCGGCGCTCGGAGCGGGCTCGGCCAAGCATGCGCGCAGCGTCGGAACCAAGGTCACTTTCTACTCCACAGCCTTTGCGCTCGGGCTCGGCGCAGTTCTAGCCCTGGGCATCGGCATCATTCCTGCGCTTTTCACCACCGATGCAGTGGTGCTCGAGGTCATCCGTGTGCCGTGGCTCATCATGATTGCCATGGTGGTTCTGGGAGGCGTGGTCTTTGCACTCGACGGCGTCCTGCTCGGCGCCAGCGATGCCGCCTTCCTGCGCACACTGACCATCGTTTCGGTGCTTTGCGGATTCCTGCCCGGTGTGTGGGCGGCCTACGCCTTGGGAGCGGGCCTGCCCGGCGTGTGGTGCGGCCTTGCGCTGTTTGTTTTCATCCGTTTCCTCGGCGTGGTCTATCGCTTCCGCTCGATGCGCTGGGCTGTGGTCTAATCTGAAGGAAAATGAAGAAAGGAGCATGCCATGGCCACCTTATGGGCGGTGTCAGATCTCCACGCGGCAGTGCGCGCTAATTCCAGCCGCATCGATGAGCTTTACCCGGAAGATCCTGCCGATTGGCTCATCGTGGCCGGTGACGTGGCCGAGCGCACCGAACTCGTACTGCGCATCCTCACCAAGCTTTCGCGGCGCTATGCCAAGGTGATCTGGGTGCCGGGAAACCACGAGCTCTTCTCGCGTTCCCAAGATAGGTGCCAGGGCCGCGCCAAGTATGACGAGCTGGTGGAGGGCTGCCGCGAAATCGGCGTGGTGACTCCGGAAGACCCATATCCCGTCTTCGGCGGGGTGACCATCGTGCCGCTGTTTACCCTTTATGATTACAGCTTTCGCCCACCCGGCACTACCGTCGAGGGCGCCTTAGAGCGTGCCCGTGAACACCAGATTGTCATGACCGATGACTTCGCCATCGCTCCTTTCGTCGACATTCGCGCCTGGTGCTGGGATCGCCTTGCCTATTCCATCAAGCGCCTTTCCCGGGTAAGTGGGCCTACGGTGTTGGTCAATCACTGGCCGCTGGTTCAAGAACCCACGCTGCGCATGGCGTGGCCGGAAATCGCCCTGTGGTGCGGCACTCGCCATACCCGCTCGTGGGCGCGGCGCTATAACGCGCAGGCGGTCATCTACGGTCACCTGCATCTGCCCGGCTGCATCAACGTCGATGGGGTAGACCACATCGAGGTCTCACTGGGCTATCCCCGCGAGTGGGAGGCGCACGGCCATCTCCAGCAGTGGCCCTATCCGGTCCTACACAGTGATGAGTCTGCGTCCTCGGCGCTTGAGGAGGTGCGCTAATGCTGGAACCAAACCTGTTCCCAGATACTGCCCGCTACTGCTACGTGCGCACCGACGCTGCGATTACGGATCTGATGAATTACACGCAGCTGGACCCGCAGGAGCAATCCTTGGTCTCCCAGGCAGTTGACGTGCGCAAGGCGGAATTCGGAGACGTCCGCTGGTGCGCGCATCGCGCTTTGCAGGAGCTGGGCTGTGAAAGTCAGGAGCCCATCATGCGCGGCGAGCGGGGCATGCCGCTGTGGCCGCACGGCTATACCGGTTCCATGACGCATACAGAGGGCCTGCGCGCGGCAGTAGCGGCTCCGAGTAAACACGTGCGCTCCATGGGCCTGGATGCCGAACCTGCCGAGCCATTGCCCGATCACGTGCTGACCATGATTGCGCGCGCAGGGGAGATGACGCAGTTAACGCGGCTTGCCGACGCCGGGATTAGCTGCCCCGATCGCTTATTGTTCTGCGCCAAGGAAGCCACGTACAAAGCGTGGTTTCCCATGACACATCGCTGGCTGGACTTCGACCAAGCAGAGATCGACTTGCGCCTCGACGGCACCTTGATCTCCTATATCTTGGCCCGGCCGACCCCCGTGCCGCTGATTAGCGGCCGTTGGATGATCCGCGATGGCTTCGTCATCGTTTCCACGGTGGTGCCCGCGGTGGGCTTTTAGTGGCGGGCTCTCAATAGCCCACCCACGGGCCTAAAGCGTCGACGGCCGCGCCACGAAGACCGTGGCCAGGCGCTTTCCTTTCTCCTCGATGAGCGCAATCGAGCGACCATCAGGATCTACCGCCGCATAGGTGCCCTTTAGCCCGCGCGGTTCGAGCCATTTGCCCATGGCGAGCGCTTTTGCCTCGCCTTCGGTGACCTGAAGGACAGGGTAGGAGCGGGCGAGCGCCTCGTCGAGGGAGAGCGAAAGCGCCGGAGCATCAGCGAGCTCGTCGAGGGTCCGGGCGTCGCCAAGCGTAAATGGCCCTACCTCCGTGCGGCGCAGAGCGGTGAGGTGACCGCCCACGCCGAGCGCCTCACCTAAGTCGCGGGCGAGGGAGCGGATATAGGTGCCAGATGAGCAATCAACGGTGACGTCGAGGTCCAGGTACTCACCTTCGATGCGGTGGGCGAGGATGTCGAAGCGGCTGACCGTAACCGGGCGGGCGGGGATTTCTACCTCCTCGCCCTCGCGCACGCGTTCGTGGGCGCGCTTGCCGTCGATCTTGATTGCAGAGACCGCGGCGGGGCGCTGCATGATGTCACCGGTGAGAGCTGCGACCTCTTTATTAACCTGCTCCATATCGAGTTCGCTTGCAGGCTCGCCCCAGGTGCGCTCGCCCTCGGCGTCGTCAGTATGCGTTGCCATGCCAAGGCGAATGGTGGCGGCGTAGGACTTGGTTGACGCGACCATGTGCGCGAGGAACTTGGTGCCGCGTTCCAAACCGACCACCAAAACGCCGGTGGCCATCGGGTCGAGGGTGCCTGCGTGGCCCACTTTGCGGGTGTGAAATATGCGGCGGAGGCGGCCCACCACATCGTGTGAGGTCATGCCTTGCGGCTTGTCCACTACCACTAGGCCAGAATTTGCGAGCGCATCAGTCATGCCCTGCAGTCTATTCCACGCCTCGCCGTGCATTAGCATGGTGGCCGTGGATATTTGGTACGGAATCGACAGCATCCCCGGTGACTTTGGCCCGACTGCGGTGACCATCGGCGTCTTTGACGGCGTACACCGCGGCCATCAGCAGCTGATTAATAATGCGGTGAGCTATGCGCGCGCGGAGGAATTGCGCACGGTGATGGTGACTTTTGATCCGCACCCCGTCGCGGTCTTCCTCCCGGAACGCGCGCCGCTGTCCGTGGTGACGTTTGAGCGGCGCTTGCAGTTGGCGGAAGAGATGGGCATCGATGCGGTCCTCGTCATCGACTTCACCAAGGAGCTCGTGGGCACGACTCCGCAGCACTACGTCGAAGACCTGATTGTGGGAAAGTTGCATGCGCGTCACGTGGTCGTGGGGGAGAATTTCACGTTCGGTGCGGGCGCGAGCGGCACGGCGGACGCGATGGTGGAGTTCGGTAAAACCCATGGCTTTAGCGTCGACGTGGTGCCGTTGCTTGACGACGCCGGGGTGCGAATCTGCTCCACAAATATCCGCGCCAACTTGGCAGCAGGTGAGATTGCCAAGGCTAATTGGGCGCTTGGCCGCCACTTCTCGGTGACGGGCCCGGTGGTGCGCGGTGCCGGACGCGGCGGCAAGGAGCTGGGATTCCCGACCGCCAATCAGTACTTCCCGGACAGCGTGGCGATTCCGGCCGATGGCGTCTATGCGGGCTGGTTCATCCTGGAGCCGGCTGAGGCGCCCGTCGAGGGCAACATGGACCACGGCATGGCTTATGCGGCGGCGATCTCTGTGGGCACGAACCCGACTTTCGGCGACGAGGAGCGTTCCATCGAGTCCTTCGTGCTGGATCGCGATGCTGATCTATATGGGCACGTGGCCACCGTGAAGTTCGTGGATCATCTGCGCGACATGGTGAAGTTCAATTCCGTGGAGGAGCTGCTGGATGCGATGGCGGCAGATGTGGCCAAGGCACGTGAGGTCCTCGCCGAGGATGCTAAGGCATGTGGTTGGGAGAAGGACCAGTACTTCCTGCAGGAGGGCTAAATGAAGGTCATTTTGGATCTCGATACCGGGATCGACGATGCCCTGGCGCTGGCCTATGCGCTGGCGCACCCAGACCTTGAGCTCATCGGCGTGACGGTGACTTATGGCAACGTGCCGGTGGAGCTCGGCGTGCGCAATACCTTGGTTCTGCTGGAGCTGCTCGGTGCGGGCGACGTCCCGGTCTTTGCCGGTGCGCAGCCGGCGGGGTTCCAGGTTAAGCCAATTTCCGCATTCATCCATGGCCGCAATGGCATTGGCGACGTCCTGCTTCCGCCGCCGCGCGGGCAGGTACAGGAAGAATCTGCGGTGGAGTTTCTGTGCCGCGCCGCGCGGGAGCACGGCCAGGAACTGGTGATTATCCCGACTGGGCCGTCCACCACGATCGCGGCGGCGCTGAAAGCTGAGCCGGCTCTGGCGGATACTCGCATCGTCATGATGGGCGGGGCGCTGACCGTGCCGGGCAACGTCACCACCTGGTCTGAGGCCAATGTGGCGCAGGACCCCGCTGCCACGGACTTCCTCTTCCGCACTGCACGCGATGTCACGATGGTGGGCTTGGATGTCACGTTGCAAACGCTTCTGACCGCTGCGGAGACCAGGCAGTGGCGTGGGCTCGGTACGCAGGCCGGACGCGTTTATGCGGACATGCTGGACTATTACATCCGTGCCTATGCCGACATCGAACCGGACCTTGGCGGTTGTGGCCTGCACGATCCGCTCGCGGTGGCCGTGGCGGCAGACCCTCGCCTGGTCACCTGCTTCGATACCAACCTGGCCTGCGAAACCACTGGCACGACCCCGGGCCGCACCATCGGCGATGTTGCCAGGATGAAAGAACCACACAAGGCTGCCCACGTGGCAGTAGAGGTGGATGCCCCGCGCTTTGCGGCTGAGCTGATGGACAAGCTCAATTCGCTCCTGCAACAGCATTGACGTGCAGCAAGTGACATGTCTTCTGCGAATTGTGCCAAGAAGCCGCAGTTTGGGTTTGGGGCAGAAAAGCTGTTAAAGTTATCGCTTGGCTTTGTGACTGCGGTCCGCAGCAGTTAAAGGCGCTAAGAATTTCATGCGGACTGAAATACAATAGGAGAAATCCAACATGGCTTTGAGCACCGAGAAGAAGGCAGAGATCCTCAAGGAGTACGGCCTGCACGAGACCGACACCGGCTCCCCAGAGGCACAGATCGCTCTGCTGACCTCCCGTATCAACACCCTGACCGAGCACCTGAAGTTCCACAAGCACGATCACCACTCCCGTCGTGGTCTGCTGCTGATGGTTGGTCGTCGCCGTGGCCTGCTGAAGTACCTCGCAGCTAACGACATTGATCGTTACCGTGACCTCATCTCCCGCCTGGGCCTGCGCCGCTAAGCCTTTCGGTAGCTTTCAAACCCCGTCTTCGGACGGGGTTTGTTGCGTTTTAGGGCCATCTTGATCGCGAAGCAGGTGTCGCGGCCCTGGAGGCGGTAGCTTGGCACCATGGAACCTTATATCGGCATTGTCGTTTTTGAACTTGAATCGGTAGAGCCCAGTGAGCCGTCGTATTTCCGGGAAGATTTTGTCCTCGTCCGTGCCACAGACGACGATGAGGCGCGCGCGAAGGTCGAGGCGCTGGCGCGTAGCCAAGAATCGGCAGAGCATCCCACAATCGTGATGCGCCACATCGTGGATGTCGCGCCCGCACTCGACGGCACGGTCGAGGGAGACGTGGACCTCTATGCGCGCCACTTTGCGTCGCTTGAGGACTATGCGCGCTTCGAAATGATGCTGGGAGGGCGCGACCCGTTCGCCTAGTCCCGCGCGTGGGCTACACGAGGAGCACTGCCGTGAGGACGTTGATGGTAGCGTGCACGGCGGCGCCGGGCCATAGAGAAGCGCTTTTCTCGCGCAGCCAACCCAGGGCGAAGCCGGTGGCAATCTGCAAAACAAAGAGCGGGATGAGGCTGATATCCAGCATGGCCAGCGGTAGGTGGATGAGGCCGAAGAGGAGGCCCTGCACTGTAATTCCCGCGCCGGCATTCCAGCGCTGGGTGATAATTCCTTGTAGGAAACCGCGGAAGAAGATTTCTTCGCCCACCGCGCGCAGCGCCATCGCGAGGAATCCCATTGCCGTTGTTGCAGTCGTGGCCTGCGCGACAACCTCCGCCGACACAGGCAACAACGCGAGGTAGCTCAGCACCAGCAACACGAGCAGCATCATCGCTGCCCACGCCCACCCGCGCGCCCATGGACGTCCCAGTCCGCAGACGGCGACTGCCGGCTGGTGGCGCAGGAGCAGGTAGATGAGTGTGGGAAGCGACCACAGCAACAACATGGCCATGGCTTAAGTCTAAGTCTGTACCGCGAGTCGGGGCGCGTGATGTTCGACATAATCCCAGGAAAGCTGCTAAAATCGCTACTCGTTGTAGAAACCCCACCATTTTTCACCGGCGGCACCGATGATCGCCGGGCTACAAGGAGTAGAAAACTTTGAGCGCTAGAAACGCTGTTGAGTTCAACATTGATGAAGAATTCGGTATCACCGAAGCAATCGCCACCCTTGACAATGGCGATTTTGGCACCCGCACCATCCGTTTCGAGACTGGCCTGCTGGCTCGTCAGGCGGGCGGCTCTGTCACCACTTACCTGGACGAGGACACCATGCTCCTGTCCACCACCACCGCCTCCAACCAGCCACGTGAAGGTTTTGACTTCTTCCCACTGACCGTGGACGTCGAGGAGCGAATGTACGCAGCCGGAAAGATTCCGGGCTCCTTCTTCCGCCGTGAGGGCCGACCCTCCACCGAGGCCATCCTGGCCTGCCGCCTGATTGACCGTCCACTGCGCCCGACCTTTGTCAAGGGTCTGCGCAATGAGGTACAGGTCGTTGTTACCGTGCTTTCTATGGCGCCGGAGGAGTACTACGACGTCATCGCCATCAATGGCGCTTCTGCTTCCACGCAGCTGTCTGGCCTGCCGGTTTCCGGCGCTGTCGGCGGCGTGCGCATGGCACTCATCGCTGATGACAAGCACCCGAAGGGCCAGTGGGTTGCATTCCCGAACCACGAGCAGCACGAGCGTGCACTGTTCGAGATGGTCGTGGCCGGCCGCATCGTAAAGAAGGGCAACAAGGAAGACGTTGCCATCATGATGGTCGAGGCTGGCGCAGGCACCAACGTTGCTGAGCGCATCAAGGAAGGCGCACCGGCACCGCAGGAATCCACTGTTGCTGAGGGCCTCGAAGCAGCCAAGCCGTTCATCAAGACCCTGTGCGAGGCTCAGGCAGGTCTGGCTGAGCGCGCTGCTAAGGAAACTCAGGAGTTCCCGCTCTTCCCGCCGTACACCGATGATGTCTTCGCCGCAGTTGAGAAGGCAGCCTCCAAGAAGCTGGAGAAGCTGCTGACCATCCCGGGCAAGCAGGACCGCGACGACGCAACGAACGAGTACATGGAGCAGGTCGAGGCGGATCTCCATGAGAAGTTCGAGGACGAGGATGCCTCCAAGCAGATCCGCGCTGCGTATAACGCTGTCATGAAGGCCATCGTGCGTAAGAAGATCCTCACCGAGGGCTTCCGTATCGACGGCCGTGGCGTTACCGACATCCGTGACCTGGGCGTTGAGGTTGACCTCATCCCACGCGCCCACGGTTCCTCCCTGTTCGAGCGCGGCGAGACCCAGATCCTGGGCGTTACCACCCTGGACATGCTCAAGATGGAGCAGCAGATCGATTCCCTGACCCCGGTCACGGGCAAGCGCTACATGCACCACTACAACTTCCCGCCGTATTCCACGGGTGAGACCGGCCGCGTTGGCTCCCCGAAGCGCCGCGAAATCGGCCACGGTGCACTCGCTGAGCGCGCACTGCTTCCGGTTATTCCTTCCCGTGAGGACTTCCCGTACGCCATCCGTCAGGTCTCTGAGGCGCTCGGCTCCAACGGTTCTACCTCCATGGGCTCCGTTTGCGCTTCCACGCTGTCCCTGTACAACGCTGGCGTTCCACTGAAGGCACCGGTTGCAGGTATCGCAATGGGTCTTGTCTCCGGCGAGGTAGACGGCAAGGAGAAGTTCGTCGCTCTGACTGACATCCTCGGTGCTGAGGACGCTTTCGGTGACATGGACTTCAAGGTCGCAGGTACCTCCGAGTACATCACCGCTCTGCAGCTGGACACCAAGCTGGACGGCATCCCGTCCAAGGTCTTGGCACAGGCCCTGGAGCAGGCTCGCGACGCCCGCGCCACCATCCTGGACACCATGGCTGAGGTCATCGAAGGCCCAGACGAGATGTCTGGTCTGGCTCCGAAGATCACTTCTGTGAAGATTCCGGTCAACAAGATCGGCGAGCTCATCGGCCCGAAGGGCAAGACCATCAACTCGATTACTGAGGAGACCGGCGCTGAGGTCTCTATCGAGGAAGACGGCACCGTCTACATCTCCGCCGCTACCGGTGAGGCTGCCGACGCTGCAATCGAGAAGGTTAACTCTATTGCTAACCCGCAGCTGCCAAAGGTCGGCGAGCGCTTCCTAGGCACCGTCGTTAAGACCGTAGCCTTCGGCGCGTTTGTCTCCCTGACCCCAGGCCGTGATGGCCTCATCCACATCTCCAAGCTCGGCGGCGACGAGCGCATCGAGAAGGTCGAGGACGTCGTCAACGTCGGCGATAAGATCCAGGTGGAGATCGCAGACATCGACAACCGCGGCAAGATCTCCTTGGTTCCAGTCGAGGAAGACTAGTCGCACCCTCCCGACAAGCCGTGTGATGCGGCTGTCTCACAACGGCGCCCTCGCTTGGCAGTCGCAACTATGCCGGCTGCTAGCGAGGGCGCCTTTCCTTGTCTCTAGCGTCATCGGTGACTAGGGGCAAGCCTAAGAGTTGGTGAGGAAGTCAATGACAATGCGAGGTGGACCGTCCAAGTACGTGATGGAATAGGGCACTTTCTTATCGAGCCCAATAACGAAGTGAGACTGGGCCTCGAATGCGCTGACAAATTCCACGCTGCGCACGACACCCGCGCCAGGCGTTTGGGCATGGGGCTTGAGCATTGCGTCTCGGAGCTCTTGGCTATCGGGCCACGGTGTGCTTTCGAGGCCTATTTCGAGAGCGATATTGCCGGAGTAGGGCACGGGGAACCCCGACCCTGGTGCGCTTGTGGACTCGGTGTAGTGTGCCCACCACCGCGGAATGCCGGCGCCCGCGAACTCTATGACAACGTGGTCGTAGCCTTGATGGCTACCAGCACGCATAGTGGTTGGGATTAGTTCGCCTTCGGAGGTTCCGTCGAAGTCGATGTCTGCCGTATCTGGAGTGCCTAGGAAGCCCTCTGGAAGCCCATCTGATTTCTGTTCGGTGCTTGTCGGCTGCGGGTTTGTGGTCTCCTCTAACGTTTGACTGCTCGTCGGCGGCGTAGTCTCAGAAGGCGCCACGGTAGATAGCGGCGCGCTGTGGCTGTTGTCGTTGGAGGCACTGCCGGTGCAGGCGGAAAGCGTAAGCGTGGCCGTGGTTAAGGTGGCGGCCACAACGTACAGGCGGCGGCGATGAGAAAGCGAATAGGAAGGCGCAGAGAGTTTGAGAGGCATCATGCTGACCAGTCTAAGAAAACGGGCTCACGCTTGTGCACAATCTTTAAATCATTCCTGCACTGCCCGCCAGACACAGCGACGCTAAAGCTTGAGTTGCACCATTTGGATGAGGTTGCCCACGGTGTCATCGTCTTTAACCTTGAAACCCAAGGTGTTGACGTAGAAATCGTGGGCGCGAGCGACGTCGTCGACAAGCAAGGAAGCAGTATAGATACGCATGGCACAAAGCCTACGTTGCGAACTGGCGCGTTAGACTGGTCGGCGTTGGGGCAGGCAATAAGGCCTGCGCTAGATGTAGCGTGCTTATACGTATTTAAATTTAGATTGAACATTGAACAGGGCAAGGAGCATTTATGGCTATCAAAGTGGGAGTCTTGGGTGCGAAGGGCCGCGTGGGCCAGGCGATTGTAGAAGGCGTTGATGCGGCAGATGACCTCGAGCTGGTCGCTGAGGTTGACCGCGATACTGACCTGCAGGTGCTGGTGGATAACCACGCCGAGGTTATCGTTGACTTCACCCAGCCGTCTTCGGTGATGGCAAACCTCGAGTTCTGCATTGGCAACGGCATTCACTGCGTCGTGGGCACCACCGGTTTCGACGCAGACCGCCTGGCACAGGTCGAGGAGTGGACCAAGCAAGATGGCGCCGGCAACGTCCTGATTGCACCAAACTTTGCTATCTCCGCCGTGCTGACCATGGTTTTCGCAGCACAGGCTGCGAAGTACTTCGAGACCGCCGAGGTTGTGGAGTACCACCACCCAACCAAGCTGGATGCGCCTTCTGGCACCGCCATCCACACCGCGCAAGGCATTGCGGCAGCCCGCAAGGAAGCAGGCCTAGGAGAGATGCCGGACGCTACCGAGCAGGCTCTCGAAGGCGCACGCGGCGCCGACGTCGACGGTGTCCCAGTCCACGCCGTGCGTACCCGCGGCATGGTTGCCCACGAGGAGGTCATCTTCGGCGCCCAGGGGCAGTCCTTGACCATCCGCCAGGATTCCTATGATCGTTCTTCCTTCACCCCAGGCGTGCTGGTTGGCGTTCGCCAGATTGCAGAGCACCCCGGGCTGACCGTGGGTCTTGAGAAGTACTTGGGCCTATAAGTCGGACTATCGGGAAGACATAAGGCATTAAAGAAGACATAAGGCATAAAATATGGCACGCATTAGCGAACTGGACGTCCAGCTCATCGCGGCAACGCAGTTCCACCCGCCGCAGGGCATCGAGTGGGAGAGGGAGCAGGCAGCCTCCGATGGCGAGGCTCTCGTCGAATTTGCCGGCCGGGCTTGCTACGAGTCCTTCGATAAGCCGAATCCACGCACCGCCAGCAACCCCGCGTACCTGCGTCACATCCTTGAGGTGGGCCACGATGCGCTGCTGGAACACGCCACGGCTACGCTCTACATCCGCGGCCTGTCGCGCTCTGCCAGTCATGAGCTGGTGCGCCACCGCCACTTTTCCTTCTCGCAGCTTTCGCAACGCTACGTGCATCCGGAGGAAACACAGGTGGTACTGCCCAAGCTCATTGCTGAAGACGAGCAGCTGACGCGGCTTACCATGCAGGCAGTGGATGAGACGCGTTTTGTCTATAACGAGCTGCTCAGCGCGCTGGAGGGCAAGCTGGAAGATGAGCCCAACGCACTACTGCGCAAGAAGCAGGCGCGGCAAGCGGCGCGCGCCGTGCTGCCCAACCTGACGGAAAGCCGCATCGTGGTTACCGGAAACTACCGGGCTTGGCGCCATTTCATCGGCGCGCGTGCCACCGAGCAAGCGGACACCGAGATGCGTGAGCTAGCGATTGCCTGCCTCAAGCTGTTGCGCGAGCAGTCGCCGGTGGTATTCGATGACTTCCACATCACCCAGCTTGCCGACGGCACCGAAATGGCATCGAGCCCATACGCCTAGTTCAAGTCCGTGGCGGTGGCCATAGCTTGTTCCGCCACGCGACCCCGATGAACAAATTTTCGCGGGAAGCGGGTAATCTTGACGGCTATGAGCACAGGTATGACAGCAAAGACAGGCGTAGAAACCTTCGGCCGCGTCGGAGTAGCCATGGTCACCCCGTTTGACCGCGATGGCAAACTCGATGTAGCCGCGGGGCGTCGTCTAGCAGCTCACCTCGTTGACAACGGCGTAGATTCCCTCATCCTGGCTGGTACCACGGGTGAATCGCCGACGACAACGCTGGATGAGAAGCTAGAGCTGCTCAAGGCCGTCAAGGAAGAAGTAGGGGACCGCGCAAAGCTCTGCGCAGGTGCAGGTACCAACAACACCGCAGTGTCCATCGAGTTGGCCAAGGCTTCCGCAGAAGCGGGTGCAGACAGCCTGCTCGTTGTGGCTCCTTACTACTCCAAGCCTTCTCAAGAAGGTGTGTACGCCCACTTCGCAGCAATTGCCGAGGCAACCGATCTTCCGATCTGCCTCTATGACATTCCTGGCCGCTCGGGCATTCCAATTGCGACGGAGACCATCCGCCGCCTTGCGGAATTGCCGAACATCAAGGCTGTCAAGGACGCTAAAGGCGACCTTGGCGCGGCCGCACCGCTTATTCAGGA
The DNA here is from genome assembly GCF_001807215.1 of Corynebacterium sp. HMSC05D08. NCBI lineage: Bacteria > Bacillati > Actinomycetota > Actinomycetes > Mycobacteriales > Corynebacteriaceae > Corynebacterium > Corynebacterium sp. HMSC05D08. The sequence continues at coordinate 88,435 of NZ_KV788340.1, read as the reverse complement.
GACCGGCTTGGCTTGGTACTCTGGCGATGATCCGCTGAACCTGCCTTGGCTGACCTTGGGCGCCTCCGGCGTCATTTCGGTCGTCGGCCACGCAGCTCCGCGTGCTCTCGCGGATCTCCTTGTTGCCTTCGAAGAAGGCGACCTTGCACGCGCAAGGGAGATCAATGCACAAACTTTGACCCCGCTCATCCAGGCGCAAGCGCGTCTGGGAGGAGCAACACTCGCAAAGGCTGCCCTGCGTCTGCAGGGCATCGAAGTCGGCGACCCTCGTCTCCCAGTTGTCGCGGCCTCCGCGCAGGAGATCGAGGAGCTTCGCCGTGATATGGAAAAGGCTGGAGTCCTTTAAGAATGACTGAACCCCGTAACCGTTCCCGCAAGGTTACCCGCAAGGCGGGCCCACCAGCGGAAACTGAGACCGCCTCGAATGAGGCGGCTTCGCCGGTTTTTCAGGCACCGACCAATTCGGCGCGCACGGAATCCGGTGAGAACAATTCCAAGAACACCTCCGATGGCCAGTCCTCTGGCAACGGCAACAACGGTGGCAACAATTCCGATAAATCGGGCAACAACGAGGGCGGCAACAACCGTCGCTCCCGTTCCCGTGGCTCCCGTGGCGGCCGTGGTCGCGGTCGCGGCGGCAACGGAAACAATGGCGGTAATGAGAACAATGGCAACGGCAACAACGGTGGCCGCGGCCACCGTAACAACAACCGCGGTCGCCGCAACGTGCCGAAGTCGATGCAGGGCGCGGATCTGACTAAGCGTCTGCCGGAACCACCAAAGCAGCCGAAGGATGCCCTGCGCATCTACGCTCTGGGCGGTATCTCCGAAATTGGCCGTAACATGACCGTCTTCGAGTACCAGGATGAGCTGCTCATCATCGACTGCGGCGTGCTCTTCCCGTCCTCTGGCGAGCCGGGCGTCGACCTGATCCTGCCGGACTTTGGCCCGATCGAGAAGAAGATTCACAAGGTCAAGGCACTCGTTGTCACCCACGCTCACGAGGACCACATTGGTGCTATCCCGTGGCTGCTGAAGCTGCGCCCGGATATTCCAATCGTGGCATCGCGCTTTACCATCGCGCTGATTGCGGCGAAGTGTAAGGAGCACCGCCAGAAGCCGAAGTTCGTTGAGGTCAACGAGAAGTCGGATGTGAACTACGGTTCGTTCCGCTGCCGTTTTTGGGCAGTTAACCACTCCGTTCCGGATGCACTGGGCATCATGCTGGGCACCCCGGCTGGCAATATCATCCACACCGGTGACATCAAGCTGGACCAGACCCCGCTGGATAACCGTCCGACCGACCTTCCGGCGCTATCTCGCTACGGTGATGAGGGCGTCGACCTGATGCTCTGCGAATCCACCAACGCGAACATCCCGGGCGTTTCCGCATCCGAGGGAGATATCCCGGCTACCTTCCGCCGCCTGGTGTCCAATGCTAAGCAGCGCGTCATCATCGCAACCTTCGCGTCCAACGTGTACCGTGTACAGGCAGCTATCGACGCCGCCGTTTATGCTGGCCGCAAGGTTGCCTTCAACGGCCGCTCGATGATGCGCAACATGGAAATCGCCGAGAAGATGGGCTTCCTGAAGGTTCCGCGCGGAACCATCGTCCCGATCGACGAGGCTGCCAAGATGGCACCGCACAAGGTCTTGCTCATCACCACCGGTACCCAGGGCGAGCCAATGGCTGCGTTGTCACGCATGGCACGCCGTGAGCACCGTCAGATCACCGTCCGCGACGGCGACCTCATCATCTTCTCCTCGTCCCTGATTCCGGGCAACGAAGAGGCCGTTTACGGTGTCATGAACATGCTCTCCCAGATTGGTGCTGAAGTTATCACCAACAAGGAAGCCAAGGTTCACGCCTCCGGCCACGGCTACGGCGGCGAGCTGCTCTTCCTGTACAACGCTGCGCGTCCGAAGAACGTTATGCCGGTCCACGGCGAGTGGCGTCACCTGCGTGCAAACAAGGAACTGGCAGTCTCCACTGGCGTTGACCGCGACCGCGTGGTTCTGGCACAGAACGGCGTTGTCGTTGATCTGCGCAACGGCCGTGCAGAGGTTGTTGGCCAGATTACCGTGGGTAACCTCTACGTCGATGGCGTCTCCATGGGTGACGTCGACGCAGATACCCTGGCAGACCGCACCAACCTCGGCTCTGGCGGCGTCGTTTCCATCACCTGTGTGATTGATAACCGCACGTCCCGGCTGCTTGAGCATCCGGCTGTATCCACCACTGGTTTCTCTGACGATGACCGCGGCATCGTGCCGGAGGTTGCCAAGTTGGTTGAGTCCACGATGAACGATCTCGCCGCTGAGGGCGAGAACGATACCTACCGCATGGTGCAGAAGCTGCGCCGCAAGGTATCCAAGCTCATGGATTCCAAGTACAAGCGCGAGCCAGTCATCTTGCCGACTATCATCCCGACAAACTCTGGTCCACTCTTGGCTGATGACGAAGAGGTAGAGGCTTCCCGCGAGTCTCTTTAAATGAGGCAGTAGCTTTAGGAGCTTTAGGCTAAACCTCTCAAACGACATGTGCCCCGGCAGTCTATGCTGGGGCACATGTCGTTTTCTTCTGCTGAGCGCGTCAAGATGGTGGCGCTGTTCCATAAACTCGGTCCGGATGCCCCTACGCTGTGCGAAGGCTGGACCACTCGCGACCTTGCCGCGCACTTGTGGGTAAGGGAAAACCGCCCTGACGCGGCCGCTGGGATGTTCATCCCGCAGCTGCAAAAGCGCCTTGAGTCGGCGATGCAGAAAGCAGCAGCGCGTGACTTCGATGAGCTGGTTGATGCTTGGGGGAGGGGAGCGAAGAAGACGAACCCAATGCGCTACGTTGATTCACTGGCAAACTTCACTGAGCACTTCATCCACCATGAGGACATTCGCCGTGCCAACGGTATGACCGAGCCGCGCGACTTTTCAAAGGCAGTGGAGAAGGAACTCCACAAGGGGTTGAAAATGTTGGCTCCCCGCATGTTGAGCAAGTCCGCGAAGCCGGTTGTCTTGTACCCGGAGGGCCTTGCTCGCATCGTCGTGGGCGATAGTAAGAAGGTGGCTGAGCGCGGGGACGACGTCGTCCGCGTCCTGGGCCCAGTCTCCGAACTGGTTCTGTGGACCTACGGCCGTGACGCCAGTGACGTCAGGATTGAGGGCGATAACAATGCTATCGTCCGATCCGGCTTCTAACTTTGCGTCAAGCCCTTAGACTAGAATAAGCGCAGCAACTAGCGATTTGCTGCCCATTGAGGATGCAAAAGCGTGTAGAAGCCTTATTCACTAAGGAAAATATCCACCCGAAACTAGTGTGGCGTATGTGAATAGTGGTGCAAGGGCTACTAGAGTGGCGGATATGTCTGTCAAAAACGCACCGTCACGCGCCTCGCACCGTGGCCGCTCCTCAAAGGGAAGCGCCCGCCCTGCGAACCGATCGCGGCCGTCTGGCCGTACCGGTACAGGTAAGTCCTCGAGCCGGGGAAACTCCGAGCATCTCACGCTGACTTCCGCAAACCGCGCTGCTGAGACCTCTTCCGAGAGGACCGGCAGCGCATTCCGTGCTGTCGGTCGTGGGCTAAGCGCGGTTTTTGGCGCCACAGCGCGTGGCATGGGCGATATGGCACGCGGCGTCGGCCGTGGAATGAACAATCTGCGACCGAGTGACGGCGGTGCGGATGATCGCGATATCTACGGCGACTATGACACTGAAGATTACGATGATGTAAGGGAGCCGGAGGAAATTTCTACTCGGGGCAAAACCAAGAAGAGCAAGGTAACCCGCGCCAAGAACAATGGCAAAGGTCGGGGCGAGGACGTCGCGAATAATCCTGAGACTGCGCTGGACCGCTCTGTCGATCCTGAGGGCCGCGTCGCCCGGCAGGAACGCACCATCCAGATTTCCAATCCGGATGCGGTTGCGCTGACCCTGATTGGCATCGCGATTGTCCTCGCGTGTGCGGTGTGGTTCGACATCGTGGGCGTCATCGGTGCCTACCTCACCAATGCGGTGCGCTACGTCATCGGCGCAGGTGCGTACGTGCTACCAGTGGCGCTGGTGGCCCTCGCCATGGCGCTCATGATGGGGGTATCCGGCGTGGCCGGTCACCTCAAGCCACGCGTCGTGGGCGGTACCACCCTCATCATCGTGTGCATGCTGGGCCTCATCCACATCTTTGCCGGACTGCCTGCCCTGTCGTGGTCAAACAACGCTGCAGGTGACGCCGGCGGCGCCATCGGTTTTGTCGTGGGCCAGCTGCTCGAGGCGGCGTTCTCTGCTTATGTTGCGGTCCCGTTGCTGTTCCTGTTGATAATTTACGGTGCCCTGAACATCACGGGTATCACCCTGCGCGAGGCCTTCGACTACATCTCGGCGGTCTTCAACGACCTCATGGCCGGCTTGCGCGAGCGCAAGGACGGACGCTACGAGGACTACGACGAGGAGCTCCACGACGACGCCTATGGTCACGTCAATGACGATATCGACGACATCGCCGAGGGGCGTGAACGCGCACCGCGTGAGGAACGCCAGGCGCAGCAGCCGCGCCGCGCACGCCGCCAGCGCCCACGCCGCCTGTCGACGCCGATGGATAACTACCCGGCAGACGCAAACGCAACGGTCTCCTTCGACTCCGCTCAAGCGCCGATGCAGGACGCTGATGAGGACGCCGCAGCTACTGCAGCGCGCGCCGAGCAGTCCGCGCTGCTCGATGATGCGGGGCAGCCGACCGAGGTTATCTCACAACCGGCCACGCCGGCGCACCCAGTGCAGCATGGCCGCCCAGAATTCAATTCAGCTATCCCGCGCAGCGTCGACGACACCGATGAGATTCCAGTAGTCCGCGACGAGGTGTCAACCACCGTGCTCCCAGCGTCTCCGCGCTCGGCAACCCCGCGCCGTACTTCCCAGGCATCTGCCAGCGCAGCCGGTGCCGCAATCGGCGGTGCCGCCGGTGCTGCCGCTGGCGCGGCTGCGGGTGCTGCGGCAGGAGCGGCGTCGCCAAGCGCTGCTCTCGACTCCGCAGCAGACGTGGTCTCCTCGGCACACGCTGAGGCAGTGCGCCTGTTCCAACAGCGATCCGGGCGCGATGCCACGACCGGCAAGTCCGTCGAAGAGCCAGCAACGCAGTCCCAGCAGTCCGCACCACAGGCGCAACCCGCACAGGCGGCTTCTGCTGCACCGGCCCCGGCACCTGCCCCTGGTGTGGCTAGCGAATCCGACTACGACGTGCCGACCACTGACCTGCTGACCCCGGGCAAGCCTGCCAAGGCTCGTACCGAGGCCAACGACCGCATCATCGAGGCCATCACTGATGTCTTCGAGGAGTTCAAGGTCGACGCCCAGGTCACCGGCTTTAGCCGTGGCCCAACAGTTACGCGCTACGAAATCGAGCTTGGACCAGGCGTCAAGGTCTCCAAGATTACGAACCTGCAGTCCAACCTGGCCTACGCCGTGGCCACGGACAACCTGCGTCTGCTGACCCCGATCCCGGGCAAGTCCGCAGTGGGCATCGAGGTGCCGAACGCAGACCGAGAGATGGTGCGTCTGCGCGACGTGCTAGATTCCCCGGCCATCGCTGGCTCCGACGATCCAATGCTCATCGGCTTGGGCAAGGACATTGAGGGTGAATACTCGTCCTTCTCCGTGAAGAAGATGCCACACCTTTTGGTGGCGGGTGCTACCGGTTCCGGTAAGTCCGCATTCGTGAACTCCATGCTCGTCTCGTTGCTCACCCGCGCGACCCCGGAGGAGGTGCGCCTCATTCTCGTTGACCCGAAGATGGTGGAGCTCACCCCGTACGAAGGAATTCCACACCTCATTACCCCGATCATCACTCAGCCGAAGAAGGCGGCAGCCGCCCTCCAGTGGCTGGTCGAGGAGATGGAGCAGCGCTACATGGACATGCAGTCCGCCCGCGTGCGCAAGATTGAGGATTACAACCGCAAGGTCATCTCCGGCGAGCACCAGGCACCTGCCGGCTCCCAGCGTGAGATGCGCCCGTACCCATACATCGTGTGCGTGGTGGATGAGTTGGCCGACCTCATGATGACCGCCCCGAAGGAAATCGAGGAGTCCATCGTCCGTATTACTCAGAAGGCACGTGCGGCGGGTATCCACCTGGTCCTAGCAACCCAGCGCCCTTCCGTGGACGTCGTGACCGGTCTGATCAAGACCAACGTTCCTTCCCGCCTCGCCTTTGCTACCTCGTCGCTGACTGACTCCCGCGTCATTTTGGACCAGGGTGGCGCCGAGAAGCTCATCGGTATGGGCGACGGTCTGTTCATCCCGCAAGGCGGACGCCCGGTGCGTATGCAGGGCGCGTTCGTTTCTGACGAAGAGGTTCAGGCTGTTGTCGATGCCGCGAAGGCACAAGGCCAGCCGAACTACACTGAAGGCGTCACGGAAGAAAAGAAGTCCGAGGCGAAGAAGGAAATCGACGAGGACATCGGAAAAGACCTGGATGATCTGCTTGAGGCCGTCGAACTTGTGGTTACCTCCCAGTTGGGTTCGACGTCGATGCTCCAGCGCAAGCTCCGCATCGGCTTTGCTAAGGCTGGTCGCCTGATGGATTTGATGGAATCCCGCGGCGTCGTGGGTCCTTCCGAGGGCTCGAAGGCACGTGAGGTTCTGGTCAAGCCGGAAGAACTCGACACCATAATCTGGATGATTAAGGGCGCGGATCCGGCTGAAGCCCCGAAGGAAATCCAGGAGGAGATGGCGCAGTCTGCTGACGGTGGCGACGCAGCGCTTGACGATGCCGCGTCCTCCGACGACACACGCACCGTGCAGGCCACCTACAACCCATCTTCTGGGGCGTTCTAAGAACCGGACTCAAGTTGCGCTGGTGATTTAATGCCCTACCGATTTAAATGCGGTAGGGCATTTTCTTTTGTGTAATATAGGACGAGTCTTGGAGGGGAGTACCCCGCTCCACAGCGATGATCGTCAACACGGCAGCTCGGTTTTATTACCAGGGTTCCCGGTCTCGCTGGCCCGCGTCGAGCGGGTGGGGGAGACCTCCGGTCAATTTCGTAACCCGACCGGAGGATATTTATATATGCATGTCCCATTGTGGATCTGGGCGATCACCATCGTCGTCATTCTCGGATTTTTCATCTTTGATTTCTACAGCCACGTGCGATCCCCGCACGAGCCTTCCATCAAGGAATCCGGCTCCTGGACCCTGTTTTATATGGGCCTCGCCGTCATCTTCGGCGGAATCGTCTGGGTGCTGTGGGATCACGAGCACGCCATTCAGTTCTACACAGGCTGGGTGACTGAGCAGGCCTTGAGCGTGGACAACCTCTTCGTGTTCGCACTGATTATGGGCTCGTTCAAGATTCCTCGCCGCTTCCAGCAGAAGGTGCTGTTGATCGGCATCGTGTTGGCGCTGCTATTCCGCCTCATCTTCATCATGCTCGGTGCTGCGATCATCCAGGCGTGGTCCGACGTGTTCTATCTGTTCGCAATCTTCCTTATCTACACCGCAGTCAAACTCATCGTCGATGAGATCCGCGACGCTGAGGAGACGGACCCCAACGACATGCTCGTCATCAAGTGGCTGCGCAAGGTCATTCACGTGACGCCGCGCTACCACGGTGACAAGCTCACCCACCGCGAGGAATCCGGCCCGAAGAAGGGCAAGCTGGCTCTGACGCCACTGTTCGTGGCACTGACCGCTATTGGCCTCATCGATGTTATGTTCGCGTTTGACTCCATCCCGGCTATCTACGGCATTACTTCAGAACCGTTCCTGGTCTTTACTACTAACGCGTTTGCTTTGATGGGCCTGCGCCAGATGTTCTTCCTGATTGATGGCCTCTTGGAGCGTCTGGTCTACCTGCCTTATGGCCTGGGCATCATCTTGGGCTTCATCGGAGTGAAGCTCCTCTTCCACGCGCTGCACGAGAACAACCTGCCGTTCGTGAATGGCGGCGAAAACGTCGGCGGCATTCCAGAGATTCCGACCTTGATGTCCCTGCTGGTTATCGTGGGCGTCCTCGCGGTGACCGTTGCCGCCTCTGTTTTGAAGAGCAAGCGCGACGAGGCCCAGGGTGGTATCTCGATATCTCACAACCACTATGACTGGGACGAAGAGGGTAACAAGATAGTTCGCACCAAGAGCGGCGAGTTTGTAGGCAAAGCTGCGGACCTACCGCAGTCAGAATTGCCTTAAACCACAAGTTTAAGAGGCGTTTACACCGCATCATAAAGGCCCGGAGAGAAACACTGTGCATTCCTCTCCGGGTCTTAGCATTTATCGAGGTTGGGCGCTTACTAGCTACTAGCTAAACGAGTTGATGACTGGATTCCACTCGCGGAAGTCGCGGGCGGTGACTGCGCCGGATGTAAAGAAGGGATCGTTGTCCATGGTTGCGGCAGCGTCTTCGATGGTGGCCGTCTCATCCGTGAACTGGAGGACAATCAACGCGCCGCCTTTGGCATCTGGGAATGGGCCTGAGCCAAGAATCTTGCCTTCGGCATTGAGGCCGTTGATGAATTCGCGGTGCGCCGGACGGTTATCAGCGATGGCCGGATTTTCAGGGTCATATTCGTAGAGTGTTGCAATGTACTTCATGCCCCTCATCTTAGGGAGTTGGGGGAGTCAGCCGCAGGAGCTTCAACATGGCAGGTAGGATTAGTCCCGTGAATGATTCTCAAGCTCAGCAAAAGGCAGCAGCGGCGTCGGATGTAAATCCCAACGTTTCCAACTGGAATCTGCCCAACGTCTTGACCAGCTTGCGAATTCTTTTTATCCCAGTCTTTGCATGGCTTGTCCTGGCGGACCATGAGTGGTGGGCGTTTGGCCTATTTGTGGCTTTGATGATCACGGACAAGCTGGACGGCGACATTGCTCGTTCCCGCGGTCTGATTACAAACTTTGGCAAGATTGCTGACCCCATCGCAGATAAAGCACTGATGACGGCTGCATTCGTCTGTCTTAATATCATCGGTGTGCTGCCTGTGTGGGTGACGGTGGTTATCCTGGTGCGCGAGTTCGGCATTACCTTGTGGCGCATGGCTTTGCTGCGCCAGGGCAAGGTGGTCCCGGCATCTAAGGGCGGCAAGCTAAAGACTGTTCTCCAAACCATCGCCGTTGCCATGTATCTGTGCCCGCTACCGAGCTGGATGGATATCCCCACTTTTGCGGTCATGCTCGCGGCAGTTGTGGTCACCGTGGTCACCGGTGTGCAGTACCTCATTGACGGTCGGAAGCAGAATTCCTAATGGATTCTCTGGCCAGCCAAGTAGTTGAAACGCTCAAGCGGCGCCGGGAAACTGTGGCGTTTTGCGAGTCTCTGACTGCTGGCCTAGCCGCGGCCACCGTGGCCACCGTGCCCGGCGCCTCTGCAGTGTTGCGCGGGGGATTGGTTACCTACGCAACCGAGGTAAAGTCCCATTTCTTGCACGTTCCTCTGGAGCAGCTGGAGGAACGGGGCGTGGTTTCCGCGTCGACGGCGCAGGAGATGGCCGTGGCTGCCGCCCGTGAGACTGGCGCGGATTGGGCGGTCTCGCTAACTGGTGTCGCAGGCCCTGATACTCAGGAGGGCAAACCCGCGGGCACGGTATTCGTAGGGATTGTGGGTCCCAGCGTTGAACCAACGGCGATTCAGACGGAGCACCTTTCTGGCTCGCGCGACGAGATTCGAACGGGTGCTGTAGCCGCAGCATTGAGCCTGCTTCTATCAACTTTGGAAGAAAATTAGCACTGTCGGGAACAAAGTGCTGACTTAGCACGTTATACAGGATGATGAACACTACAACAGCACTTCTTGAAAAGCCTTTAAACGCCACCCAGGCGCGGGTACCGGGTGCCGTCGAAACCCCTAAACGCGCTCCGGAACCGCTCCTTCGTGAGGCTTTGGGGCTCACGCTCCGCGCCTTCCGCGCTGACAAGGGCGTGACTCTCCGCGAGCTCGCCGGCGTGGCCCGTGTATCCCCGGGTTACCTCTCCGAGCTAGAGCGTGGACGCAAGGAAGTATCTTCAGAGCTTCTGGCGTCTGTCTGCCATGCGCTCGAGGTAAGCGTTGCTGACGTTCTCATTGAGGCAGCGGGCTACATGGCACTGCCGTCGATGGATGAGGAACTGGCGTCGACTGCCCCTGCAGCATCTGAGCTCTAACTAGCTTTTAATAGCCCGCGCTCCACAGCGAACTTTATGCCCTAGGCAACGCAGTGAAGCGCGGGCTTCGCTAGTATAGAGAACCGGAGAAATACTTTTTCAGAAAATTTTGAAAGCTAATTAGGAAGGCCCCAGAATACAATGGCGAATCCATTCGTAAAGGCATGGAAGTACTTGATGGCACTCTTCGATTCCAAGATCGAAGAAAATGCTGATCCGAAGGTTCAGATCGAGCAGGCTATCGAGGAAGCACAGCGTCAGCACCAGGAGCTTTCGCAGCAGGCAGCTGCTGTCATTGGTAACCAGCGTCAGCTGGAGATGCAGCTTAACCGTCGCCTGAGCGAAATTGAGAAGCTGCAGGGCAATACCCGCCAGGCTCTAGAGCTCGCTGATAAAGCTCGTGCTGCAGGTGACGCAACCAAGGCCACCGAGTACGAGAACGCTGCGGAGGCTTTCGCTGCACAGCTCGTTACTGCTGAGCAGTCTGTAGAGGACACCAAGAAGCTTCACGATCAGGCACTTCAGCAGGCTGAGCAGGCTAAGAAGGCTGTCGAGCGCAACGGCATGGCTCTGCGTGAGAAGGTCAACGAGCGCTCCAAGCTGCTGTCTCAGCTTGAGCAGGCCAAGATGCAGGAGAAGGTCTCCGAGTCGCTTAACTCCATGAACGAGCTGACCGCGAACGGCAACTCCCCTTCGCTGGATTCTGTGCGTGACAAGATTGAGCGCCGCTACACCAAGGCATTGGGCCAGGCTGAGCTCGCCGAGAACTCCGTTTCTAATCGCATGCACGAGATTGAGCAGGCTGGCGTTCAGCTCGCAGGCCACTCCCGTCTCGAGCAGATTCGTGCTGAAATGAACACCACCAAGGCTGTGGAGGGCAACCCCCAGCAGGCAATCGAGGGCAACCGCACTGCTGGTTCCGCTGCTGACAAGGCAGCTCAGCCAAATGCTGCAGCTGATGATGCTGTCCAGGCTCGTCTCCGCGAGTTGCGCGGCGAGTAAGCCTTAATTGACGCTACGAAAGTAGCCGATAGCCTCGAGCATAGGAAGGGCCTCACCCTTGGCATCCGCCGGGTGAGGCCCTTCCTGCATGTAGTGAGTTTCTGGGGACTGAAACTCGGGTTCCAAATTCATGGAGCTACTCTTGCTAGCGCTAATCGCCGACGCCGCGGGCTTGCAGGGCCTCACCCATGGCCTGGGCGCGGCGGATAGAGCGGATGACCACCGGTGTACCGAAGGCGAGCAGTGACGTGCCGGCGCCGCGTGCTTTGCGGGCGTCGAGGACTTCATTGACTGTGCCGAGCATTAGCGGCAACAGACGGATTGTCAGCGACATGGCAAGGCTGAGGTTTTCTACCGGCAGTCCGAGTTTCGCGAAAGGCTGTAGTGCCCGCTCGAAAGACTCCATCATGTCTGAAACCTTGGTAGTCAAGGTCAGCAAAACGGCCGCGATGATTGAGGCATAGACACTAAAAAACATCACCACTGCGGTGACAAAGTCCTTTTGCCACCACTGAAACGCGGCTAGGGCCAGCAAGAGATAAAGAGGCGGCAAAAGTTGGCCCCATGCCACACTGATAGGGATACGTGCAATGGGGTAGTAAGCCACTGCTATCGCGGCGGCGCCGATCGCGGTGGGAATGGATTTAGCCCACAGTGTGGTGACCACAATGAATGTAATGAGAACCACAAACTTCACCCGCGTCGGACACCGGTGGATGATGGTGTCGGCATCAACGTAATAGCCAAGGGGGATGCTTTTCGGCACGGCTGGCTTCCTACTTCACAAAGGGTTTCGGTTGGGGTGATTGTTGAGTGGGTCGGTTCTTTTAAGCTGACTTCTTTAGAGCGGCCGTGAGGCCATGAGTTTGCGGTAGAAAGTGATGACCTCCTCGGGTGCGCCGTCGGCAGCAATCTTGTGGTCATCGATGCAGATGACGCGGTCGAAGTCATTGATGAATTCGAGGTCGTGGGTGACCACGATGAGTTGCTGCTCAAGTGCCGCGAACTCACGCCGGATGCGGTCACGGTTGCGTAGGTCGAGCAAGGTTGTCGGCTCGTCGGCGATGATGAGCGACGGGTCCATGACTAGTACAGCCGCCAGCGCAAGCAATTGTTTCTGACCACCTGACAGCGTGTGTGGTGATTGCTCCGCTAGATGTGAGAGCCCGAATCTCTCGAGGGCGGCGTCGACACGCGCCTTCTTTTCTTCCTTAGCTAGTTTCATGCGACGCAAGGAAAAGGCGACGTCGTCACGCACATTTGGCATCACGATTTGGTTCTCTGCATCGGAGAATACGAAGCCCACTTTGCGGCGGACTTCTTTGCCGCTCTTCGCTACATCGACGGCGTCGACAAGCACTGTGCCCGTAGTTGGCTCACCCAAACCATTGATGAGACGCGTCAGCGTGGACTTGCCCCCACCGTTGGCACCGATGATTCCAATGCGCTGCTCACTGAGGGTCAGGTTGATATCAGAAAGGATCTCCTTGTCCTCGAAAGAGACGCAGACCCCTTGAAATTCAATTGTTGGCATAGTGCTTAAGCCGCGGATTCAGCCTTCTTTGTCACAGGCTTGCGGCCCATGAGATCAGGGAAAGCTGAGTGCACACCGATGGCGATGATGATCATGATCACCAGCTTGAGCGCATCTGGGCCGAGGAATGGAATCTGTGCCAGGGCAGCTTCGCCCCAGCCCATGCCCGCGCGCAGCGCCAGGCCGACGGTGCCGCAAGCGTACTGAATGAGCAAGCTGACAAAGCCGGCGACGGTAATCATGATGGCAAGGCCTGTCTTGTTGCGCGGTGCACGGTAGGCCACAGCGCCGCCGATGGCAGGGGAGATGAGGTAGCCCACGATGTAACCAACGGTTGGGCCAGGCAGGGCGCTGATGACGCTACGTCCGCCAGCAAGGACCGGAAGGCCTACGAGGCCGAGAACGATAAACAGCAGGCCCACGAAGAATCCGCGGCGACCGCCGAGAACTAGACCCGCCAGGGTAATGACGGCGTTCTGGATAACGATGGGAACACCGGAGACAGGACTTGGAATGGAAACGAACGCAAAAACGATGATGAGAGCGGTAAAGACTGCAACATATGCGATGTCAGTCGCGACAGAGTTCTTTTTCATGGTGGGGAGATTACACGTTTGCCAACGAAGCAGGAAACCGGCAGTTTTGAACAGCGTTCAACGTGGGGTTTCGGCGGCGCTCTATGCCCTAGATGGGGGACTTGTCCTAGGGAGGGTGTGCAAGGCCGCCCTGTAGGATGGCTGGCATGCGATTGACGGAATATCACCAACTGGTTGTCGACGAGTTCGGCGAGTCCGAGGGGAAGTGGATTAGCCATTCCCATGTACTAGCAAAATATGGTGAGACCGCCGACGAGCTAATAGAGCGAGGTGTTGACCCGGGCGACGTGTGGGACGGATTGTGCGATGACTTTGACGTTCCCGAAGAAAGGCGCCTTGGGGTCGACTATCCAACCTTGTAATCGTTAGCTCGGCCTTTCGAACGCGTTGAAACCTTTATGGCCTGAAAATAGAACAGACACGTTGAATTTGAGTGGAAATTCGAACATCTGTGTGTGTATTGTTGTGGGGGATGTCAAGCTGATTCGATAGCTTTTGTCTGTCGGCGGAACCAGTGTTGCGCAATAACAGTCTAAAAAGAAGAACTCGCGCTCATCGGCGCGTGAATCATTCTGCGTAAATAATCAAAGTTAGGGAAATAAATGGCAACCAAGAAGAAGTCCACTGCCGCGGCAGCTAAAGGTGATGACCGCCAAAAGGCTCTTGACGCCGCAATGGCGATGATTGAGAAGGATTTTGGTAAAGGCGCAGTCATGCGTCTGGGTGATGACGAACGCCCGCCAATCCAGGCGATCTCCTCCGGTAATACCGCGATCGATATTGCTCTGGGTATCGGTGGTTTCCCGCGCGGCCGTATCGTTGAGATTTACGGTCCTGAGTCTTCCGGTAAGACAACTGTTGCGTTGCACGCCATTGCTTCTGCGCAGAAGGACGGCGGCATTGCTGCCTTTATCGATGCGGAGCACGCATTGGATCCGGAATACGCCCGTCTGCTGGGCGTAGACACCGACAACCTCTTGGTCTCCCAGCCGGATACTGGTGAGCAGGCGCTGGAAATCGCGGACATGCTTGTTCGCTCCGGCGCTATTGACATCATCGTTATTGACTCCGTGGCAGCGCTGACCCCGAAGGCAGAAATTGAGGGCGAGATGGGGGACTCCCATGTGGGTCTCCAAGCTCGTCTGATGTCCCAGGCATTGCGCAAGATGACCGGTGCGCTTTATAACTCCGGCACTACCGCAATCTTCATTAACCAGCTGCGCGAGAAGATTGGTGTCATGTTCGGTTCGCCGGAGACCACCACTGGTGGTAAGGCGCTGAAGTTCTACGCATCTGTCCGTTGCGACATCCGCCGCATTCAGACCCTGAAGGACGGCCAGGATGCAATTGGTAACCGCACCAAGATCAAGATCGTGAAGAACAAAGTCTCCCCACCATTTAAGATTGCCGAGTTCGACATCATGTATGGCGAGGGCATCTCTAGGGAGTCCTCCATCATCGATTTGGGCGTGGAACATGGCTTCATCAAGAAGTCCGGTTCCTGGTTTACCTATGAAGGTGACCAGCTCGGTCAGGGTAAGGAGAAGGCGCGTAACTTCTTGAAGGAAAACAAGGACCTCGCTGACGAGATCGAGAAAAAGATCTTCAACAAGTTGGGGATCGGCTCTGGTGCGACTACCGACGAAGACATTCCAATGGACGTGCCAGGTGCGGATGATCCGCTAACTGATGAGGCAGTCGACTTGGTGCCAAACGTCGACTTTGACGACGAATAAATGAACAAGCCCGCCCCAGAGAAGCTCGAGAAGCTACGCCGGGCGCTGGAAGATTATGAATCCGGCGCCACTGGAGGCGGGCTTTTTGATGTCGAAGCAGAAGAAGCTAAAGCAAAGGTACGCAATCGTGCGTTGCTGTTACTGGATCAGCGCGCGCGTTCGCGAAAGGAACTCTCCGATCGTCTCATTGGGTTGGAGTTTGACCCGGAGGTCGTCGAGTCGGTGCTTGACGATCTTGCGAACGTGGGCCTGCTCGATGACGCGGCATTCGCGCGTGAATGGGTGCGCCAACGCCATGCGCGTCGCGGCAAGTCGGCGCGGGTGCTCGACCGCGAGCTGCAGCGCAAGGGGGTAGCGCAAGCAGACCGCGCGGAGGCGCTCGAGCAGGTGACGCAGGAGTCCGAGCAGTCCATCATGGAGGAGCTCGCTGCTAAGAAGGCTCGCTCGGTGAAGACGATCCCGGAAGACCGTGCGGAGCGCGACAAGGCGCTGCGGCGCATCGTGGGCGTGCTTGCCCGCCGCGGCTTTAACGAGGGTGCGTCGTTGCGCGTGGCGAAGGCGGCTCTCGAGGCGCGCTGCGCGGAGCTGGAAAACGAGTAAACCCCCAGCTGGTTGCTGAGGGTTCGGCTTGCCCATGTGAGGTGTTTATTCCGCGGGGTTGCGGATTTCCTTGTAGCCGGGTGCGTGCCAATCGGCGTTGACCTCGTCCTTGGTGTCGAGGCCCTGCGAGCGATGGTGCGGCACGGCGGCCACGATATTCTTGCGGGCGCGGCCGGCGCGCAGCTGGCGCTCGATGCGTTGGGCCAGCACTGTCAGTCCCCAGTTGATAAGGATCATGATGATGGCGACGGCGATGAGCGAAGCCAGGTAGTTTTTGTTGAAGGACGCGGACTGGATACCGGAGCGGACAACTTCGACATAGCCGATCTGGTAGCCGAGCGCGGAGTCCTTGAGGGCGATGACCATCTGCGAGATGAGCGCAGGAAGCATCGCCGCGACGGCCTGGGGGAGCAGCACCTTGAACATGGTCTGCTGGTGGCTCAGTCCCAGCGCCTTAGCTGCCTCGGTTTGGCCCTTGGGCAGCGAACGGATGCCGGAGCGCAGAATCTCGGCGACGACGGAGCCGTTGTAGAGCGTGAGCGCGAAGACAACGGCACCGAAAGCGAGGTGCTTGGACGGCACGAGGTCGTAGACCGCGAAGAGCTGGTAGGCGAAAATCATGAGCAGCAGCACGGGGATGGCGCGGAAGAACTCCACGACCACGCCGCACACCCAGCGGATGGGGCGGTGCTCGCTCAGGCGTCCCAGACCGAAGACCACGCCAAAGACGATGGCCAACAGAATGGAGGCGACGGCGGAGAATATCGTGCCCTTGAGACCCGGGAGCAGATACGTCGTCCATGTCTGCGAGTTGAGGAACGGCGTCCACAGCTCAGGGCTGAGCTGGTTGCGCTCGTTCAACTTCATAAACACCCACGCGAGGACCGCGGTGGCGACGATGGCGGTGATGACTGTATAGATGGCGTTGTTGCGTCGGCCCTTGGGGCCGGGGGCATCGTAAAGCACTGTGGCGCGTACGGACATTATTTCTTCACCGCCAATTTTTCAGAGAGCTTGCCCAGGCCAAGGCCCATGGGCAGGGTGAGGATGATGAAGCCTGCTGCGAAGATGAGGAAGATGACAAAGAGCTGGCTGGCGTGGAACTCGATGGTCGACTTCATGAGCAGCGAGGCCTCGGCGACGCCGATGACGGACGCGATGGTCGTGTTCTTCGTTAGCGCGATGAGTGTATTGCCCAGCGGGACGATAGCCGCGCGGACTGCCTGTGGGAAGACGATGGTGCTAAATGTCTGGGTAAAGGACAGCCCGAGCGAGCGGGCGGCCTCTGCCTGACCGAAGTCCACGGTGTTGATGCCGGAGCGCAACGACTCGGCGACGAAGGCGGAGGTGTAGAGGATAAAGCCCACGATGGCCAAGCGCACGTTGTTGTCGATGAGGAATGTCGCCGACTCGCGGCTCGCGAGCGTGACGCCGAGGGTCTGGTACAGGCCGAAGGAACAGAACAGCACGACCAGCGTGAGTGGCGTATTGCGCACGATCGTGATGTACGTCGTAGCCAGGAAGCGCAGAATGCCGACGGGGGAGACGCGCATCGCGGTCAGGATGGTGCCTAGAATCATGGAACCCAACGCCGACCACAGCGTGAGTTTGATAGTGAGCCAAAACGCGGGCCAGAGTTCTGGACCCAGCTGGCTCCACATGGAGCTCATGGTTTCTCCTCGTTCATTGGGGATGGGAGGGGCCGGGCTTTTGTGCCCGGCCTAAGGGGGCGTTATTCCACGAAGGACAGGTCGCCCGGGGTACCCGGCTCGATGGCGTCGCCCTTGCCGAGGTTGGCAGAGACGAGCTTGTCGAACTCGCCGGAGGAGTGCATCTCCTTGAGCGCAGCGTTGATGGCTTCCGTGGCCTCTTGGTCGTCCTTGGCCAGGCCGATGCCGTAGTACTCGTCGGTGAACGGCTTGCCGTCCTTCTCGAGCTCGACGACCTTGAACTTGCCCTCGTTCTGGGCGGCGTAGCCGTTGAGGATGGTCGCGTCCGTGGTCATCGCGTCGATGGTGCCCTGGGAGAGTGCCTCAACGCAGGAGGAGTAGGTGTCGAACTCCTGAAGCTGGACGGACGGCAGAGCCTCCTTGACCTTCTGAGCCGGGGTAGAGCCGGTGACAGAGCAGAGGATCTTGCCGTCGAGACCGTCGAGACCCTTAATTTCCGCGTTGTCAGCAGAAACGAGCAGGGCCTGGTGGGTGACAAGGTATGGGCCACCGAAGTTGACCTTCTCTGCGCGGGAGGCGTTGATGGAGTAGGTCGCGGCGATCATGTCGACCTGGCCGTTCTCGATGAGGGTCTCGCGCTGCGCGGAGGGGGTTTCCTTCCACTCGATTTTTGGCTCAGCCCAACCCTTCTCCTTGGCGATGTGGTTGACGACGTAGGTCGCGACGTCGACGTCCAGGCCGGACATGGACCCGTCGCCCTCGCGCAGGCCGAGACCCGGCTGGTCGAACTTGGTGCCGAGGGTGACGTTGCCAGACTCGATGTGGGCGAGTAGGCCCTCGCCTTCGCCGGAGGCGGAGTCGGAGGAGCCGCCGCAGGCAGCGAGCAGGGCGCCAGAGGCAAGGACGGCGGAGGTGGCGGCGATAACGCGGGTGATGTGGGAACCAGACATGGTGTTTCTCCTTGAGATGAGGATGGGATTAATGGTGGAGGATCTTGCCCAGGAAGTCCCGGGCGCGACCCGATTGCGGGTTGGTGAAGAAAGAGTCAGGGTCGGTATCTTCGACGATCTCGCCGTCGGCCATGAACAAGATGCGGTCTGCGGCTTTGCGGGCGAATCCCATCTCGTGCGTGACGACGACCATGGTCATGCCCTCCTTGGCGAGGTCCGTCATGACGTCCAAGACCTCGTTGACCATCTCCGGATCGAGAGCGGAGGTCGGTTCATCGAAGAGCATGACCTTCGGCTTCATCGCGAGCGCGCGGGCGATGGCGACGCGCTGTTGCTGGCCACCGGAGAGCTGCGCCGGGTATTTGTCTGCCTGGTTGGCAATCCCCACGCGGTCGAGGAGCTGGAGTGCTAGGTCGTTCGCGGCGGACTTGGACATCTTGCGCACCTTGATGGGGCCCAGCGTTACGTTGTCCTTGATAGTCAAGTGAGGGAAGAGGTTGAACTGCTGGAAGACCATGCCCACGTCGGCGCGCAACGTGGCCAGGGCCTTGCCTTCCTCCGGCAGTGGGGTGCCGTCGATGGCGATGGAGCCGGACTCGATGGTCTCGAGGCGGTTGATGGTGCGGCACAGCGTGGACTTACCGGATCCCGAGGGGCCGAGCACGACAACGACTTCGCCGCGCTGGATCTCGAGATTAATGTCGCGCAATGCGTGATAATCGTCGAAGTACTTTTGTACGTCGCTGATGCGAATCATTGGGGAGTCGCTCACATCATTACTTCCTTCTGTATGTTGAACGGGTCATGTTGGGATAATAGGGTGCGCTGTGTCACAAGGTTGGGCAATAGGGTCACGTTTTGATAACGCTTCACCCGTCTGTAAAGAGGATTCTATCTGTCGTAATATAGAAATACCTGGTAAATGAGGAGAAATATTCATGCGGCGAAGTTGGTAAACAGGGGAAGAGCGCGGTTATGAGTTACCCCCGAGCGTCGTTAGAATGAACCGACGTGAGCGCCCCCATGAACACTAGAAACCCCAAGAACGCCGTCACCGGAGTTGATCCGGAGGTCGCCCTCGGCCAGATCGCGCAGAGCGCCGGCACCAACCCGGATGGTTCCGCCCGCACCTATGAGGTGCGTACTTTCGGCTGCCAGATGAACGTCCACGATTCTGAGCGCATCTCGGGCCTGCTCGAAGAGGCTGGCTATGTTGCCGCCGCGGAGGAACAAGAGCCTGACCTCATCGTCTTCAATACCTGCGCGGTGCGTGAGAACGCCGATAAGCGCCTGTACGGCACGTTGGGCGCGCTGAAGAAGACCAAGGAAAACCACCCTGGCATGCAGATCGCCGTGGGCGGTTGCTTGGCGCAGAAAGACAAAGATACCGTCCTCGACAACGCACCGTGGGTCGATGCAGTCTTCGGCACCCACAACATGGCAGCACTTCCCACGCTGCTCGAGCGCGCTCGCCACAACGACGAGGCACAGGTGGAAATCGTCGATTCTCTAGAGGCCTTCCCGTCCGTGCTCCCGGCCAAGCGCGAGTCCGCCTACGCCGGCTGGGTATCCGTGTCCGTGGGCTGCAACAACACTTGTACCTTCTGCATCGTTCCTTCCCTCCGCGGTAAAGAAGAGGATCGCCGCCCAGGTGACATCCTCGCTGAGGTTCAAGCCCTGGTTGACCAGGGTGTTTCCGAGGTCACGCTCCTTGGACAGAACGTCAATGCCTATGGAGTGAACTTCGCTGACCCAGATCTGCCGCGTGACAAGTTCGCCTTTTCCAAGCTGCTGCGCGAGGTAGGCAAGATTGAGGGCCTCGAGCGCCTGCGCTTTACCTCGCCGCACCCAGCTGAGTTCACCTCTGACGTCATCGACGCCATGGCTGAGACCCCGGCCGTGTGTCCGCAGCTGCACATGCCTTTGCAGTCTGGCTCCGATCGCATCCTGAAAGAGATGCGCCGTTCCTACCGTTCTAAGAAGTTCTTGGCCATCCTCGACGAAGTGCGCGAAAAAATGCCACACGCGGCGATCACCACCGACATCATCGTCGGCTTCCCGGGCGAGACCGAAGAGGACTTCGAGGCCACCATGGACGTCGTCAAGCGCGCGCGTTTCGCCTCCGCCTTCACTTTCCAGTACTCGCCGCGCCCGGGCACTCCGGCTGCCGAGATGGAGCAGCAGGTACCCAAGCACATCGTGCAAGAGCGCTTCGAGCGTCTGGTTGCCCTGCAGGATTCCATTCAGGCTGAAGAAAACGCCAAGCTCATCGGCACCGACGCTGAGCTGCTGGTCCAGGCCGAGGGAGGCCGCAAGGCAGGGGAGACCCACCGCCTGACGGGCCGCTCCCGCGATGGGCGCCTGGTGCACTTTGCGCCCGTGCTTGTCGACGCCGCTGGCACCCGCACCGACATCACCGCGGACATCCGCCCTGGCGACGTTGTTCACACCACCGTGACTGATGCTGGCTCCTTCTTCCTCGTGGCTGACTCCGGCGTGACCTCGCACCGCCGCACCAAGGCGGGCGATATGTCCGCAGCCGGTCAGACGCCCACCACCGCGCCGATTGGTGTGGGCCTGGGACTGCCGCGGATTGGCAAGCCTGCGCGCCAGCAAGATGACGCCTGCGGCTGCTAGAGGAGTACGCTAGACCACCATGAGTAATCAGTACGAACAAGCCCACGCCGCTGAACGCGCGGCTGCCAAGAAGATGGAACTGGGAAACCACAAGGTCACTCTCATCATCGCTATCGTGGTGTGGGTTGCGTACTTGGTTCTGCCCTATGCCGGCCCGGCGCATGGGTGGGAAGCGCTGCAACTGGGCACCACGGATGACGGCGTGCGGATCTCCATCATGGAAACTGTCTCTGCATGGTTCTCCCTCGTGGGCATTGGCGTGCTGACCACCCTGACTGTGGCCACACATCGCACCAACTTTGCGCTCGCCGCGTGGATGATGGTGGCCATTTCCCTCTTCATTAGCCTGTGGAGCTTCTGGTTCCGCGGTTCCACCGTTGATAGCCCTTCCATCGGCATGTGGGTAGGAATCCTCGCGAGCCTCATCGCCTTCCTTGCATACTGCCAAGTGGCGTTCAAGCGCAGCCCAGAGCAGGTCGCAGCTGCTGAGAAGGCCCGCCGCGAAGCCAGCAAGCTGGACCAGGTGGGAATCCTGCAAACCGAGGCAGCAACCACCCTCGCGCCGGAGGAGAACCCGCTGCTCATCGACGATCGGCGTCGCCAAGCAGCGCGGCGTTACAAGAAGTCCTAAAGCTTGAGCTCCCACGCCGACGATGTAGAGATGACCTCTGCACCAAGGTGCTGGTAGATGCGGTTCATGGCCGGATCGGCGTCGGCTACCGAGCAATAAGCACGGCGGGTATCAGGCCACCACTGAGCCACCTCGTGCAGTGCATGCAGCTTCGCTGACGTGGCTAGTCCCACGCGCCGCCTATCGCGCGCAGTGACCGTGAGCGTCCACTCGCATACCTCGGGATCTGCGTCGTGATGGCGTGCCAACTCGGTGAGCGCCACGATACGGCCTTCTTCCTCCACTGCGATGAGAAGCGTGTGTGACTTGCGCGCCCGCAGGCGGGAGTGGGCTTCGGCCAAGCGCTCCCGTGTCCAATTAATAGGCTCCGTGTTGAGATCCCCGTAGACCGCATCCGTGGATGCGACCGTTAGAAGGTCCAAGATGTCGTCGAGGTGATGCTCTGGGATGTCATAGTCCGCGAACACGTGGAAGCTGCGGCCCGCCACCGGGAAAGGCCGGGCAGGGGAGTCGGGGAACTCAATGAACATCTGGTGTTCTGAATGCTTGGGCTGGAATCCCAGCTCCGTGTAAGCGGTGGAAAAAGGATCGTAAGAGTAGTCCGCTTCAGCCGGGTAGAGCATGCCGATTTGCGCCACACTGCGACCAAACTGGCGGGCCAAGGCCATTGCGTGTTCGGCGAGCTGATGCGTTACGGCCAGCGCCTCGGGCTCAAGTTCTTCGCCCGGCAGGGGCAGGTAATCAGCGCCGAGCACGCATTCGATCTCGGCATTCTGGGTCTCCTCGAGCAGCGGAAGGGAGATATGGATAAAGCCGTCAAAGTCGAGCTCCGGGCTGGGCTCTACTGCTGGAATAGTGGGAAAGCCTAGCTTACCGACCTCCAGCGGGGTGTCCTCAGTCAGTCCAAACAAGTAGGTGACAGATTCGGTGGAACCTTGTAGGCGCTGTACCACCCGCGAAGGCGCGGAAGAGGCCGCGGGATCGCCGGAGGCCTCCTGTGCGTAAAGGTTCGCGTCGAAGACGAAACTGCGCACGCAGTCGGCGGGCTCCCCGCGGCCGGGTACGATCTGAACGAGCAATTACTTGCGGGTGACCGTCACTTGTCGTTGACTGCAGCGGCAGCTGCGTCGGCGAATTCCTGCCACTGCGCAGCCTGTGCGCGCAGGTCCTCGGCCTTCTTGGCATTGCCCTTGGACTCGGCTGCTGCAGCCTGAGCCGTCAAGTCATCAACCTTGGACTGGAACTGGGCTACGCGTGCCTGTGCTTCTGGATCAGTGCGGCGCCACTCGGAGTCCTCGGCCTCAGCGACGCGCTTTTCGAGTACCTCGATCTTTGCCTCGTACTCGCGGACCTGGTTACGCGGAACGTAGCCAATCTCCTCCCACTTTTCCTGCAGCTCACGCAGCTTTGCCTTGGCAGTCTCGATGGACTTGGAAGGATCGATCTGGGAATCGTACTCAGCGATGAGTGCGTCCTTGGCCGCAGCGTTGGCGGCGAACTCTTTGTCGCGCTCGTCATTGACAGCGTTGCGTGCAGAGAAGAAGTGGTCTTGTGCGGCGCGGAACTGCGCCCAGAGCTTGTCATCAGCCTCGCGCGGTGCGCGGCCGGCTGCCTTCCACTCGGTCATGAGGTCGCGGTAAGCGCGAGCGGTCTGACCCCATTCCGTGGAGTCCTGAAGTGCTACGGCGCGCTCAACAAGTTCCTCCTTGCGCTTGCGTGCGGCGGCGCGGTTGCGGTCGAGCTCCGCGAAGTGGGCGCCGCGGCGGCGGTTGAAGGAATCGCGCGCACGGGAGTAGCGCTTCCAGAGTGCGTCGTCAGTCTTGCGGTCAATGCCGCGGATCTGCTTCCACTCTTCGAGAATGGCGCGGATACGGTCACCCGCGGCCTTCCAGTCGGTGGAGTTTTCTGCGATGTCTTCTGCCTCGGCGGCCAGCTTCTCCTTGGCAGCGATGCCTTCCTCGCGGCGGCGTGCCTTGTCTGCCTGTGCCTGCTCACCGGCGGTTACGGAGTGCTCGATGACAGCGCCCAAGCGCTTATCGAGTGCCGCAATGTCGCCGATAACCGCAGCGGTAGGCAAGGTCTCACGCAGCTCAGCAGCGGTGGCTTTGATGGACTCAGCTTCGCCAGGATGCGCCTTGAGACGAGCCTCGAGGAGCTCGATCTCGGTGGAGAGATCGTCGTAACGTGCGCCGTAGTGAGCCAAGCCCTCGGCCGGGGTACCAGCCTTCCACTCGCTAATCTTGCGCTCGCCCTCCGGGGCGTTGACGTAGACCGAACCGTCTTCTTCCACGCGGCCCCACTTGGCCGGATCATTGTGAGGAGTCTGCTTCACCGGCTGCGCACCAGGACGAGGGCCTGGACGAGCACCCTTCTTGGGCATTGAACCTGGGGTTGGGATCGACATGGTTGAAACCGCCTTCGTGAAAAGTCGCGCCGCGCGTCACGGCTGCCTAGAGTGTTCTCCCTTACAGTACCTTCTCCTACACTAGGATGAGGAAGCAATGTTAAATCTTTTGGTAATGCCTTCTTCCCCCGCCCTCGCGGCTGAGCTTTCGCCTGCTGATGGCGCCAGCCGGGCCCTTCTTGCCGCTGCTCGCCAACTGGTTGTGGAGTTTGCGGAGGCCTCAAGATTAGGGGAGGAAGCAGCGGAAATCGAGGTGGACATCGTCGGTTCGCGCGATCCGCGTTGGCATACTAACCTCAGCGGCTCACTGCGGGCATGGGGCGCACCCAGCGTCGAGCTTGGTGCGGGAAACTATCTCCCGGAGCTCATGGCGCGGTATGTGCTAGACGGCGTCGTTAAGCACCGCGTCGCCGATACCCGAGACCACGTGGGTACCCCGCGTGCCGGCGTCCTCACCATGGTGTGCGTGGATGGCAGTGCGGGGCTTACAGCGCGGGCGCCGCTTGCGCTTGTCGACGGCGCGGCAGACACCGCCCTGTGGTGCGAGTCCCTGCTCTCCGGCGTGGACGTGGACTGCGACGAGTCTTTGCTGGCGGAGACGGGCGTGCTTGAAACCCGCTTGTGGGCTGAGCTTGCAGCTTTGCGGCCCACGCAAGCGGAATTGCGTGCGGCCGATTCCACGCTGGGCGTAGGGCGCTACGTTGCGGGGTGGCAATGCTAAGGCCCATCGCAGTCGTGGGGCCCACCGGATCCGGTAAATCGGACCTGGGCGTCAAGTTGGCCCATGAACTAGACGGCGAAGTAGTAAACGTCGACTCAATGCAGCTCTACCGTGGCATGGACATCGGCACTGCCAAGCTCACCGTAGAGGAACGGGAAGGCATCCCGCACCACCAACTCGATGTGTGGGAGGTGACAGAGACGGCTTCCGTGGCGCGCTTCCAGCAAGACGCCATCGCTGACGTCGAGAACATCATGGCCCGCGGCAAGACGCCCATCTTGGTCGGGGGCTCCATGCTTTATGTGCAAGCACTCGTGGACGATTGGCAGTTTCCGCCCACTGATCCGGCAGTGCGCGCGAAGTATGAGGCGCGGCGTAAAGATATCGGCATCGAGAAGCTGCACGCGGAGCTCGCGGAGATTGACCCAGCCGCAGCCTCGATCATCGAGGACAAGGACCCGCGCCGGACTGTTCGCGCCCTGGAAGTCATCGAGCTGACCGGCAAGCCTTTCAAAGCCAGCCAGCCGCCCAAAGATGCGCCGCCGCGCTGGGACACGTTGTTGCTGGGGCTGCGCACCGAGGCAGAATGGCTCAATCCACGCATTGAGCTGCGTAGCCGGCGCATGTTCGAGCGCGGGCTTGTGGCAGAGGTCGAGGCCCTGCAGGACGCAGGCTTAGTGGAGGATTCCACGGCGGGCCGCGCAATCGGATACGCGCAGGTATTCCAGGCCCAACGCGGCGAGTTGACGTGGGAAGAGGCCGTTGAGCGCACGATTACTGGAACGCGCCGCTATGTGCGCCGGCAGCGGGCCTGGTTCAACCGTGACAAGCGCATTAACTGGCTGGACGCAGCCGGTGATACCTACGAGCAGGCGCTGCGTATTATTGAGGCATGAAATTTGCCAAGGGACACGGTACTGAAAACGACTTCGTCATCATCGAGGATCACGAGGGCACTCTAGAACTAAGCCCAGAGCGGGTCCGCGTTCTATGCGATCGCCGCGCCGGCATCGGCGGCGACGGCCTTCTGCGCGTGGTGCGCGCTGGCGCACTGGGTGAGCCACTGGCTGAGGGCATTGCCCCTGCGGACTGGTTCATGGATTACCGCAATGCCGATGGCTCTGTGGCTGAGATGTGCGGCAATGGCACGCGCGTCTTCGCACACTGGGTGCGCTCCCGCGGTTTGGTGGACAGCGAGAGCTTCGTCGTCGGCACTCGCGCAGGGGCAAAGCAGGTCACCGTGCATTCCTTCGACGAGCATGATGCGCAGGTCAGCGTGGAGATGGGCCCTGCGGAGGTTACCGGCGTGTCCACTGCCTCGATGGTTGGAGAAAACTTTGCCGGCTTGGGCGTTGACATGGGCAACCCGCACTTGGCTGCAGTGATTCCGGGCCTCACGCCGGAGTCTTTGGAGGATATGGCTTTCGCGCAGCCGGAGTTCGACCACGAGTTCTTCCCGCATGGCGTCAACGTTGAGGTACTGACACAGCTTGTCGACGGCGCGGTATCCATGCGCGTCTTCGAGCGCGGGGTGGGGGAGACCCGGTCTTGCGGAACCGGTACGGTGGCCGCGGCACGAGCTGCGCTTGCCGACGCCGGCGAGGGTGCCGGAACCGTCACCGTCAATGTTCCTGGCGGCCAGGTGCAGGTAGAAATCTTCGACGGGGGTTCACGTCTTACTGGGCCTTCGCGCATCGTGGCTGAGGGCACCACGGTTCTCTAGCTCATGGCTGTTTAGTTGCAGTCTTTGCAGACACAGCTTTAGGCTGACGCAGCTTTAGGCTTTGTCCTCAGGAGTCTCAGGGTCCTCAGGGGTCTTAGGGGACTCAGTGCGACGCAGCTCGCGGTTCTCCTGCGGGCGGCGGTCATATTTCGTGCCCAACGAATGGGCCGCGCGCCGAGCCGCGAGCCAGGTCTCGCGCAGCTCGGTGGCGCGCTCATCGGTGACCTTGAGGAGCGATTCGAGTTCATCTGTCTCGATGTCGTTGCGGTAGACGCGGGTTTCGAGCCGGCGCAGGAAACGCTTGGCGCCGCCCAGCTCGTAGTGAAAGGCCTCGATTGTGGGATCCACGCAATCGAGATCCAACAGCGCTGGACGGTACATGGTGCGATCAGCGATGGAGTCGGTGCTTTCTGAGTTACAGAAATCGTCGTATTCAGCGATCACGTCACGAATATCGTCCGCGGAAAGATCGATGGAGGTACGCAGCGCGGAATGCTCGGAAGCATCGGGCCGTCTTGAGGCGAGCAACCACATGGCGCCCGCAACCAAAAGGGCAATAAAAAGACCAGATAGCTTTAGCGTCCCGATGAGCGCAACGGCAGCCACCACCGCAAGGGCGATGGCCAGCGCATGACGACTGCCTGAACCCATACCTGGCCTTTCTGCTTTGCTACTTAGTGTCCGCCGCAGCCGCCGGAGCCGCAGGAGCAACCGCCGCTGGATCCGCAGCCACCGGTCGGCATTTCGATTGAAGCAGTCAGCATAGCAGTTCCGGCTAATACTTCATCTTTCGCAGGGAGCTCGCCAAAGGAAGCTGGCAGGCACAGATCGAACGGGAAAGCACCGTCCATGACCAAGTGCATGAACTTTTCACCGGTCAGTTGGTTGTGGCGCCACGAGGATTCCATAACGCGAGCTGCGAAACGGCATCCTGGAGTAGGGGCCGCGGCACCGGAGCCGGAGGAAACGATTTCCGCCCCCTCGGACTCGAAGGCGGCCGGGTATGCTCCAAACTCGGCCTCGTAGGCTTCCGCAGTGGCGTAGCGCTGGACCTTGAGGCCCATAGCAGTCAGGCCGATCTGCTGCCAGGGCTGGGTTTCCTCGTCAACGAGGAGTGGGCCCTGGGCGAGGTTGGCGGTGGCTTGTGCCAGCACGGTGCCGAACGGATCGAGGATCTCCAAGAAAGCGAGAACGTCGTTGACCATGGATACGTGGGCGAAGGCCTGGGTTACAGACTCGAAACCGATGTAGGTGGCAAACGGCTCTACGGCCAAGATGTTGATCTGGGCGCCTGAAGGGTCTGCGAATTGGATGAGCTGGCCGTCGCGGATTTCACCAGTGACGGTGAGCAGATTAGTGGAGATGGCTGCCTCGACGGCATCTTGCCAGCGCTCGAAGTTGAGGCCGATGGCCTCCATTTCAGCGTTGGCCTTAGTGGCGGTGGGATTCTCGGTCATGGTGGCCATTGTATCCCGCCGTTAGTGCTGGCCAAAAGCTGCCGCGGAAGAATATTAAAGGAATAAGCCGGAGAAAAGATGGCAACTATATTTGCTCAGCGCGAATTGGGGGTTTAAGCCAACGACGTGCAAGAATGGAGGGAACATGAACGAAAATCACGAAGAACTTCTCGCACAGGCATTTGGCGACTATCAGCCGCAAGACCCTACAACGGGTGACCTCGACCTAGCCGAGCGTAATTCTTTCCGCCGCGTTTCCACCACAATTCGCGCCGAAGACACCACCGACGGCTACGAGGTTGAGTACCGAAAACTCCGCCTTGAGCAGGTCGTTCTCGTAGGAGTTTGGACCGAAGGTACGGTTGCCGAGGTCGAGGCCACCATGGCTGAGCTCGCGGCGCTGACTGAGACCGCGGGCGCCGAGGTCGTTGAGGCTATCTACCAAAAACGTGACAAGCCGGACCCTGGTACTTACATTGGCCGCGGCAAGGTACAGGAACTCAAAGAGATTGTTGAGGCAACGGGTGCGGATACCGTCATTTGTGACGGTGAGTTGCAGCCAGGTCAGCTCTCCGCATTGGAGCGCGAGCTCAATACCAAGGTCATTGACCGTACGATGCTGATTCTCGATATCTTCGCGCAGCACGCGAAGTCCAAAGAGGGCAAAGCCCAGGTTTCGCTCGCGCAGCTGGAATACCTGTACACCCACACGCGTGGTTGGGGCGGCAACCTGTCCCGTCAGGCCGGTGGCCGAGCTGGCTCCAACGGCGGCGTCGGCCTGCGCGGCCCTGGTGAGACCAAGATTGAGTCGGACCGCCGCCGCATCCGCACCGAAATGGCTCGCCTGCGCAAGGAATTGCGCGGTATGAAGACAGCGCGTGAGGTCAAGCGCTCCAAGCGTCAGTCTTCAACGATTCCACAGATTGCCATCGCGGGTTACACCAACGCGGGCAAGTCCTCGCTGATTAATGCGATGACTGGAGCGGGCGTGCTGGTGGAAGACGCGTTGTTCGCAACCCTGGACCCCACCACGCGCCGCGCTGAGCTTGCAGACGGCCGCCAGGTGGTGTTCACCGATACCGTCGGTTTCGTGCGCCACCTGCCCACGCAGCTGGTTGAGGCCTTCAAGTCCACGCTCGAGGAAGTCTTGGCGGCGGACATCATGCTGCACGTGGTGGATGGATCCGATCCTTTCCCCATTAAGCAGATTGAGGCCGTAAACAAGGTCATCTACGACATTGTTAAGGAGACAGGGGAGCAGGCACCGCCGGAAATCATTGTTATCAACAAGATTGACCAGGCGGACCCGCTGGTGTTGGCAGAGATTCGCCACGTCCTCGACCACGAAAACGTGGTGTATGTTTCTGCGCACACCGGCGAGGGCATTGACGAACTGACCTCGCGCATTGAGCTCTTCCTTAACTCTCGCGACAGCCACGTCCGCCTACTGGTTCCGTTTACCCGCGGCGACGTCGTATCTCGCGTGCATGCCGAGGGCACGGTGCGCGACGAGGAGTACACCAACGAGGGCACGCTTGTCGACGTCCGCCTTCCTGCGTCCATCGCACGTGAGCTTTCGGAGTTCGTGGTGGAGGAAGTTTCCTAAAATCGTGCTTGTGGGTAATAATGAAAGCTCGTGAGTACTTTTGGTTGGCGCCTGCACGGCGATGGTAAAAATATTGAACCCGGCGCGGTTGTCGCGCCCGAAGAACGACTGAGCTGGGGCCGCACCATCAGTATCGGTATGCAGCACGTGGTCGCCATGTTTGGCGCGACTCTGCTGGTGCCGACACTGACCGGCTTCCCGGTCAACACCACGCTGCTGTTCTCCGGAATCAGCACGATTCTCTTCTTGCTGATCACCCGCAACCGCCTTCCTTCGTACCTGGGCTCCTCCTTTGCGTTCATCGCGCCGCTGTCTGCCTCGCAGCAGTACGGCATTGGTGCGCAGGCAGGTTCCATTCTGGTGACCGGTCTGGTGCTGGTGCTCATCGGTTTTGTAGTGAAGGCTGCGGGACGCCGCGTGCTTGATGCTGTGATGCCTCCGGCGGTGACTGGCGCAATTGTTGCGCTCATCGGCCTTAACCTGGCGCCTGCTGCCACGAGCAACTTCCAGACGCAGCCGCTGGTGGCCGTGGTGACTCTCGTGGCGATCATCGTTGCGACCGTGGGCGGTCGCGGCATGGTCGCGCGCTTGGGCATCCTTATCGGCGTTGTGATTGGCTGGGTCTTCGCGGCGGTGACTGGCAACCTTGCTGAAGGAACAGCCGAGACCATTCGCCAGGCGGCATGGATTGGTCTTCCGCAGTTCCACACCCCTGAATTCAAGTTCTCTGCGATTGCCGTGGCGCTGCCAGTCTTGGTGGTCCTCATTGCGGAAAACATCGGCCACGTAAAGGCCGTGTCTGAGATGACCAAACGAGACCTCGATGACCTTGCTGGTGACGCCCTCATCGCCGACGGCTTGGGCACCGCCATCGCCGGCGGCTTCGGTGGTTCTGGTACCACGACTTACGCTGAGAACATCGGCGTCATGGCCGCTACTCGTGTTTACTCCACGGCAGCCTATTGGGTCGCGGCAAGCTTCGCTATCTGTTTGGCCTTCATACCGAAGTTTGGCGCATTGATCTTCACCATCCCTACAGGCGTGCTGGGCGGTGCCACTCTGGTTCTATACGGCCTCATCGGCATGCTGGGCGTGCGCATCTGGATGGACAACAAGGTTAACTTCAACAATCCGGTTAACCTCACCTGCGCTGCTGTGGCCCTTATCGCCGGCATCGGCAATCTGACACTTAACATCGGCTCCATCTCCCTCGAGGGCATCGCTTGGGGCTCCATCGGCGTCATCGTGGTCTACCCAGCCGCCAAGTGGCTCTATGAAACCTTCGGTGAGGGCAAGGGAGCGAAGTACTAAGTACAGCTGCCTCGGCGCATAAGAATTAAACATAAAAATAACTCCCGAGCTCTTCTAAAAGAGCCCGGGAGTTAAGTCTTTAAGTCGGGAGACTCTGGAGCCTTAGGAAGCGTCCAGATCCTGCTCGATGAGGCCGGCAATCTTCTCGACTGCCTCGGCGTTCTCGGAGGTAACGGTAACCTCGTCACCTTGCTCTGCGCCCAGAGCCATGATCATCAGGGAGGAAGCGGCGTCGGTTTCTTCATCGTCATCGCTGCCCACGAGGGTCAGGAAGATGTCCTCGTCGTAAGCTTCAGCAGCGTCCGCGATGATGGAAGCCGGACGAGCGTGCAGGCCAACGGAAGATCCAACCTTGACGGTCTTAGATGCCATGATGATAAGTCCTTTCGACTGTAAGTGTTTTCGTGATTACAAGTGTACGCGTTATGCAGCGGCCTGTGCAGTCTTGGCAGCTTCCGCCTTGGCGGCAGCCTCTTCGACCGTCTTGTTTGGCCAGAACTGCTTCAGCGCAATGACGGCGGCCGCGGAGACGACCACGCCAATAGCGATTGCGAGGAAGTAAGCCCAGGCCGGGTCGATTGCGAAGAAGACGAAGATGCCGCCGTGCGGAGCGCGGGAGCCAACGTTCATCGCCATCGAGAGAGCACCGGTGGTTGCGCCACCCAGCATCATCGCAGGGATGACGCGCAGCGGGTCAGCAGCAGCGAACGGGATAGCGCCTTCGGAAACGAAGGACAGCCCCAGCAGCCATGCAGACTTACCGTTCTCCTGCTCAGCAGGGGTGAACAGGTTCTTACGAACGAAGGTGGCGATGGACAGCGCGATTGGCGGAACCATACCGGAAGCCATAACCGCAGCCATGATTTCCATGGAAGCCTGGTCACCAGTGGAAAGACCCGCAGTAGCGAACAAGTATGCAGCCTTGTTGACTGGGCCACCCAAGTCGAAGCACATCATCAGGCCGAGGATGATACCCAGCAGCACTGCAGAGGAGCCGGACATGGAGGACAGCCAGTTCTGCAGGCCTTCCATAAGTGCAGCCAGCGGAGCGCCGAGCAGCAGGTACATGAGCAGGCCGGTGATGAGCGAGGTCAGCAGCGGGATGATGACAACCGGCATGAGGGAGCCGATCCAGCGTGGAACCTTCCAGTTGCCAATCCACATGGCCACGAGCCCCGCGATGAGGCCGGTAACCAGACCACCGATGAAGCCAGCACCCAGGGTGACTGCGATGGCGCCACCAGCAAAGCCCGGTGCGATGCCAGGACGGCCAGCGAACGCGAAGGCAATGTAGCCAGACAGTGCAGCGACGATGAATCCCATCGCGGCTTGACCAATAGCGAAAAGTACGGCGCCGAAGTAGAGGAGGAATCCGGAGCGGTCGAAGGTCATCATCGTGCCGTCGACCTCAACCTCGTGACCCGGCAGGTTCGTCAGCGAGTAGTTCGTAGAGATGGCCTGCCAGCCGTTAGCCATGTCGTAGCCGCCGAAGAGGAAGCCCAAAGCGAGGAGCAAACCACCGGCAGCAACGAAAGGCACCATGTAGGAAACACCGGTCATGATGGCCTGCTGGATGCGCTTGCCCCAGCCCAGGGAGTCGCCTTCTTCAGCAGCGCTTGACGACGCCGCGCCCGCCTCGCCAGCAACACGACGAGCGTTCGGGTTCTTGGCAGCGGCAACTGCTTCGTCGAGCATGACGCCTGGCTCGTTAATAGCGCGCTTAACACCGGACTCGATGACCGGCTTACCCGCGAACCGCTCGCGGTCACGAACTCCCACGTCGGTGGCGAAGATGACGGCATCAGCCGCATCGATGACGGACTGGGAAACAGAGGTGTTGTTGGACGAGCCCTGGGTTTCCACCGTGAGGTTGACGTCGTCGCGCTCCGCGGCCGTCTGCGTCAGTGCGTCGGCAGCCATGTAGGTGTGCGCAATGCCGGTAGGGCACGCGGTAATCGCCACGATGTTGGTGGCTCCGGCCTTTGCCGTAGCTGGCTCGGCCGAAGCCACCGAAGCACCTGCTGCGCCAGCGGCGGCACCTGCCTCAGCAGCAGGCTTCTTTGGCTTCTCGGCGTTGACTACGTCGAGAACCAGCTTGACGATTTCCTCTTTGCTCTGAGCCGAGCGGAGGGCTTCCAAGAAGTCTTTCTTGACCAAAGCTCGAGCTAGCTTGGACAAAATCTTCAGGTGAGCCTTGCCACCACCAGCTGGTGCGGCGATGAGGAAGACGAGCTGTGCGTCACCGTCTGGGCCGGAGAAATCCACGCCACGGCTCAGGCGAGCGAAAGCCAGGGTTGGTTCGGTGACGACCTCAGAGCGGCAGTGCGGAATGGCAACGCCGCCGGGAACGCCGGTGCCAGCCTTGGCTTCGCGGTCGATGGCTGGTTGCGCCAAGCCCTCGATAGAGGAAGCGCGACCGGTGCCATGGACCAAAGTGGCCAGATTAGTGATGACTGATTCGATGCTATCGCCGAAATCGGCGTCCAACGCGACTAGGTCAGTCGCGATGAGATCGGATGCCATGAGACACTCCTTCGATTAATGAGAAAATTCAGTCTTTACAAGGAAGAGACGATTGTTTGGTCGATATTGATTTGTTCGGGGGTCGGGATCTGGGTGCCAGGAAGCGCTGCCGCTGCGGAGCCATAAGCCACCGATTGCCGCAGTGATTCTGCGAAGTCTTTGCCTGCACGGCGAGCCAGAATGTAGCCAGCCAGGGAGGAGTCTCCAGCGCCCACCGTAGACATAACTTTGGTTGGTGGGGGAGTCGCAGCCCATGCACCATCAGCAGTGACGAGCACGGCGCCTGCGCCGCCGAGCGTTACGAGCACCTCGCCAATGCCGCGCTTTACAACGACTTGAGCAGCTTCCACGACTCCGCTGAAGTCGCCCTTTTCCGCTGCCGCTTCCAATGCTTCGCCGTCGGTTCCTGTGAGCTGACCAAGTTCCAAGCCATTGGGCTTGATGAGGTTCGGCGCAGAGGTCTCAAGACGCTCGCTGAGTGCGACCATCGGGGCATCGGAGGTATCCACCGCAACCTTGGCCTGGGGCGCTGCGGCACGGATTGCGTCGACAAGCATGGCGTACCACTCAGTAGGAACACCCTTAGGTAAGGAGCCAGCAAGTACTACCCAATCGGCGCCGATTGCGAGCGCGCCGAGAGAAGAGGTTATTGCTGACTGCACGGATTCGTTGAGGACTGGTCCCGGGCCATTGATCTTGGTGGTGCGACCGTTTGGTTCGGTGACCGTCGTATTGATCCGGACGGTGCCAGGCATTGCGACGGCGTCGAATGGAATGTGTGCTTCTTCCATCAGGTTGAGGAAGTGATCGCCTTTGTGCGCGGGCAGAAGGGCGACGCTTTTTACTCCGGCCAAATGGACGGCGTGGGTGACATTGACGCCTTTGCCGCCTGCGACCTGGGAAACCTGGGAAGCGCGGTGGACTGCACCAGGATTGATGGTCTCGTTAAGGGCAAGCGTGGCGTCAATACTGGGGTTGGGGGTCAGTGTGAGAATCATTGTGGAAACTCGTCCCTTTCGCAGTTTGCGTATATTGGGAGAAAACGCGCCGGACGATGGCCAAGCATAGTTTTCTGTTCACTTTTGATTGTTGTCCGAATGTGTCCGAAAGTCAATCAAATCACTGTGGTATTCGTTGCTTTTTTGTCCGGTCTGTGATGATCTAGGATGAGAGCAAAATCCCCTTCTGAAGGAAATGTGTGATGGAAAACGTATCTCAATCAACCATCAAGGGCACCGGCGTTGTCGCTGGTGTCGCATACGCCGAGGCTGTGTGGGTTCGCCCGCGCCCAGAACTGCCCACTGCTGGTGAGCTTATCGATGAGGAGAAGCGCGACGGAGAGTACGACCGCTTCCTCGAAGCTGTCGACGTAGTTGCAAGTCGTCTGGAGCAGCGTGCAGCAGGGGCTGAGGGGCAGGCCGCTGAAGTGCTGGGAGCTACTGCAGGCATGGTTAAGGACCGTGGCTGGCACAAGGCAGTACGTAAGAGCATCCGCAGTGGCCGTCCAGCAGAGTATGCAACTGCCAGTGCGACCGAAAAGTTTGTCACCCTGTTTGAAGCCGCCGGTGGCGTGATGGCTGAGCGCACCACTGACTTGAAGGACGTCCGCGATCGCGTTATCGCACAGCTGCGTGGCGAGCAGGAGCCTGGTCTGCCGATGGTCAGCGGCGAAGCAGTCCTGTTGGCCGATGATTTGGCGCCGGCAGACACCGCAACGCTCGATACTGCACACATCAAGGCTCTCGTTACTGAGCTCGGTGGCCCAACTAGCCACACCGCGATCATCGCTCGTCAGCTGGACATTCCTTGCATCGTGGCGGTGGGCGCGGATCTGCGCAACATCGAGTCCGGCACCCTGCTCTTTGTTGATGGGTCCGTCGGCACCGTCAGCCTTGGCGCTAACCGTGCAGAATCCCTGAAGGCTGTGGAGGAGTACCGCGAAAAGGCTGCTCGCGTTGCTCAGTGGCGTGGCCCGGCCCAGACCAAGGATGGTCACCGTGTGCAGCTGCTGGCTAACGTTGCTGACGGCAACGCAGCTCGTATTGCGTCCGATTCTCAGGCAGAAGGTATTGGCCTCTACCGCACAGAGCTGTCCTTCCTTTCAGCTAGTGAAGAGCCAACCGTGGACGAGCAGGCACGTATCTATGCCAAGGTCTTCAACGCTTTTCCCGAGTCGAAGGTCGTTGTTCGCACCCTCGACGCTGGTTCCGATAAGCCAATTTCCTACGCAACTTTGTCTTCGGAAGAAAACCCAGCACTGGGTGTTCGCGGCCTGCGTATTGCGCGAGACAATGAGTCTTTGCTGACTCGCCAGCTGGATGCAATCGCACAGGCTGCAGCTGACCGTGGCGACGATGTCCCAACGTGGGTCATGGCTCCAATGGTGGCAACCGCAGTTGAGGCAAAGTGGTTTGCGGGTCTGTGCCGCGAACGCGGCCTGACTGCTGGCGCCATGATTGAGGTCCCTGCAGCTGCGCTTATGGCTGACACCATCATGCCGCACCTCGACTTCGTCTCCATCGGTACAAATGACCTCACCCAGTACACGATGGCGGCGGACCGTCTCTCCCCACAGTTGGCCTACCTGACAGATCCGTGGCAGCCGGCTGTTCTGCGACTCATCCAGCACACCTGCGTGGTTGGCAGCGACAACAACGTGCCGGTCGGCGTCTGTGGCGAGGCTGCAGCTGATCCGCTGCTTGCTTGCGTACTCACCGGCTTGGGCGTCAACTCGCTTTCCGCTGCATCGACTGCTGTTGCAGGCGTTGGCGCTCAGATTTCCGAGCTGACCCTCGAGCAGTGCCAGAAGCTGGCTGAAGCTGCAATTAACGCTGAAGGTCCGTCTGAGGCTCGCACCGCAGCCCTGGATCTGTTGGAAGAGTTCAAGGCTTAAGAGTCTGAGATACGAGGAAGCCCCCAACGGTTTTGGGGGCTTCGATTCGTTTTAGATTCTGCCCTGTCCTCCTGCTGACAAACTCAGCTGAGGATCAAACTCAGCTGAGAATGGAGTAATTAAGCAGGAAGCTACTTCTCGGCTGCGACGACGACTTCGATCTCTTGTTCACGCAGTGCTTCGACGAAGCTTTCAGGGGCAGCGGCGTCGGTGACCACAACATCAATGTCGGCGATGGATGCGAAGCTAACTAGGTAATCATTCCCGAGCTTGGAAGAGTCGCAGAGAACTACAACCTTGTGGGCGTTGGTCACGAAGGCGGTCTTGATGGCGGCCTCTTGGGAATCGGCTGTGGACAGTCCATGATCTAATGTAAGGGCGTTGGTGCCGATGAAGGCAACGTCCGCGCGCATGAGCGCCATGGTTCGCAGTGCGGTATCACCCACTACTGCCTGGGTGATAGCGCGCACGGTACCGCCAAGAAGCTGCACATCGGGGACGCCGTTGCTAGCCAAAGACAAAGCGATGGGCAAGCTATTGGACACAATAGAGAACTGACCCGCCGCATTCTGTTGCCCGATCAGATCGGCAAGAGCATTGGTGGTCGTACCCGCGTCAAGGAAGATGCTGCCACCGGCTTCAGGCAAGAATTGCATCGCGGCGCGCGCAATGGCGATTTTTGCGCCCGTGGCTGAACGCTGGCGCGTGTCCAAGGTGAACTCAGCGGTTTGGAAAGACTGGGACGCCACTGCGCCGCCATGCACACGATGAACCACGCCCTCTCTATCCAAGACGGCGAGATCTCGTCTGATGGTTTCGGCGGTGACATCGAACCGCTCGGAAAGCTCAGTTACATTAACGCGTCCCTCAACAGCAGTGAGGGATGCGATCTGGCGGCGACGCTCCTCTGCGTACATAGAGTCCTCCAACAATATGCCCGTAACGGGGTGGGGCATTGGGTATTCCGTTCCGCCCTCGGGGTTGGGGGCGGTACTTTCGCAGTAATAGAACTGACTTAACCCTAGTTTTCCAGAAAACCCTACG
The DNA here is from genome assembly GCF_001807215.1 of Corynebacterium sp. HMSC05D08. Classification (NCBI taxonomy): domain Bacteria; kingdom Bacillati; phylum Actinomycetota; class Actinomycetes; order Mycobacteriales; family Corynebacteriaceae; genus Corynebacterium; species Corynebacterium sp. HMSC05D08. The sequence goes on along the minus strand of NZ_KV788340.1, from coordinate 51,273 downwards.
AATCGGAATAAACCAAAGGTGTACACATATAAGAAAATGTGCAGGCAGTGAAATTTAAAGTCACTGCCTGCACTTTTGGAATGTGTGATTTTGGGCGCTAAAACCCGAGAAGTGGAATTCTGTCCCTTAAGGGGGTGGAATTAGAGGGTAATGCCCGCTAGAAAAGATGTTACATCGCCTGCTAAAGCTTGCGGAAGACGGAAACAACCTTGCCCATGATCTCCGCATCGTCACCCTTGATTGGGGAGTAGGCGTCATTGTGTGGCAGGAGCCAGATGCCCGAGGAATCGCGGTGGAATTCCTTGACAGTTGCCTCGTCGCCGTCCAGCAGCGCTGCTACGAATTCGCCCTCTTCAGCGACATTCTGGGAGCGGATAATGACCCAGTCTCCATTGAGGATACCGGCATCACGCATGGAGTCCCCGACAACCTGCAGCATATATAGCTCACCGGTTCCCACTACGTCGTTTGGCATCGGGAAATAAGTGTCAATATTTTCTTCAGCCGTGATGGGGGAGCCCGCAGCGATACGGCCAACAACTGGAATGTAAGCAACCTCAGAAGCCTCTTCAGGCGTCAAAGATGAACCAGGTTCTGGTTTATCTGCCTTGGCTCCTGTCTTGCGGCCCGGCTTCTTGGTGTCTTCCTCATTATTGAGGTGCCGGACGTCTACGGCTCGTGGCTTGTTAGGGTCGCGACGCAGAAAGCCCTTCTCCTCGAGTTGCTTGAGCTGGTAGGCCACGGAGGAGGTGGATTGCAGTCCGGCGGCGTCGCCGATTTCACGGATGCTAGGCGGGTAGCCGCGCAGCATCACAGCGTCGTGGATGACGTCCAGGATGCGGCGCTGGCGCGCAGAGAGTGAATTGATGTCCGGCTTCCCAGAATTCTTGGCGGGTTTGCGTGGCATCGGGTCTCCTTGGGTGGGATAGATATGGCGTCGAATCTGCTTGGGTGGGTTGGTTAGCTACTATCTGTTCGAATTTTCGAAAAGCTTCTCTTCATTTCTATCACGTTGCGGGCAAATGTTCGAGAATTTTCGCTTCGATATGGACAAACTTTCGAAAATCTGTTATAAATCGAACATAGCAACTAATTCGAACGAATTGGCGATGGGAATTTTCGAACGTGTCGTAGCGTTTGAATAGGCTGTAGCCGCAAACTAATCGGCAAATTAAAACGCTTAAGGAAACATTATGGCAATCGTGCTCAACTCCAACAACAAGCAGGTTAACTACTTCAACTCATCCCGTGCGTACCGCGCCAGCGTTGTGCCAGCGGCGTCTGTTTGGGATGCTGATGCATCTGCACGCTACGGTGCTACACGGAGTCCACATGTGCGTGATGTTCGAACACTCAGTGTGGATAATCGAACATACAGCGGTGTTCCTCAGCGTCGTCCACGCACCGATCATGCTGGTCAGCGCGAGGTGGAAAATTCGCGTGAAAACTCGAATCGCGGAAACTATCTTCTTGGTGCGGTGTTCGGCGTGGCAGTGTTCATCGGAACTGTGTTTGGTGGTCTCACGGCTGATGGGGGCGCTGCGCCACAGGGAACTCAGCAGGTTGTGCAAGCCAGCGTGAACAACTAGTCATCCGTGTAAAGCCTTTGCTGGGCCTAGGTGTCGGGCCCAGCAGATGAGCATAAATGGCATCGTGCGGGAATCGGGCAGTACACTAAATGCGGTCTCAACGCCCGCCTCTCACATGTGAGTGGCGGATGACGTGGAAGAGGAAGGAACTGCACGGTGTATTGCCCGTTTTGCCATAATGAACAGTCACGAGTCATTGACTCCCGTGTGGTTGATGCAGGAACAGCAATCCGGCGCCGCCGTGAATGTGCCTCATGCAAAGGCCGCTTTACCACAGTCGAGAAAGCTGTCTTGTTAGTCGTCAAGCGAAATGGCTTGGCTGAGCCTTTCAGCAGGGACAAGCTGATTCGCGGTGTGCGTCGCGCATGCCAAGGCCGTGACGTAACGGATGACGCGCTGAAGAAGCTTGCCCAAGAAGTAGAGGAGACCGTGCGTAGCCACGGTTCCTCCCAGGTCAATGCCAATGACATCGGTCTTGCGATTCTCGAGCCACTACGTGACTTGGATGAGGTTGCGTACCTGCGTTTCGCATCGGTCTACAAATCCTTCGAGAGCGCGGACGACTTTGAATCAGAGATCCGACTCATGCGTCGCCGCGACCGCGATAGCTTTTAAGCCATTGGCTATGTGACTTAGCGCAGCTTGTCTACTGCCTTTTGGATACGGCGCAGCGACACTGGGTGCGCCGTGCCGAGGCGTTGCGCGAAGAGCGAAACCCGCAGCTCTTCCATCATCCAATAGATGTCCTTGACCTCCCGCGTCTTTGCGCGCCCGGCTGGGAGAGTCCGCAAGCGGTTGGCCAGATAGGCCTTGGCCTCCTCGACCTCTGCTTGACGGTCAGCGTCCTTGTCCGGGTCGAGGGACATCTCCTCCAAACGGATTCGGATCGCCTGCATGTAGCGGGGAAGATGGCGCAGGTGCGTCATGCCATGGATGGTGATGGCGTTCTTCGGCAGCAAGAACTCCATCTGTGCCTTCATGTCGTCAATGGCAGGGCCATCCCAGTGCGCGAGTTCAGCGCGCAGGTTTGAGTACTCCGCAAGTCCCGGTGCAATTGCCACCACCGACTGCCGAACCCGGCCGGCAACCTGCGGCTTGATGGCGTCGAGAAGCGTGCGGAATCCCTCCGGGGAACGCTGCGGGCCGCCTTCCTCAAGCATGAGATCGCGGATCGCCGCCACTCGAGCATCGTTGACCAATCCTTCAGCGCTACCGTGTGGATAGGCGTCCACCGCTACGCGCTGCTGCAAGGGCAGCCCCTTAACCATCTGCTGGTGGTTGACCGAAATCTCCCGCATTAGCAACGTCAACGTCGTAGTTATCATCGCCGCATCTGCCGCAGCCTTAGTCGGGTGAACCTTCAAAGAGACACCCTCAGCAGAAGTCACGAGTGCCGGATATGCGGTGACTTCGTGGCCATCAACCACGGTCGTTACTTCCTCATCAATGGTGCCCAACGTATCCGTGGTCCATTCCTTCACTGCCTTCGACTCCGACTTTCGTCCCACGCGGGAGACCGAGGACTTGATGTGCCCGGCCTGGCGGCGGACCAATGCGGCTAGGTCCCTGTCAGAATCAATGATCTTGCCGCGCTTATCCACGGCAGCGTAGTTCATCCGCAGGTGTGCCGGCAGGGCGGAAGTCTTGAAATCTGTGGAGTCGATGCCCTGGCCACCGAGCTCACGGAGGACGTCGGCAAGCTGCTGCGTAATCGATCCCTCATATGGAATAAGCCGCGGCAGCGCTCGCTCCGCGAACTCAGGCGCCGGGACCACCGTGCGGCGAATCGCCTTTGGCAAGGAACGGATAAGTTCCGTCACCAGCTCAAGGCGCAGGCCCGGAACCAGCCAATCGAAGCCTTCAGTATCCAGACCCGCAAGCAGCGGTACTGGGACCATCAGCGTCACGCCGTCGAGTGGGTCACCTGGCTCAAACTTGTAGGTCAAGTCGTAATCTATAGAGCCTTTCAGCCAGCGATCCGGGAATGCCTCCTCGGTGACATCATGGGTGTCCTCAATGAGCTTGTCTGGATCGAAGTCCAGCAGATCCGGAGTCTGGTGCTGCTGTTTCTTCCACCAAGAGTCAAAATGACGTCCGGTAGTAACCTTTGCTGGAATGCGTTGGTCATAGAAGTCGAAGAGAGTATCCTCGTCCACCACGAGTCCGCGACGTCGTGCTTTGTCCTCATACTGTGCTGCTTCCTCAAGCTTTTTCACATTGTCGTGGAAGAAGTGGTGATGAGTGTTCCACTCGCCTTCAATGAGAGCGTTGCGGATAAACATATCGTGTGCTGCTACGGGGTCGACGCGATGATAGGGCACCGTGCGGTCGGTGACGATGGGCACGCCATAGAGCGTCGAACGCTGCGTTGCTACAGCGGCCGCGCGCTTGCGTGACCACGTCGGATCCGAATAGTTGTGCTTGAGCAGGTTGGCGCCGAGCTTTTCCACCCAGGCAGGGTCGATCGCGGCGACGTCGCGTGCCCACAGGCGGGAGGTCTCCACGAGTTCTGCCGCCATGAGAAACTCCGGGGGCTTCTTGGCCAGTGCAGAACCTGGAAACACAAGGAAGCGGGTGTTGCGGGCGCCATGGAATTCCTTGGAGTTGCCATCGCGGGCACCAATGTTGGACAAGAGCCCGGACAGCAGCGACATATGAATGTCATCGGGCCGGCGTTCGGTGGCCTCCTCATGGTTCCACCCGAGCTGCTTGGCGACGTCGCGTAATTGGCGCACCAAGTCAAACCACTCGCGGATACGCATGTAGTGGAGGAAGTCCTTCTTCATGCGCTTGCGGAAGGCATTGCCGCTCAGCTCATTGCGGGCATCCTGCACGAAGTCCCAGAGATTAAGCATGGCCAAGAAGTCTGAAGACTTGTCTTTAAAGCGCGCATGCGCTTGATCTGCTTGGGCCTGGAACTCGAGCGGGCGTTCGCGGACGTCTTGAATTGTCATGGCGGCAACGATGACAATGATGTCCTCGAGGCAGCCGGAGCGGTGTGCCTCGACGAGCATACGTGCCATGCGCGGGTCGACTGGTATTCGCGAGAGGACACGGCCGACGTCAGTCAGTACCGGAAGCCCGTCCTTTTCTTCTTGCGGGCTCAGAGCGCCAAGCTCGTGGAGGAGCAAGAGGCCATCGCGCACGGCCTTTTGCTCTGGCGACTGGACGAATGGAAACTCCGAGATGTCTCCCAAGCGCAAGGAGATCATCTGCAAGATGACGCTGGCGAGGTTGGTGCGCAGGATTTCTGGATCGGTGAACTCAGGGCGGGAGAGGAAGTCCTGCTCGGAGTACAAGCGAATCGCGATGCCGTCCGCAACACGGCCACAGCGTCCTGAGCGCTGGTTGGCGCTTGCCTGTGAAATCGGTTCGATGGGCAGACGCTGGACTTTGGTGCGGGTGGAGTAGCGAGAAATGCGTGCCGTACCTGTGTCAACGACATAGCGAATTCCGGGAACGGTCAGAGAGGTCTCGGCAATGTTGGTGGACAGGACGATGCGGCGGCCACGGTGCCCAGAGAACACGCGGTGCTGCTCTTCGTTGGAAAGGCGTCCAAACAGGGGAGTGACCTCAACGCCGCTCCACTTGCGGGCCTCGATTGCCTCCATGGCGTCGCGAATGTCACGCTCGCCGGGGAAGAAGCAGAGAATATCTCCCTCTCCTTCGGCCATGAGCTCTTCGATTGCCTCGCAGAGTCCGTCGATAGGGTCTTGATCGACGACTTTGCCCCCGGCCTCGAACTCGAGCGGCCGGTAGCGAATTTCTACCGGATAGGTGCGACCGGATACTTCAATAATCGGCGCTGGGTTGCCTTCGGCATCTGCGAAGTGGGTGGCGAAGCGCTCTGGGTCGATGGTTGCAGAGGTGATGATGACCTTGAGATCGGGGCGCTTCGGCAATAGGCGTTTGAGATAGCCCAGAAGGAAGTCGATGTTGAGGGAACGCTCGTGGGCCTCGTCGATGATGATGGTGTCGTAGGCATTGAGGAAGCGGTCACGTTGCATCTCTGCCAGCAAGATACCGTCCGTCATCAGCTTGATCGCGGTCGTATTTGAAACCCGGTCGTCGAAGCGGATGGCATAGCCTACGGATTCGCCGATCGTCTGGTCCAGCTCATCTGCGATGCGCTCTGCCACGGTACGGGCCGCAAGACGGCGGGGCTGGGTATGCCCAATGAGCCCGCGACGCCCCCGGCCTAGGTCAAGACAGATCTTTGGAATCTGTGTTGTCTTGCCAGAACCAGTCTCACCCGCGATGATGACCACTTGGTTATCGCGGATTGCGTCGGCAATATCGTCTTTGCGTGCCGAAACCGGCAGTGCCTCGGGGTAGGAAATGGCGGGGACGGCGGCGTCGATTAGCGCGACGCGTTCGCGGGCTTGTTGGATATCGTCCCCGATTGCGGTGAGTGCTTGGGGGGAGCGTGCCTTGCGCAGGCGGCGTCGGAAAGCGCGTGCGTCCTTTAAAGTAACCTCATCGAGAGCTGCAAAAAGCTCATCGCGGGTCGGGGATGAGGATTGTGAAAGATTAGTCATAGCTGGTGGGAAATTCTACCCGTCCAGCGTGAGGCATGAAAACGTTGATAAGCTAATGCTGATTGTTACGAAAGTTTAGTCGAGTGATTTTGATTAACCGGAATCAAGGAGGAAGCCACAGTGTCCAACCCATTCGGTGCAGATGGTTCGAGCGGTGACGATAAGTTCAACAACCCCACCGGGAATAACGACTTGCCTCGCTACGAACCCACTAATCACCCAGAAGACCGCCCCGATTATGGGCTGCCTTCCTACGGTAGCTACGGCGCGCAATCTTCCGAGCCTGGTTATGCAGGCACAGCAAACGGCAATACTTATGGCTCGTATGGCCCCTATGGGGCAGGAAATCTTTCGGGACGCAACCATGCCGCACCTGCCTACACCGGCCCCGTCTCCGCAACAAAAGCCATCGGCTGGGGATTCCGTGCAACCTTTGCCAATTGGCAACTATGGATTCTTGGTGCCTTTGCGGTAATTGCTGTCACCCTGGTGCTGTCCTTAATCGGTGGAGTAATCACCGGTGGATTGTCTGGCGGTTCTGAGGAAGCAACTGTAGCTGCGGGCCTGTCCAGTATGGCCGTGAACATTTTGTCAACTCTGTTCAGCCTCATCGTTAGCCTGGTAGTGATGCGATTGGCGTTCTACCAGATTGACGATCCCGCTACGTCGTGGGGATACGTGGGTAAAAACGTGCGCTGGGTGCAGCCGTTTGTGGTTGGCTTGGTGGTCAACATTGTTATTGGCGGCCTGATGCTCATTGGTTTGCTTATCTTTGGCGGTGCAACCTTCGTTGCACTGTTCAACGGCGATATCGAAGCTGCACTGTTCAACGGCGATATTGAATCAGATGCTGGCATCATGAAGGCTGTGTCTACGTTCCTGGGATTCGTGGCTGTAGGCATGTTGATTAGCTGGTTGATTCAGCCGCTGTACGTTCTTATGCAGTGGTTTGCCGCCGACGGTGAGTCTATTGGTGATGCTTTCAAGAAGGGCTTTGCGGCTGGCAAGGCGAACTACGGTCAGCTGCTTCTGTTCAGCTTCTTGATGCTCCTTTTGGCTCTCGCCACTATCTTGACGCTGGGATTGGGCATGCTGGTCATTATGCCGGTAAGCATGCTGGCCCAAGCGCACATCATGCGCCAGTGCGCGAACCGTTATGCGCCCGAAAGCGTCTAAGCATATTCGCTAATCGCTTCTCCCAGAAGTCAGAACAAACTCCCCGGTTGCACGTTCTTTGATGAACCGTGCAGCCGGGGATTTGCGATCGCCTGGCCTCTACTTAGCTGGGGTTTCGACGGACCGGGAGCGTTTCAGAGCATCTTCGAAAGCTTTGGTGACTAGGTTTCCGAACTCGCGAAACTCGTCAGCGCGTGCGGCAGAGTTGCGGAATACGAGACCAACGTTGCGTTCTGCAGTGACCGAAGAATCGAAGTGTGCGACCTTGAGGCGAGGGTTGATGCACTCTGTGGCAATAGCAGACTCTGGGACGAGTGTGGCGCCTAGGCCACCCATGACCAGTTGTAGGATCGTGGTCAATGAAGAAGCTCGAGTGACCGAATTGGTAGCTTCTGACGGGTTGACGCGAGCTTTCCGGCACAGGTCGAGGACTTGGTTACGCAGACAGTGGCCGTCATCGAGGAGGAGCAGGTTGAGATGGTCAAGATTGCTCAGCTTGAGATCATCACGGCCAGCCAGTGGGTGCTCGGGATCGGTAACGACAACGAAGTTCTCGGAATACAAGGAAACATCAACCATGCCGGCAGCTTCGGAAGGCAGCGCAATGATGGCTAGATCAAGCTGTCCATCGCGTAGTTTTTCGAGAAGGTGTTCCGTCTGTTCCTCCACGAATCGGGGCTCCAAGTCCGGATATATTTCCAAAAGCTCGCCCAAAAGCGCGGGGAGAATATATGGCGCAATCGTGGGGATAACGCCAATGGTGAGGGGGCCGGTTAACGTACCGTGTGCGCCCCGTGCATGGGCGAGAAAAGCGTCAGCGGCTTCCAAGGTTGCCTTGGCGTAGGGGAGAAGCTTTTCTCCCGTGGCAGTGACGATGACTTTGCGCGTGGAGCGCTCGATGAGCTGCACTCCAAGGCCTTGTTCGAGTGCGACTAATGCTTGGGAAAGGGAAGGCTGAGAGATTTCAAGCTTGGTTGCGGCGGTGCCAAAGTGCTTGTTTTCCGCAATGGTGACGAAGGTACGCAGCTGGGCGAGTGTAGGGCGATACTCTTTATTGTGCATGCCTATAACTCTAACATTTATAAATAGGATTTCCTATTGACACCGGAAGAATTAATTGGCATACTTGACGGTGTTGGGCAAAAGCCCTGGCAGTGGGATAAAATCCACTACTTTTATTGACGTATTAGCACTTCACCTATAAGGAGATGTCAGTTTCCATGCCTATCTTGACTGTTGGCGAGAAGTTCCCAGAGTTCGACCTCACTGCACTTAAGGGCGGTGACCTCCACGACGTCAACGCAAACCAGCCGGAGGATTACTTCGAGCAGGTTTCCCTCGATAAGTACCAGGGCAAGTGGAAGGTCGTGTTCTTCTACCCGAAGGACTTCACCTTCGTTTGCCCAACCGAGATCGCAGCCTTCGGCAAGCTGGATGAAGAGTTCCAGGATCGCGACACTCAGATTCTCGGTGGCTCCACCGACAACGAGTTCGCTCACTTCAACTGGCGTGCAACTCACCCAGAGCTGAAGGAAATTCCTTTCCCGATGTTCTCTGACATTCGCCACGACCTGATCCGCGCCCTCGGCGTTGAGAATGCTGCTGGCGTTGCAGACCGTGCAACCTTCATCATCGACCCGGACGGCATCATCCAGTTCGTTTCCGTTACTCCGGACGCTGTTGGCCGTAACGTTGACGAGGTTCTCCGCGTCCTCGACGCACTGCAGTCCGAAGAAGTTTGCGCCTGCAACTGGGAGGCAAACGATCCGACCAAGAACATCAACAAGCTCGACGTCGTTCAGTCTGCTCTCTAAGGGTGACTAAACCGCGCGTGCTAGGCCACGCGTGGTAATCACGCGGGATGATAAAGCCCCCTCGGGCAACCGAAGGGGCTTTCCTTTGAACTTCTTCTGAAAATCACTTATTAAAAACGCTAAGGAGCACAAGATATGTCTATCGATAACCTGAAGTCTTCCCTTCCGGAGTACGCAAAGGACCAGAAGCTGAACCTGGGCACCCTGGCTCGTTCCACCGAGCTGAACGAGGAGCAGCTGTGGGGCTCCATGTTGGCTGCTGCTGCCGCAACCCGCAACGACACCGTTCTTTCCGAGATCATCGAGGAAGCAAAGGAGCACCTGTCTGAGGCTGCTGTTGAGGCTGCTCTCGGTGCCGCAACCGTCATGGCTATGAACAACGTTGCATACCGCGCTAAGGGCTGGCTCGGCGATGACTTCGCTCAGGTTAAGTTCGGTCTGCGTATGAACATCATCTCCAAGCCAGGCGTAGAGAAGGCCAACTTCGAGCTGTGGAACACCGTTGTCTCCGCAATCAACGGCTGCGAGCACTGCCTCGTTGCACACTCCAAGACCCTGGCTGAAGAGGGCCTGACCAAGGAGCAGGTCTGGGAGGGCATCAAGATTGCTGGTGTTATCCAGGCAGTTGCTCAGACCGTTCAGGTCGAGGCTGCTCGCTAGTCTAGGACTGGTTTAAAGCCTCGCTAAGAGATTTATGACCCGCACAATCGTGCGGGTCATTTTCCGTCTGGGCACAAGTGCTGTTTCTAGCTTTGCCTGGGGTGCCTGATACTTCGGCGGACTGGTCGTCAGAATAAATAGCAGGGGTGGGGTGGAATGTCGTTATCGTTCGATAATTAAGCTAGACAGTCGCACTTCGCCGGCCTCATCAGAAGCATCGAGGTCAACCACGGCGACGAACTGGTAACCATGGTCGCCTTCCGGATCTTTGATGATCTGCCGGACCTGCCACAAGCGGGTGTCCTGGCCCGAAAGACGGAAGAACTCAGGGCCACGTGCAGCGGGGCCAGAATCGATGTCGTCGTATTCGTCGAAGTAGTCATCGAGCGCCGCACCGAAATCGGGGATTTCCTCAAGGTAATCCAATAGCTCTGCAAGGCGTTCTTCTTTCTCTAACGCAAATAGCTGTACCAAACGGAACATGTAGTTGCGCACCATAATGCTAAACGCACGCCGGTTGGAGGTCAGCGCGGTTGGGTCCTCCACACCAAAGGCAAGCTCGCGCTCCAGATCTTCCTGCGAGATAGGGGAATCCTCGCCGGCCATCTCAGCCCACTCGTCCACGAGGGAGGAATCCACCTGCCGGATGAGCTCCCCGAGCCAGACCACGACGTCGGAAAGCTCCTCAGTGAAGTAATCATCCGGAACGGACTGCTTCAAGGTGCGCCACGCATCGGTCAGATAGCGCAGAATCACTCCCTCCGAGCGCGCCAAACCGTAGGTCGCCACCAAGTCAGAGAAGGTCATGGCGTTTTCGAGCATGTCACGAACTACAGACTTCGGACGCAACTCGAATTCCTTGACCCAGGCGTTCGTCTCCGCGAAGGTGTCATAGGCCTGTTCTAACAGCTCCTCAAGCGGCTTGGGCCACGTGATCTCCTCAACGATTGCCATGCGCTCGGTGTAATCCACGCCATCTGCCTTGAGCGCCGCAATCTCCTCGCCGCGGCGCTGCTTCTGTTGCGCGATGAGGACCTGGCGCGGATCATCCAGAATCGCCTCGTACACCGAAATCACGTCAAGGGTATACGTGTCCGATTCCGGATCAAGCAGACTCAGCGCGGCCAGCGCAAATGGCCCCAAAGGCTGGTTTAGCGCGAAGTCTCGCGGTAGCTCGCGGACCAAGTGATAGGGACGCCCGTAGATGTCGAGCCCCTTCGTGGACTTTTGCACCACACCTGAGTTCAACAGCCCGCGGAAGAGATCCAGAGCCGTCAAAATATCCTGGTTCTGCTTCGTGCGGGTGTCGTGGTTGGTGCGCAGAAGGTGCTTCATGTGCTCGTAGCCATTGCCGTGACGGGCCAGGACATTCAGCAACATCGAGTTGGATACGCGGAACTGCGAGGTGAGTTGTTCGGGTTCAGCCTCTGTAAGACGCGCAAAGGTCTTTTCCGACCACGTCACGTCACCCTCACGCGCCGACTTTTTCTTCAGCTTCTTTAGGCGCGCTGGGTCATTGCTGAGCCGGCGGCGGGCCTTGGCATTCTCGATCTCGTGCTCGGGGGCCTCGACGATGACCGTGCCTTCGGTGTCGTAACCCGCACGCCCCGCGCGGCCCGCGATCTGGTGGAACTCGCGGGATTTAAGGATGCGCTGGCGCTGACCGTCATACTTGGCCAAGCCGGTCATGAGCACGGTGCGAATAGGGACGTTGATGCCCACGCCCAAAGTATCAGTACCGCAGATAATCTTCAGCAAGCCCTTCTGCGCTAAACGCTCGACCAAACGGCGGTACTTGGGAAGCATGCCTGCGTGGTGAACACCAATGCCACGGCGCAGGAGCTTGGAGAGGTCGCGGCCGAAGGTCGTCGTAAAGCGGAAGCTCGAAAGCTCCGCGGCAATCGCCTCCTTTTCCTCAGGTGTGATGATTCCAGAAAGGGAGGTCAGCGCCTGGGCGCGCTCCGACGCCTCGCGTTGGGAAAAGTGCACTACGTACACCGGAGCTTTCCCAGACTTTAGAATCTCTTCAATCGTCTCGTGAACGGCAGTGAATACGTAGGAAAAATCTAGGGGTACAGGGCGGGTGCTGCCGGCCACGAGGGTGGTTTCGCGCCCAGTGCGCTCGGTGAGGTCTTTTTCGAGCCAGCTGGTATCTCCCAACGTGGCGGACATCAGCAGGAACTGCGCCTTGGGCAGCTCGAGCAACGGGACCTGCCAGGCCCAACCGCGGTCTGGCTCGGAGTAGTAATGGAACTCGTCCATGACCACTTGATCAATGTTGGCTTCGGCGCCGTCGCGAAGCGCAATGTTCGCCACAATCTCAGCTGTTGCCGCAATGATGGGAGCATTGCCGTTGACGGTGGCGTCACCAGTCATCATGCCCACGTTCTCCGCGCCAAAGATCTCGCACAAAGCGAAGAACTTTTCGGAGACCAGCGCCTTGATGGGAGCAGTATAAAAGCTGCGCTGCCCACGCGCGAGCGCAATGAAGTGCGCAGCGTTGGCCACCATCGACTTACCTGAGCCCGTTGGCGTGGCAAGGATGGCATTGTCGCCCGCGAGAATGCCGAGCGAGGCCTCCTCCTGTGCGGGATAAAGCGAGATTCCACGCTGATTGGTCCACGTGAGGAAGGTATCCCAGATGGCCTCATCGACGAGGGATTCTGGGACTTCGGCAAGATCGGGCAGCATCTGAGAAAGGTTCACCCTCACCACCTTAGGTGATGAGGGTGTGGGTGGCGACAAGCCCGTCGCACTGCTGGGATGGCGCTAGATATCGTCGCCCAAGTTGTTCCTGCGGTCATTGGGGCTCTGTTCACTGGAGCCCTTGTCCTCGTGGCGCTCAGCTTCTCCGGATGTTTCTTCAGCTGCTCGCTCAGCGGCGTCCTCGCGGTCATCAATCTCACTGTCGAGAATATCGTGGAGCTGCGAAGAATCCTCGTCTAAGCCTGCGAGGAAGGCCTGGAACTCGGCGCCAATCTCGTCGCCGGAAGGCACGCCTTCTTCGCCCGGCAAGAGGGCGTTCGGGTGCTTCTCGCGGTAGCGCTCGTGATAGTAGTCATACTGCTGCTCGAGCTGCTGGACGACGCCCGTGATCTCATCGGAGTCCATCACCTGCTCCTCCAGCTGCTGGTTGACGCGAGCGATGTCAGCTTCGAGGCTGCCAAGCGGCAGGTTCAGGCCAGCGGTGTTTGATACCGAGTTGAGCAGCGAGAACGTGCCTTGGGGGTACGGCGAAGAAGCCAGGTAATGGGGAACCGAGACGGTGTAACCAGCCACGTTGCGGCCCTTCTTATCCAGCGCCTTTTCCAAGAAAAGGGCAGCGGAGCCTGGGACCATCATGGTCTGTTCCATCTTCATCATGCGCCCAGTTAGCTCTTGGGAGTTGCCGTGAGCAGTAATGACCGTGGGGCGAGTGTGCGGCACAGGCATCGGAGCGGCGTAAAGGACGATGGTGTTGTGCACATCAAACTTCTCAGCGATGTTCACAACGGCGTCGGTGAAAGCTTCCCAGCGCAGGTCCGGCTCAGGGCCAGACAGCAGCAGAAAAGACTTGCCGGAATTGTCCCGCAGGACCTTGATCCCTAAGTCGGTCGGCTCAATTTCTACCGTGCGATTTGTGTCGATGGTGACCATTGGGCGACGAGAACGGTAATCGATGAGCTCATCGCCATTAAAGGACGCCAACTGGCGGCTTTCGAGTGCGGCCTTCAGGTGGTCCGCAGAAGCCTCTACAGCCTGACCGGCATCTGCATAGCCGTGCATTGCAACGATCATGGTCGGACCCTTGTCTGCGTTGGAAGAATCCTTGACCACTGGGGCCGGATATTCCAATTCGTAGATGCGCATTTGTTCTTCATGCATGCTTGCGATACCTCCTAAACCTGTGCCCGACAATACAGACTTGGCGTGCACTTATCGCTTTCAACACCACCCTGCAGGCAAGTATTCCCACTGGATTTTCACCAGTAGATATGGTGAAGCCGGAGACCTAAGCCTAAGGATGAGCCTTAAGGATTAGCTCTGTGCTGAAAGGTTGGTTTCTTGATCTTGCCCTATACAGACAAGTTACGCTAGAAATTCGCCAAATGGCTGTGGATAACCTTGAAATTGGCGTGGCCTCGCGGTGAGTTATCCACAAAACTTAGGCGCTGGCCAAAATGAACCTAGAAGTAGCTTGCATGCTTCCCGCACCCTAGGTGCATGACCAACTACTTGAACCAACGCAAATCATCTGCACCCATCAATACGCCGGGACATCTCCTTGCCAACGTACCTGGAGCTCTAGGTTTCTATCCCACGGATTCCGTCATATTCATGACCTTCGAGCCTTGCCCACAGGGGATGGCAATGGGACCCGTTGCTCGAATCGATTTTGACGATGCCCAGGAAGCCTTGCCGGAAATTTGGGAGACCATTGTCTCGCCCCAAACCGAGGGCGTGTTCGCGTTCTTTATCACTGAACGCCCCATGGACGAGGTGGAAGCGCTCGCTGAATGGATGTATGCGCTGCATAAGCACACGCACGGAATGGATATCGATGCAGCGTGGCACACCACTGAGATTGTTACGGGCGCGCGCTACGAGATTCTCTTCGGGGTGGTAAACCACGAGGGGAATGGTCCCATGAAGAAGTGGCGGGAGGGGCCGATCCCAGCGCTTACCGACGCCCCGACCATGCAGCATTGCGTGGGCAAGGAGCTCATTCCTGAGCTTAGTAGGGAAGAGCTCTATCAGAAGTTTGCGCGTGATAATCCTCGTCTGTCGCGCGAGGAATCTAAGCGGATCGCGAAACGAGCTTTAGCCCACGCGCGCCAGTTTCGGGCGGAGGTAGAGCTGAGTGATGATGACCCGGACTCTGCCATTGAGGACTTCCTGGGTGATGCATGGTGGCAGCTGCGCTGTCTCGACGATTTAGACGCCACGCTTGGCGACGTCGAGGCTCTCGAGACATGTGCCACCTGGATGGCTACCACGTGGTCCAGGGACCTAGTCATCGCGCAGTTGTGCCAACAGCCAGACAAGGCAAGCGTGCTCCTCCTTGCCACTGCCCGCACCTTTGAGGGCGTCATCCGGTATAACGCGCTCGCGCTGTATGCCATTATTCAGATGCAGCTTGATCGCGGTCAACTAGCTGGCCCTGCTCTAAACGTCTTAACCGAGGAAGCGCCAGAACATTCGCTGGGTGGTTTGGTGCATCAGATCTTCCGCCTTGGGCTTTCGGAGAAACTGGTGGATGTATTGCGTACAGCGTCCGACGTGGCGCGTCAGATGGTCGGGCAGGCGCGGCACGACGCTGAAGGCGCTGGGGAGGTGGCTTGAGCTAGACGCGCTTTGCGGAGTGTGCTTTGTCGCCCAGTTCCTTGGTGAAATTCCACGCGTCGGTGACGATGGTCTCCAGGTCAGTACGAGTGGGGTTCCATCCGAGCTCTGCCTTGATCTTCTCGGAGGACGCAACCAGGGTGGCTGGGTCGCCGGCTCGCCGGGGTGCGATCTCCGCAGGGATCTCGTGGCCGGTGACCTTGCGGCACATTTCGATGACTTCCTTGACGGAATAACCGTCGCCAGAGCCCAAATTGTAGATGCGGTGGGTGCCTTCGGTGTTGGTTTTCAGCGCCAGAACGTGGGCATCTGCGAGGTCGCGGATGTGGATGTAGTCCCTGACCGCGGTGCCGTCGGCGGTGGGGTAGTCATCGCCGAACATGAAGATCTTGTCGCGGTGGCCAAGCGCCACCTGGAGTACCAGCGGAATGAGATGGGTCTCGATGGCGCGGTTCTCACCAATAGAGCCGTATGCACCGGCGACGTTGAAGTAACGCAGCGAGGTAGCGCCGAGACCGTAGGCCTTGGCGAAAGACGTGATGATGTAGTCGATGGACAGCTTTGACGCACCGTAGGGATTAGTAGGCTGAGTCGGCATATCCTCCGTGATTGGAACCTGCTTTGGTTCACCATAGGTCGCAGCGGTGGAAGAGAAAACAAGGTTCTTTACGCCGTGCGCACGCATGGCGTTCAAAAGTTTGAGGGAGGTGACTACGTTGTGCTCCCAGTAGTCTGCTGGAATCTCTACCGACTCGCCGACCAACGAGCGGGCAGCGAAGTGGACTACGCCTTCAAAACCACCTTCGGCAAGTACCTCTTCGACAACATCGGCTACGTCACCTTCAACAAGGCGTGCCCCGGCGGGGACGGCTTCGCGATTGCCGGTGCTGAAATTGTCAATGATCGTGACGTCGTGGCCTTCTTCGACCAGAACTGCCGCGCAAACAGAACCTACGTAACCGGCACCGCCGGTGACTAGAAGCTTCACTTATTTCACCTCAATACGAATTGCGTGTGCGAGATCATCAAGTAGTTCGATGGTGGCACCAGACTCGGTGGTGAGGGTGACTGTGCCATTGTTGTTCACGACGGTGACGGGCGCGCCGACAACGACTCCTGCTTCGTAGATTTGGCGGAAGGTCTCGGTATCTACCTGCAGAATCTCATTGATCTGCATGATTGTTGCGGGAGTCTCTTCGCCGTTGGGCAGATCGATGGCACGGGTGCCGCTTGGAATATCCTTGTCTTCAGCGCCGAGCTGATCAAGAGCTGGGATTGGATTACCAAAAGGGGAGCGGGTGGAATCAGGGAGTACAGCAACAACGCGTTTTTCCACTTCTTCACTCATGACGTGTTCCCAGCGGCAGGCCTCGTCGTGGACCTGGTGGATGTCGAGCCCGAGGACGTCGGTAAGCAGGCGCTCTGCAAGTCGGTGCTTGCGCATAACAGCGGTGGCTAGTTCGCGACCTGCGGGAGTGAGATCTAGGCTGCGGTCAGTGCGAACGCGGAGCAGACCATCGCGTTCCATACGAGCGACAGTTTGGGACACCGTAGGACCTGACTGTTCGAGACGCTCAGCGATACGGGCGCGCAGCGGCGTGATGCCTTCTTCCTCAAGCTCATAAATAGTACGCAGGTACATTTCAGTGGTATCAACGAGGTCCCTCACGTGGGCAAACCCTTTCTGCATGATAGGGAGCGCCGAAAATGCTGCCGACCATTCCTCGGAGAGAAGAGTGGCCACCTAGCTCGGTGCCTTCGAACAATAACTAAACAATACCGCACTTTGTGATCTAAGTAGCTTAGGTCTAATCGCATTTACTACTTAGCCGGGCAGTATGGGCGGTTACCCACCTACCTATTAAACGCAAAGACCCTACCGGGTATTCCCTATAAATGGGAATTTCTCAGGCAGGGTCTGTCATCTCAGGATTTGTGGGCTTAAATGCGTGGGAAAGTCTACAGCGCGTACTCGCGGAGGCGATCCGCACGATTGCCGTCTCGCAGCTTTGCCATCACTTCGCGCTCGATCTGGCGGACGCGTTCGCGGGAAAGCCCAAATTTACGGCCAATCTGGTCGAGCGTGCGCGGGACACCGTCGTCCAAGCCATAACGCAAACGGATGACATCCTGCTCGCGTTCTTCCAAGGTTTCGATGACGCCACGGATGTCGGAGTGACGCATTGCGGCAACGACTGCGGTTTCAGCATCCGTTGCTTCTGCATCCTCGATGAAGTCGCCGAGTGGTGCTTCTTCATCGGTGCCGACTGGCATATCCAAGGAAACAGGGTCGCGGGATTGGCGCAGAAGCATCTCAATCTTCGACTCCTCGATACCGGACTCTTCAGCGAGCTCTTCGTTGGTGGCTTCGCGGCCCAAGGACTGGTACATCTCGCGCTTGATGCGGGAGAGCTTATTGACCTGTTCGACCAAGTGGACTGGGAGGCGGATGGTGCGCGACTGATCTGCCATGCCGCGGGTGATGGCCTGGCGAATCCACCACGTTGCGTAGGTGGAGAATTTGAAGCCCTTGGCGTAGTCGAACTTCTCCATGGCGCGGATTAGGCCAAGGTTGCCTTCCTGGATTAGGTCGAGGAGCGGCATTCCGCGACCGGTGTAGCGCTTGGCCAATGAAACGACGAGGCGAAGATTTGCTTCCAGCAGGTGGGAACGAGCCTTCTTGCCCTCGCGAACCAAGATCTTGAGGTCGCGCTTTTCGGCGCGGGTGATCTTTTCTGCATTCGCGAGTTTGTACTCTGCGTAAAGGCCAACTTCGATGCGCTGGGCGAGCTCTACCTCGTCTTCGGCGCTGAGCAGAGCAGTTTTGCCGATGCCGTTGAGATAAACGCGAACCAGATCGGCGGACGGATTGTCATTGGTTTGATTACGACGCGAACCGCGATCAACTTCCTGCTCTTCTGCGAGTGAGTCTTTACCAAGGTCAGCAGCGGTGCTGTCGGACTTGTTGGCCATGTCGAGCCTCCTGAGGTTGCGGCTTGTTACAACATGTACAACGGCCCTCGGACCCTTTTAGTTCCCGTGTCTAAAAATTTTTCGAGTTCTATGCCGGAAAGGGGCTGACCCTCCCCGCAAATGGGGGAGGGTCTGGGAGGGGCTTGCCCAAAGGCGCTAGAAGCGTGGAGCGAGGTACCTAATTGCGCACCTTGACTAGATAACGGTAGATGGTGGGTTCGGAGACCCCAAGGCGTTGTGCTGCTGCGCTAATGCCACCTTTGAGGAGGAAGAACCCGTTTTCTTCCAGGGTGCGGACAACCTCGATGCGTTCATCGCGTTGCATGCGATCAACGGGGGCATTTTGGGTTGCAATAGCGGCATCGAGCATCGATTCGAGCAAATTCTCAACGTTGTCGCGGAGAGATTCGCTGACCGCTTCTTCCTCGGCAGCGGGCTGGGTGACAATGGTCTGAGCGACCTGAGTGCCTGGGTATCCGCCGAAGGCTTGGGTCTTGTCCTTGGCTTCTTCGGTGTTGCCAATGAGGAAGTTGGCAGCGTTGCGGATAGCAACAAGATCCGAAATGTCCACATTAATACACAGCATGCCGCGCATGTGGCCAGTCGAATCGCGGAGGAAATAGCTGGAGGAGTGGCAAATCTTTCCCTCAGCATTGACAGCCCGGTAACCGGTCATCATGGGTACTGCGGCTGCGTCGCCTTGCTTCATAAACCATAAAGCGAAGTCCGTGACCGGGCCGCCGATTTTGCGTCCTGAAATATGGCCATTTGCGATTGCAATGATGGACTGGTCCGGTACATCGAGATCGTGCAAGACGATTTCAGTGTTTGGGCCCAAGGCTTGGCCTAGAAATTCGACGAGAGGTACATACTGCCCGAGGAAATCTTGGTCAATGCCGTGACTGTTGAGCTCATTCATCAGTTGAAGCATGTCCTTGTGTTCCTGACATTTAGATAGATGGATAGATATTAGCACAAGATAAGGCGGATGAACACGAGCGGCGTAGCGCTGTGTTCACCCGCCCTTTGGGTGACTTCGGAATGCTAGCCGCACACCGGAATTGGAGGATGAACAGCCAACGCGAGGCCGCCTTGTGAAGTCTCGCGGTACTTGGCATTCAAGTCCTTGCCAGTCTTGTACATGGTCCAGATGACCTCGTCGAGGCTGACGCATGGCTTGCTCTCACGTTCGAGGGCCATGCGGGCACTGGTGATTGAGTCAACTGCAGCCACAGCATTACGCTCAATGCAAGGGACCTGTACTTGGCCGAGGACTGGGTCACAGGTCAGGCCAAGCTTGTGCTCCATGCCAATCTCGGCAGCTACGCACACTTGTTCTGGGGTGCCACCCATGAGTTGAGCCAAGCCACCTGCGGCCATTGAGCAGGCAACACCGATTTCGCCTTGGCAACCGACCTCTGCACCCGAGATGGATGCATTCATCTTGTACAGCGAAGCAATTTGGTTGCAAGCGAAGATGTAGTCCGCAAACATATCCTCGGTAACCGGCTCGACAAACTTGTCGTAGTACGCAAGCACTGCTGGAACAACGCCGCAGGCGCCGTTGGTTGGGGCAGTGACAACGCGGCCACATGATGCGTTTTCCTCTGAGATTGCCAGTGCAAACATGTTGACCCAGCTGAGGATGTTCAAGCCGTCATGCGGCTCTTCCTTTTCCAAGCGACGCTTTAGGGCAGCCGCGCGGCGCGGAACGAGAAGGGCACCAGGCAGCGGGCCGTCGGAGGAGGAGCCGCGGACAATGCCGGTGTACATGACGTCGCGAACCTTGCGAAGGTGCTCACGAACTTCTTCTTCGGAGCGAAGCGCAAGCTCATTAGCCATGCCCAACTCTGGGAGGGTCATGTTGTTTGTCTCACACAGGGCAAGCATTTCAGCAGCGCTGGCGTAGGTATAAGGAACCTTGATGTTGTCCTCGCCGCGCTTGGCAAAGTCTTCCTGGGAGACAATGAACCCGCCGCCGATGGAGTAGTAGGTCTTGTGCAGGAGTTCTTCTTCGTCGCCGTCGAAGGCGATGAGGCACATGCCGTTCTCATGCATCGGTAGGTATTCATTGTGGAAGAAGAAGCCGCCTTCTTTCGGGAAGTCAACTTCGCGGGTACCGCCAAGCATGAGCTTTTCGGAGGCGTGGATGTTCTTGACGAACTCGGAGATCCCGTCAATGTCAACGGTTTCCGGCTCCTCCCCGGCAAGGCCCAGGAGGATGGCCTTGTCGGTGGAGTGGCCGATACCTGTTAGAGACAGGGAGCCGTAGACATTAGCTTGAATGCGAGTGACGTGCTCGAACAGTTCCTTTTCCTTGAGCTCATCAACAAACGCCTTGCCAGCTTTCATTGGGCCAAGCGTGTGTGAGCTTGAGGGGCCGATGCCAATCTTGAACATATCGAAGATGCTGATGAACATTGCTTTTCCTTGAATCCTCAGAGTTTCCAGATTTCCGGTTCGTACTCTGACCTAGAAGGCCTGGACGATGGTGTAGATGATGGTGGCGAGGGCGATGAGGCCCATGAAGAAGACGAAGTAGTTGGAAGCCTTGCCCTTGAAGCGAGCCAGTGCGGGAACCTTGTGGATTGCCCACATCGGGATGAGGAAGAGGATGAGTGCAATCGTCGGGCCACACAGGGTTTCAATCATGCCCAGGATGGATGGGTCTGCCCAAGCGGTCAGCCATGCGGTAACCAGCATGAAGATGAGGGTGATAGTGCCAAGCTTGCGAGCGGTTGCAGCGTCGTCCTTTTCGAGGTTCTTGTTGCCCTTGAGGATGAGGCCTTCGAAGCCTTCAGCAGCGCCGAGGTAGTGGCCGAGGAAGGACTTTGCAACAGCGACCATTGCGATAATCGGTGCAATCCACTGGATGATCGGGGTATCGAAGTGGTTAGCCAGGTAGGACAGGATGGTGATGTTCTGGGACTTTGCTTCTGCCATGTCAGCTGGGGACAGCGCCAGAGCGCAGGAGAAGACGAAGAACATGACGACGACGACCATGAGGATTTCTGCGCGCAGCAGGGTCTTACGTGCCTTGACCTCAGCGAACTTGCCGTAGGTCTCGCGGCGGTCAACTGCGAAGGAGGAAATCATCGGGGAGTGGTTGAAGGAGAAGACCATAACCGGAACTAGGAGCATCAGGGTGACGCCCAAGCTGTGGCCGGAAGCTTCACGAGCAACGTTCAGGTCGAAGGAATCGAACAGTGCAGTGTTCCACTTCGGGATGAGGTAGACGGATAGCAGAACCAGAACGCCGATGAACGGGTAGACCAGCCAAGACATGACCTTGACGATGACATCTTTGCCCATGCGGACGATGAGGATGAGACCACCGACCAGCAGGAGGGAGGTCAGCCAGCGTGCCGGCGGGGTAATACCGATTTGGTTCTGGAGGAAGGAATTAACCGTGTTGGTGATGGTCACGGAGTAAACCAAGAGAATCGGGTAGACGGAGAGGAAGTACAGGATGTTCATGAACACGCCTGCCTTAATTCCGAAGTGCTCCTCGACGACGTCGGTGAGGTCGCCTTCTGGCTTGGAGCTAGAGAGCACCAGGCGGGTGAGGCCACGGTGCGCCCAGTAGGTCATTGGCAGTGCCACGACCGTCATGATGAGCAGTGGGATGATGCCGCCGATGCCTGCGTTGATGGGGAGGAACAGGACGCCGGCGCCGATTGCGGTGCCAAAGAGTGACAGCATCCAGGTGAGGTCTGTCTTGTTCCACTTTGGGGCGCCGGTGGTTCCGGAGAATGGTGACTGCGATGAGTCAGCGGAAGTGGACTGTTCGGCCTTCAATGCTTTGGAGGTCTTGAGGCTCTCCGGCATGTTGGGCTTATTCTCGGGGTGATTCGCGGTGTTGTTCCGCAAGACTGAGTGAGACATTTTCTTTCTCCTGCGTCTCTAGATGGTCGACCGAAGCTTTAGAGCTTGGTGCAACCTTGCAAGCCTTGAGAATTTTCTCTCGGTTGCAATTCTGCAACTGCCTTCGGACGTTTTGCTCTTTGTCCTGCAGTTTCAGCCCTTTTTGCTTCGCTGTAATTCCATCATAAACCCGCATCGGTGAGAAGTGATAATAAATTATCGTATTGCAAGCACGTTTTTTATCACTCTTCTAAAATTTGATTTTTGCGTCAGTCTGTGCGTTGTTCAACAACCTGATGGGTGGAGTGAGGTGTCACATAGTCGAATAGAAAACGCGCAGGTGAAAAGCCTGCGCGCGTTAGGGGATTGGGCTCTGGGAAAGTTTTAGGCCTCCACGAGAACGGTGAATGGACCCTGATTTACGGATGAAACATCCATCATTGCCCCGAATTTTCCGGTCTCAACATGGAGTCCCCGTGAGAGAAGTTTTGCAGTGATTCTCTCAATTACGGGTTCTGCCTTCTCTCCCGGCGCGGCATCGGACCAGGAAGGACGACGGCCCTTGGCAGTCTTTCCGTACAAAGTAAATTGACTGACGACCAACACTGGAGCGCCAGCTTCCTCAACGCTTCTTTCACCTTCAAGAATGCGCAGTTCGGCGATCTTGCGTGCCATTTTCTCAATAGCAGCCTCGAGCTCACTGTCCGAGGACTCGGTATCAATGCGAGAAATTCCAATCAGAGCCAGAATTCCACCGGTATCTGGGCAGTCAATTTCCCCCACGACCTCACCATTTACGGTTACGGATGCGTGAGAAACACGCGTGAGAACGGCTCGCATTAATCCCCCTGTTGGTCAGTCGAGTTGTCGGAGCGGGCATCTCCCTGGAGATCGTCGCGGTCTCCTTCAGTGGTGACGCCGCTTGCAGAAGCGGTATCAACGTTGGTGAATGCTAAGAGATCTGTCGGGATGATAAGCCCATGGCGGATGAGATCGACCATTGCGGGAATCGCCGAGGCCACGAGTTCTTCTTCGTCGAAGCCCTGGGCTGCGGCATAGAGCTCGATTGTTTCTCCCAAACTCAGACCGTGCGGGTTGAGTCCTGCAACGATGGACGCGATGTGCTTGTCGACGTCGTGGGACCACCGTGGTCCTTCCGTGCGGGTTAAACGCAACGCTGCCGGCGAGAAACCCATTCCGAGCTCTCTATCTGGAAGACCGATGTCTTCTCGTGCTACGCCAGGGCGGACCTGGAAGTGCTTGGTCTCGATTTCGCCAGGGACGAGGTTGCGCAGCCATGCGATGCGCGCGAAATATTCCTCTACCTCTGGTCCCAGTGGATCTGTGAACGGTTGTGGCATGTATTCGGCAAGGATGTCGGAGGGCTCGTCGTCGCCGATTTTATGGATGGCCACGAATCCGAATCCAATTCCGGTGACATCGTGTGCAGAAAAGTGCTCAAGCCACAGCCGGGCGCGTTCGCGTCCTTCTAGCGAGCGAACGTCTACGGATTCGTCCTTGAGCCACGTCGATACATAAAGCGCAGGATCAGCCACGTCACGCTGGATGATCCATGCGGCAACACCAGTATCGGGCAGCCAAGATGCCACACGCTGCTGCCAGGATTGTTCGCCCTGATGCACCCAGGCAGCAAGGACGTGCGCGCTGCCACCCGGATTGAGGTGCTCAACTGCCTGGGAGACCACGAGTTCGCTGGCGCCATCGAGGTTGAGCCCCGAGTCACGATAAATATGGCCAACCTCAGGCAAACCCACCACAAAGGGAGGGTTAGCAACGATTCGGTCGAAGCTCATTCCTGCAACCGGCTCAAACCAGGAGCCTTGCAGGAGTTCTACCTTGTCACTTGCGTCTGCGCCTGCCGCTGCGATTGTCGCGCGTGCCAGCTCAAGGGCTCGCTCGTGCAGATCGGTCGCCGTGACATGCTCTGCGGTCGACAGCTGACCCAGTAGCTGTACACCTGAACCCGTTCCCAAGTCCAAGGCGGACTCGACTGGAGTCAGCGGAGTCGACTGGAGAAGCGAGAGGCTAGCCGCACCGACGCCTAGGACGTGGCCTGGGCCGGGTACATGATCGACGAGCCCGGCATCGACGTCGGAAAAGACTAGTCGATTCTCACCCACAATGATGTGCGGCCGGATGTCATAGGCAATGTAGACCTCGCCAACGTCGTTGCGCTGGGCGATGCCTGCATCCAGTAGTTTGGTGGCAAGCCTGGCACTCAGGACGACGGAAAGCTGCTCCGGCGTGACAGCATCGTGCAGGATAAACAGGCGGATGAGGGCGTCGAGAGTGGTATCGCCTGCAGCACCTAAGGCTACGGCCGCTGGCTCGCCACGGTGCATAGCCTCCGTGTACTCCGGCCCCAAATGTCCGGCGATGCCATCGGCGGTGAAGCCGTGCGTGGTGAGAAACTCGCTGAGTTCTGCGGCAACCTCGGCCACTGGGTACTCGGGCTGGAAAGCAGGGCCAAAGATAGTCATCGTGGGTCCTTTTCGTCGAAATCTATGTCGTGGTCAATGGTCTCAACTGGCTGATCTTCGATCGCCCTGCGTTGTTGATTGGCAATCTGCTGCGCCTGAGCTTGTGCCATCTGGCGGGCAAGAGCCGGTTTGTAGACGTTCTTTTCCCTCTTGTCCTTCGGCTGCCCCTTGCCATTGCCAATGACAACCGCAATCCACGGCAGCGGGAATGTCACGCCAATGATGAGCGTCGCGACAAGCCACGCATCGTAGAAATAGATGAGGACGCCGCCTACCAGCAGAGAAGGAACGCGCAGAAACTGCAGGATCGAGTAGATGACCTCACGTCTGTGGCGGTCTTGGCCTGGGGAGAGCTGAGCGTCCGTGATGAGGTGAGCTTCGCGGCGTCGAAAAGCGCGGCGGGGAGACCAACGCCCCGATTGTGGGGTGGCCTTCGGCCTATAACCGGACCTATCGCGCGAGTTCTTTGAGGACATGCGTACAAGGGTAGACGTGCGAGGTGCGAAGTTCGACACCAATGCGGCATTATGGGTGGGGTGAGTACGACGACTAAGACGATTGAACGTCCCGACATCCGTGAGGATTCGTCGACGACTGATAATGACACCCCAAAGTTCTTCCACTACGTGAAGAAGAACCAGATTTTGGACTCCGCCGTCAACGGTAAGTACGTCGTTGCACTGTGCGGCGAGACCTTCCCCGTAACCAAGCAGGCAAAGCCCGGCTCCCCGGTGTGCCCGGATTGTGAGCGCGTGTACAAGGGGCTGCGACGCAAGTGAGCCACCCGGTGGGTAATTCTGTGTCTCGAAACCCCAGAAGATTCGCCAACAACGGAAAGCTACGTGCCTGGCAGCAGGCCGCCCTCGATAAGTTCCTGGCCAAAAAGCCCCAGGACTTCATGGCCGTGGCAACGCCTGGCGCGGGTAAGACCACCTTCGCGCTGCGCATTGCCACGGAGCTGATGGAAGACCGCACGGTCGAGCGCGTCATCGTCGTGGTGCCTACTGAACACCTAAAGATTCAGTGGTCCCAGTCGGCCGCGCGCGTGGGCTTGGCGCTGGATCCGCACTTCTCGAATTCTTCTGCCGTGAACCCGGCGATGGACGGCATCGTGGTGACCTATGCCCAGGTGGGCATGCACCCGTTCAAGCACCGCGCGGTGGCTTCGGCGCGCCGTACGTTGGTGATCCTGGATGAGATCCACCACGCCGGTGACGCCAAGAGCTGGGGCGACGGCGTGCGCGAGGCTTATGACGACGTCGAACACCGCTTGGCGCTAACAGGTACGCCTTTCCGCTCGGATGACTCGCAGATTCCTTTCGTGCGCTACGAGGAAGACGGCGAGGGCCACCTGGTCTCGCGCTCGGATCACGCCTATAACTATGGCGATGCGCTTCGCGACGGCGTCGTGCGCCCCGTTGTGTTCTTGTCCTACTCTGGCGAGGCGCGCTGGCGTGACTCCGCGGGTGAGGAATATGCGGCCCGCCTGGGCGATATCTTGAACCCTGAGCAGACAGCCCGTGCATGGAAGACGGCGCTGGACCCGAAGGGCGAGTGGATCCCGGCGGTGCTGCAGGCCGCACACACGCGTCTGTTGCAGATGCGTCGCAACATGCCGGACGCCGGCGGCCTGGTGCTGGCTACCGATACGCAGACCGCGCGTGCCTACGCGAAGATCCTGAAGCAGATTTCCTCGACCCCGGTCTCGGTGATTTTGTCCGATGACCCGGGCTCCTCGGACCGCATTGAAGAGTTTTCCAAGTCCACCGACGAGTGGATGGTGGCAGTGCGCATGGTGTCTGAGGGCGTCGACGTCCCTCGCCTGGCGGTGGGCGTCTACGCCACCTCGGCCTCGACTCCGCTGTTCTTCGCGCAGGCAATCGGCCGCTTCGTGCGATCGCGTATGCCCGGTGAGACCGCCTCGGTGTTCCTGCCTTCCGTGCCGGTGCTGCTGGGCCTTGCTGAGAACATGGAAAAAGAACGCAACCATGTCCTGGGTGAGGAGAAGAGCCCCGATAAAGAGGGCTGGGACGACGAACTGTTAGCGGAGGCCAATAGTAAGAAGTCTGAGCCCGACATGCTCGAGCCCTCCTACGAGGCCCTCGGCGCGGAGGCGGAATTTTCCGGCCTGCTCTTTAACGGCTCGCAGTTCAACACCGGCGACATCACCGAAGACGTCGATGCGGACTTCCTGGGCATCCCCGGGCTTCTCGACGCCGACCAGGTCAAGGACCTGCTGCGCAAGAAGCAGTCGGAGGAACTCGACCGCCGCGAAGCAGAGGAGAAGGCGCGCCGGGCTGCTGAGGCTGCTGAGGAACAGCGCCGCAAGCTCTACGGCATGCAGTACGCCCCGAAGCGCCGTGAGGAACCAGCCAACAACCAAGAATCCACCGGCGTGGTGGATGAGATTGGCAACCTGCGCAAGGAGCTCAACACCGTTGTCTCCATTACCGCGCAGCGCACCGGCCGCCCCCACGGCGCCATTCACACTGAGGTCCGCAAGGCCTGCGGCGGCCCACCCACCGCGCTTTGCGACGCCGAGCAACTGCGTCAGCGCATCGATTACCTGCGCAAGTGGTAGCAGTGGTGCGGTCTAACCTCGGCCGCGCCACAAACTCCGCCACGTCACAAAACAAGCCACAGCACACTTGTCAGTGAATTCACAGGTTCCGTCAGTAACGTGGCCGCAAGCGATTGCAAACGCATAAGTTCTTAAACGCACATATTGGATAAAGGGCACGCAATTAGGGCTGCCCCAAGGAGGCCAACCACATGACCACCCCGAACAACCCAGAGAACCCGTACAACGCAAACAACCCATTTAGCAGCGACAGCACCGGCAAGCTGCCCTCCTACGGTGAGGCAACCTCCAAGGCGAACGAGGAGTACGCCCACGACGCAAACAACTACGGCGTAGACAACACCGCTCACGACCACGCCTCCCACGATGCTTACGGCACGAACGCAACCGCCGCTGGCGCCGGCTACCCGGCCTACGCTGGTGCCGATAGCCAGCCAGCAAAGAAGAACGCCGTTGCTATCTGGGCGATGGTCATCGGCATCATCGCGCTGCTGTCCCTGCTGCTGATTGTTCCGCCGCTGCTGCTCGGCCCAATCGGCATCATCGTCTCCATCATCGCGCTGATCGTTGGCCGCAATCGCCCGCAGGAGCTGCGCCGCACCTGGATGTCCATCGTCGGCCTGATTACTTCCATCCTGGCCCTCGCTGGAACCATCGTCATCATGGCCCTCGGCGTGAAGATCCTCGGCGACACCGGCGCCGCCAAGTGCTTGGAGTTGCAGGACCCTGCCCAGCAGCAGGCCTGCATGGAAGAAACCCTGGGCACCGCATCGCAGCAGTAGGGGAAATACCCACACACTGCACTAAGCAACCCCCACGAGCCCCGACCACATACGTGGTTGGAAGGCACGTGGGGGTTCTTAATGTCTCGTGGAAGTCGCACTGTCACTTGGCATCGGTAAGTGCGTTTCCGAGCGGAACGAGGAGAGGGGATTAACCCTGTTTCGATAATTATTGAACGGTGTTCAAGATGCTGGGCTACGATACCTGCATGGCAGAAACCTCGACTGTGCTGATGAGTATTAAGATGCGTGCAAGCCTTGAAGGTAGGCATATCTCGGGTGCAGAACGCATCGTAGAACCGCACCTTGTTCCTCGCGTGAGCTCAGAGCTTGCTACTCGTGCGTTGCGGCACGAGAAGGGCGTGCCGGATTCCATCAACATTGCTACGCGGGCGGTAGCAGCAAGCGACATTGCTCATGTCAGCGCCTTGAAGGTTAGTGCACGGGACTGCGAGAACCCGGAGTCTGCGCAAACAGCGATGATAACCGTGCTCACTAGGAACAACCGTGTTTCCGAGAGCGCAGCCCGCCGAGGTATCGAGCTTCTGTACCGCACCCGCGATATGCGCGGTGCGAGCATTGTCTGCGCTGAAACCGGTGAGCGTCTAGACACTCATGGGCAACGTGGCGTTCGGGTGGGAACATTTGATTGGGCTGATTTCCTTTGTGCCGAGTCGAAGAACCATCGGGCTGATGCCGTTGCTTTAGCATCCAAGGCTCTTGCTGCGCCGGGCATTGTCGCGGAAGTCTGTATTTCCGATGACCCGAGCTACACCACGGGTTATGTTGCAGTCGAAGGTTCCTATACGGCTTTGCGCAACGTCAAGGCTGAAGGCGGGAAACAAGGAGGACGTGTCTTGTTCTATTCAGGCGCACTTAGTGTACTTCCGGCGACAGAGCAGTGGCTGCGTGAAAAGCCGGTCCTCGTGGAAGGTTCTTGGCAATGAGCCTGGAAGACTGGGCATTCAGTTCCAATACTTCGTGGTGTGAGCGTGGTCTGGAAAGAGCCGAAAGGATCATTAGCGGTAGTCAAAGTCCGCACACCGTGGTCGATGGGCGTGAAACGCTGCTTGCGGGATCGTCTGATTACCTGGGGCTCGGGGCGAATCGCGCGCTTGCCGACGCAGCCCACAAAGCAACGTTGCGCGCCGGGGTGGGGTCAGGAGGATCGCGTCTGACCACGGGTACGAGTGACTATCACGTCGCGCTCGAGCGTGATCTGGCTGGGTTTGTCGGTGCGCCGGCAGCGCTCGTGTTTGGTTCGGGTTACCACGCCAACATGGGAGTAATCCCTGCGCTTGCTGCAGCTGCGCGAGATTGTGGCGAGAGACTTTCTATTTTCTCTGATGCTGATAATCATGCGAGCATCATCGACGGCATCCGGCTGGCCAAGTCGAGCTACCAAGGGGTCCGGTCATCTGTTTATCCGCACCTTGACGTGAAAACCTTAGAAGAGCAGCTTGCTGCCGATGCATCGGAGCGCCGATTGATTGTCAGTGACGGCGTATTTTCCATGTCCGGCGAGCTTGCGAATCTCCATGCGCTTCAGAAACTTGCTCAGGATTACAACGCCTGGTTGATGATCGATGACGCGCACGGGATCGGCACACTTGGCAGAAATGGACGCGGCGTTTGTGAGCATTTCGATTTGCCCTTGCCGGATATCTATATCGGTACCGCGAGCAAAGCCTTAGGTGTGGCGGGCGCTTTCGTCGCGGGCAGTGAGCCACTTATCGAGCTATGCCGCCAACGTTGCCGCAGCTACATCTTCTCAACGTCCATGCCGCCATCGCAGGCAGCCACCATCAGTGCGGCGTTAGCTCTCGTTCCTTCGCGAGTGCAACGGCTTGCCCGCGTCGTGCGCAACCTTCGGCAGCGTCTGCGGGCGAACGGTTGGAAAGTGGTGGACTCGCCCGCACCTATTATCGTCTTGCCGGTAGGCGCTGAGGGCGCAGCTATGGAGTGTGCGGCACAGGCAGCTGAAAGGGGAGTAATTGTTTCTCCGATCCGCTATCCGTCGGTACCGCTCGGACAGGCATTGCTAAGACTTACGGCTCATGCTGACTACTCCGAGGAAGATATTGCGCTCATTGTCGATGCCGTAGGCCCCTGCCTCAATAGTGCGACCGCGGTGCTCACCACAAAGTGACCATCACAAAGAGCGCCGAAGCCACAACGAGCGGAACCTCCCACATACCGATGTGCAAGGCCGGAAGTCTCATCACTTCGCCGGTGGCTGGAGCGATTCCCAGAAGCAGGGTGATGAGTCGATTGACCTTGATGTCCTTCATGTCTGCTCCTCTTTGCTTCAGCCTTCGGTGCTTGGGTCAAGCCGATTCGCTTATTTGCCATTCCTTACCTTGGGCCCAAGTTTCGAGATTTCTAGAGCTAATAGGGAGGCGCTATTTAATTATTGTCACTGCTCATTCTTGCTCAGCTTTCTAATGTTTCTGGTTATTTAACTGTGCCTATTCATAACGGGTGTCGCGGTCTATGGGATGTAGTAGCATTTCCCACAATTGTCTTAATATGTGACATAGAACCTAGCTTGCGCCAATGCAGGGGCTGGCTAAAACCGTGACTATTTAAGGAGCAGAAAGTGGTGGCAAATCATTCAATCGTTATCGGCGCGGGCATGGTGGGTTTGTCCACCGCCTGGTTCCTGCGTAAAGCCGGACACGAGGTCACGGTCATTGACCGCGACGGCGTGGCAGCCGGCTCCTCGTGGGGCAACGCCGGTTGGTTGAGCCCGGGTAAGACCATCCCGCTGGCAAATCGTGAGCTGTGGCGCTACACCCCTCAGGCATTCCTCGACCCGAACGCAGCACTGCACGTGCCGCTGGTTCCGGACCCCAAGGTCGTGGACTTTGGTGTGCGGTTCATGGCGAACGCGAACCAGCGCGCCTGGGACCGCACCATGAAGGCGCTTACTCCCATCAACCTGAAGGCGCTGGGCGCATACGACGAGCTCGTTGAGGGTGGCGTGGAATCCTGGACCAAGGACAGCCCCTTTATCATCGCCTTCAAGAATGAGGCTGAGGCCGCCGGCTTCATCGAAGAGGTCGAAGGCGCCGTACGCCACGGCCAGGAAGTGCCTTTCGAGGAGATTTCCAATCCTCGCGACTTTGTCCCCCACCTGTCTGATTCGGTGAACCTCGTATTCAAGCTGGGCAACCAGCGCTACTTCGAGCCGGGCCCGTTTGCACACAAGCTTGCCGACGCCCTCCGCTCCCGCGGCGTCGAAATCCGCACCGGTGCTTCCGTGGTGGATGTCCAGTCCACCCGCAAGCCAGTAGTTGAGCTCTCCACGGGTGAGCGCCTGCAGGCGGATAACGTGGTTATCGCAACTGGTGCATGGCTGCCGAAGCTCGCTCGCCGCCTTGGCGTGCGTACCCGCGTACAAGCAGGCCGCGGCTATTCCTTCAGCGTCGACACCGGCGAGAAATCCATCGACTATCCGGTCTACCTGCCAGCCCAGCGTCTTGCCTGCACCCCGTACCAGGGCCGCTTCCGCATCGCCGGAACCATGGAGTTCCGCGATGCCGACGCTCCCTTCGACCCCAAGCGTGTCCAGTCCATGATTAAGCACGCAAGTGAGATGTTCACTGGCATCAACTTCGATGACCGTCAGGACGAATGGGTGGGCAGCCGCCCAGTCACCCCAGACGGCCTGCCTCTCATCGGTGCAACCAAGGCGCCGAACGTTTACGTCGCCGGCGGCCACGGCATGTGGGGCGTTGTCCTCGGCCCAGCTTCCGGCCGCGCCCTCGCTCACCTCATTGAGACAGGGGAGACCCTGCCGGAGATTAAGGACTTTGACCCGCTGCGTTAGTAGACAAGTTGCCATCGACTTCACCGCGCGAGATACGGTGTTCTTTGACATTGCTCCGGAAGTTAGATTTTAATCTGACAAATCATGCGACTGCTGTTATAACATTCGTTCCGGAACACACGGGGACTGAGTTTGAGTAGGGCACCGGATCTTATCCGGCAAACTCAGCGGAGAAGACTCGCCTGCGCCAATTTAGGAGAGCGTGCGAGGTGTGAAGAGGTATGCACCTTTCAACAACTAGACGGAAACCCCGGTCCTCTGAGGAGTTGTTTGTATGATGTATAAGTAGTTGTTGTCATTGGACGCAAACCTTAGAGGACTGCAGTGTAGGGGAGATTGTCATCATGCGTAAGGACCGTGTCACTCAGGGCGTTGATCGCATAATGCAAGCTATTGCTGACAAAGAATTCGAGCTAGGACAAGTGATTCCGGGTGAAGCGAAGCTAGCGGAGTTTCTTGACGTTTCGCGCCCAACAATGCGTGAGGTCGTTCGCACACTTGCAGATCGTGGAGTGCTGGAAGTAGTCCATGGCCGAGGTACTTTCGTTGCTCCGCTTGATCATTGGAGCGATGTGCGCAGCCGCGTCGACTTCATTTCTCGAACTTTATCTCCCGGTGAAGTCGGTTTCCATCTCACCGAGGTGCGTCGAATGATCGAAGTTGGTTCTTGTGGTCATGCAGCAGCGCGTGCTGAGGATAGTGATTTAGATCGAATGCAGACGGCACTTGATGCTTATGACGCGGCCTTGGAAGCTCATGATGTCGCTGGCATAGCGAAATCTGACGTCGAATTCCACAATGCAGTTTTTGAAGCCACCAAGAACCCGGTCGTTACTGCGCTTATGATCCCTCTCGAGGGGGAGCTGGCGACATCGCGCCTGCGGACAAGCGCAGTATTGGAGGTCGCCGAACGTGCGCAAGAACATCATCGCCGAATTTATTCTGCAATCAAGGCAAGTGATGAAGAAGGAGCAAAGAACGCGATGCGCGCGCACATGGCGCAGACTTTTGATGATTTGCAGCGGTTGGTGGGAGAATATTAACCCATTTGGGGGCCACTATTGGCCGTTTGCAAGTGGAAAGTTTGTAACGACAATCAGCTGTTTACGTAGTGTTTCACCGTATTTAACCCTTTGATGCGGCGGGTTGGCGGGGGTGAAAAACAGAAAAGTACTTCCCTGTTCCTGCCGCGGGCATTAGTCTTAACCTCAAGTCCTCAGAGGTCTAAGCACTAAGGAGTTAGAGTGACCATTCAATCACTTGCGGAGATTACAGCAGGCTACGCATCAGGCGTCGAGGTTTCTGCAGATGAGGTTCGTGAAGCCGTGGATGCTGCCCCGCATCAAGTGTTGATTGTCTTGGATGATGATCCAACTGGTACGCAATCCGTTGCGGGCTTACCGGTATTGACGCGCTGGACTGAAGCTGATCTTGCATGGGCATTTGAGCAAAATGCACCAGCCATTTACGTCATGACCAATTCTCGTTCGTTGGCACCAGTCGACGCGGAGGCTATCAATAGGGAAGTCGCTGATGCTGCTTTCGCGGCTGCCGATGCTCGTGGCATTAGTATCTCATTCGTTTCACGCAGCGATTCGACATTGCGTGGGCACTACCCGCTTGAGCCAGATACCCTCGCCGACAAAGTTGAAGCTCATGGTGCGACCGTCGATGGGTTCGTTATTGTCCCGGCTTTCGGAGATGCTGGTCGTATTACGGTCGGTTCAACTCATTACGCGGGGAGTGCTGCAGAAGGCTTCAAGCCGGTGGGCGAGACCGAGTTTGCGGAAGACGCGACCTTCGGTTATACCAACTCCCGCCTCCCTGAGTGGATTGAAGAGAAGACTAGCGGTGCAGTGAAAGCAACCCAAGTACTACGTCTTGATTTGAACGTGATCCGCGCCGGTGCTGACGCAATCGCTGAGGTTCTTGTCCAAGCAAACGATCGCCAGCCTGTCGTCCCAGACATTGTGACGGAGGATGATTTACGACTGCTCTCGCTCGGGCTCATCAAAGCAGAGGCGCAAGGGAAGCACTTCATTTACCGCGTCGGCCCTCCTTTTGTCCGAGCTCGAATTGGTCAGGGTGTTCCGGCCCCGTTGACCCCGGCACGGATAGAAGCAGCACGACATTCCTCCACGCAAGGAGAATTTGCAGAGGGCGGACTCATCGTGGTGGGGTCTCACGTGCCAACGACGACACGACAGCTTCATCAACTTCTCGAGAGGAACAATCCTGCCGTGGTCGAGCTCGACGTTCGCCGTGTCTTGAGTGACGGGAGCGAAGTCTATCTCGCAGAGCTTGTTGATACCGTCACTGCCAAGCTGGCCGCTGGAAACGTTGTGTTTCATACCTCCCGTGAACTGGTTAAGGGCGAAGATGGCGACGAATCGCTCGCCATCGCCCGTGCCGTCTCTGCTGCCTTAGTCGGCACCGTAAATCAAGTCGTTCACCGAGTTACTCCACGCTTCGTTATCGCCAAAGGCGGAATCACCTCATCGGATGTGGCTTCCAAGGGACTCGAAATGACTCGTGCGATAGTCATCGGACCAATGCAACCCGGCATCATCTCACTCTGGACCACCCAGGAAGGTCCGGCGACAGGTGTCCCATACATTGTCTTCGCAGGCAATGTCGGAACTGATGCGTCGCTTGCTGAGGGCGTGGACACGTTGTCTGCGAGTACTTCCAGTTAGTCTTTCGATGCTCTAACTGGATCTCTACGCAAATAAGCAATTATCTCAACACTTTTTAGGAGAATACAATGTCTTTCACTGTTACTGTCGTCGGCATGGGAGCTATGGGACTTCCTATGGCCACGAATCTTGCCAAGAGTTTCACGGTTCGAGGCGTCGACATCGCTCAACCGCGTCTGGAGCTCGCTAAGGCCGCCGGTATCGAGACCTATACAAACGCTTCAGATGCCGCCGAGGGCGCGGATGTCGTTCTTCTCGCCGTCCGAAACGAAGCACAGCTTCTTGATGCCCTCTTCGGTGACGGAGATATTGCTTCCCACATGACCCCGGGTGCTGTAGTGCTGTTGACTTCTACAGTCGGTATCGAAGCTGTCGAAAATGCCGCAAAACGGCTAAAAGAAATCGGCCTGAATATCGTGGATGCTCCGGTTTCTGGTGGTCCAGTCCGCGCAGGAGAAGGCGACTTGCTGGTGACAGCTGGCGCAGAACCTACCGTCGTAGAACAGATTCGTCCGGTACTGGAAGAGATGGCTTCTAACTTGGTCATCGTTGGAGATGCCCCAGGTAAAGGGCAGGCGCTAAAGACTGTCAATCAGCTCTTGTGTGGCGTACACATAGCTGCTGCAGGAGAGGCTCTAGCTCTCGCGGACCGTTTGGGGCTTGACCCAGCCGCGGCGCTTGATGCATTGATGAGCGGCGCTGCTTCCTCGTTCATGCTCGGCGATCGTGGCCAGCGAATGCTGGAGGCTTATGACGGTGACGGGGCTGAGGTGAAGAGTCGCCTGGATATTTTTGTTAAGGACATGGGTATTGTGACTGCTGCAGCCAAGAAGGCGGGAATTGGTGTGCCGCTTGCGGCAGCTGCTGAACAGCAGTACCTCGCTGGCCTTGTCCGTGGACAAGGTGCTATGGATGATTCCTCAATTATCCGTATCGTGGCTCCGGCCAAGGCACAGGACGCATAACCGTGACGGGCATGGCGCTCCTAGGACTCGGCGTCGTAGCAGTCGCGGTCCTTCTATTGCTCGTGATTTGGCTACGGGTACCGGCCTTCGTGGCTTTAATCGGTGTATCTATCGCCACCGCTTTGTGCTCCGGTATCCCTTTAGGAGACGCGGTTTCCACCGTTACCGACGGTGTCGGAAAAACGCTTGGATCAGTAATTGTCGTGGTCGGCCTTGGTGCCATGCTCGGCAAGATGATAGAGGTATCCGGTGGTGCGGAGGCGGTTGCTCAATACTTTACGACTCGTCTTGGTCCCGCAAAAGTCGCCGGCGCGGTGACGCTTGCTGCGTTCATCCTAGGCATCCCCGTATTTTTCGACGTTGGATTCATTATTCTCGCGCCGATAATATTTGGATTTTCGGCGGTAGCCAAGCAAAATCCTCTCAAGATCGGTCTGCCGGTTGCTGGCGCGTTGTTAACTGTCCATGTCACGCTTCCACCGCACCCGGGACCAGTCGCGGTAGCTGGGGTCTTAGACTCGGATGTGGGCATGATGCTTACGTTTGGTTTGCCCATCGCGGCAATCACTACTGCGATCGGTTTCTTTGCAGCCAAGCTACTGAAAGTTGAGAAGATTGAGCGCGACAAGTCTCCTGTCGAGCTCGAGGACATGGGCCCGACTGGAGTGGCACCGTCGCCGTTTCTCATCCTCGGTCTGATCCTACTTCCGATTGTTCTGATCATGGTGGGAACTACCGGTGCGATGCTGACAAAAGAAGGTACGACGGTGAATGCTTTCGT
Organism: Corynebacterium sp. HMSC05D08; assembly: GCF_001807215.1. NCBI lineage: Bacteria > Bacillati > Actinomycetota > Actinomycetes > Mycobacteriales > Corynebacteriaceae > Corynebacterium > Corynebacterium sp. HMSC05D08. Next base: position 15,199 of record NZ_KV788340.1, on the reverse strand, counting down.
AAGCTTCATTGGCAGCTCTCCGGTCGCGCTCCTGATAGCTGTGATCGTTGCGTGGTTCTTCATCGGTCGCCAGCAGCATTGGAACCTCGAACGGGGAGCCAGCGTTATGGATTCAGCGCTTCCGGCAGTGGCGGTCATTATTTTTGTCACTGGTGCTGGCGGTGGCTTCGCCAACGTTCTCGTGGAATCCGGTATTGGAAAAGTTCTATCAGACATCCTTGTGAACGCACATATGCCGTTGATTCTCATGGCGTTCTTGCTCTCGCTGGCACTTCGCGCGTCACAAGGATCCGCTACGGTAGCGATGCTTACAACGGCGGGTTTGATTAATCAGCCGATTATTGATGCCGGTCTTAGCACTGCTCAGACTTCGTTGGTCATGTTGACAATCGGTTTTGGTGCTCTTGGTCTATCGCACATCAATGACTCTGGTTTCTGGATTGTTACCAAGTACTTGGGGCTGTCAGTGAAACAGGGGCTTAAGTCGTGGACGCTTCTTTCGACTGTATTTGGAGTAACCGGATTCCTTCTGACGTGGGGCGTTTACGCCATCGTTTAAGAAACCGGTAGATGCCTTTTACCTTTCGACGTCTACGACGAGGTGGTCGACGGCGGTGTCGACTCGTGGATGGACGAGGAAGCCCGTTCATCATCGACTTCAAATACGAGCTGGAGGCCGAGGGCTTTGTCCATGAGGCCGAAGGCGCCGTTCGCAACGGCTAGGGCACACCCTTCGAGGAAATCTCACAGACCGGCGCGAGTGACTGGGACATATTTATACCCAACCAAGTCACCGCAGAGTCCCTCATTAACCGGATCATGCACCCGTCAATGAACTAAGTCAGGGCGGCCACGGCATGTGGGGCGTCGTCCTCGGCCCAGCCTCCGGCCGCGCACTGGCCCACCTCATCGAGACAGGGGAGACCCTGCCGGAGATTGAGGACTTTGGCCCGCTGCGCTAGTCGAAGACGAGCTTCATCGTCTTTGAACCGAAAGGGGCGTCGTAGGAATCTTCCAACGGCGCGCCTAGGCCTGACCCCCGACGTGTCCACTTTTCGGGGGTCAGGCCCGTTCAAGCGAGAGCATGTAGTAGCCCGGAGTCGACATTGGTTGGGAATGTGTCGAAAGCGCCAGCTCCCGGCACGCCTGACGTGGGCCTGCGAAAACGCCAGTGCGTAGTCTCTGCGTGTGCCAAGATGGACACGTATCACAGGCGTGTGCGAAGGGAAAGGAGGACGCCGTGTCAGCATTGAGCGAAATCCTGCGCAGACTCAATAGCTCGGTGACCATCCCTGATCATTTGCTCGCGCCCTTGCAGGAGGACGAGCTTTCGGCGCTGCGCATGCTGGAAAACACCATCGATTCCAACCGCACGTGGCGCGTCATGTCGACGAAGATTTTGGAAGTCTCGCAAATGCTCAATGCGGGTCGCGCGTCGAATGACGTGCTTGACGCCATCGTGCGCCATGCGCGCTCTATCATTGGCGCGCACATTGGGTACATCAGTCTTAACGATGACGAGTCGGGGTTTACCAATATCCTTGCTACGGCTGGCGTTGTGACGGAGGAATTTAGGAATATCCGCATGCCCATCGGCACTGGCATCTTGGGTATAGTGGCGGCCACGAATCGCCCCGCCTGGACATATGATCACGCTGAGGATCCGGAGGTCAGTCACGTCGATTACGTGGATGAGGCGGTGGAAGCCGAGGGCATACGAGGCATTCTGGGTGCGCCCATTCGCATCAGTGGCAAGACTGTGGGCGCGTTGCTCGTCGGCGACCGCCACCCGCGGCATTACTCGCGTGATGAAATTATGGCTATCGAGCTCCTCGGCGCGATGACGGCGGTAGCACTTGATACGGCGCGCGTCATCGAGGCCCAGGGCGAGTCTGTCGCGAAGCTCAGCCGTTCGCAGTTGGAACTGCGCACCCACGTCGAGGAATTGCATAAGCTTGCCGATGCCGACTCCCGGCTGCTCGCAGTCCTCATCGGCGATGCACGGTTCGAGGAACTTGCGGAGGTGCTTAGCGAGTTCTTGGGCGTGCAGGTCGAGCTGTGGCTAGAAGAATCATCTACCTTCGTGGGCGATGGTACGCGCGACGAGTGGGCGGATGCCATCGCCGCGGCACGCAAGCACAACAACACGAGGAGCGTGGATAATCGCAGCGTGCTTCCGGTCGAGTTCCATGGGCGTTTCCTTGGGGCGATCTGCGTGCCCAAAGGTATTAACGACGTGGAGCTGCGCGTCGTGGGGCATGCCTCCGCGGCTTTCGCCGCCATCGCTCTCTTCAACGAGGCGCTTGTCGATGCCACCGCGCGCAAGGTTGATGACCTTGTCTACTCCGTCGCAGTGGGCACCGCCGGAAATGAAGAGGCGTTGCGTCTCAAACGGCTGACAGGCATCGACCTCGCGCAACCAGAGTCGCTGTATTTCCTCGGCATCAACTGCGCCGACCCGGCACTGTCCCGGATGCGTCTGGATGGGTTGCTCGATGGGGCGTCGGCAGTCACGCGTCATGAGCAGCATTACTGCGTGCTCTTTCAGCCGGATAGGGATGTCGCAACGTCCGTGCGTCGGCTCGTCGCGGAGTCGTCCGCGCCCGTCTTCGTTGCGGCCGCACCCGTTGCCGGTGTGACGGAGGCGCACGAGGCACACGATTCGGCGATGGCGTACCTCGATGCCGCGATCACATTGGGCATGAGCGGCGAGCTCGTCACCGAAGATACGCTCGGTGCAGTGGGGCTCATCCTGAGAGCGGACCCGAGTGCACTGGCGACGCTCGTAAGGCGTAGTGTGGGCGCGCTTGTTGAGTACGACGCCGCGCATGACACGGAGCTCGAGGCGACGGCCTACCAGTTCTTCTTGAGCGGACACAGCATTCCCGGAACCGCACGCGAGTTGTACCTCCACGTTAATACCGTGCGCCAGCGCCTCGAGCGCATTAGCCGGGTCCTTGGGGAGGATTGGGCAACAGGGGAGCGAAGCCTCGATACCCAGCTTGCGCTCCGGATTCGTGCGCTAGCGCGAGGCCGCAGCCACACGGGTGTGTAGATTTACACACCCGTCACGCTGAATGGTGGATTATTCTCCTAAGGAAACCTCTGGCGTCCTGCTGGATTCTGACTAGATTGAGTTGCACATCACACAACCTCGAAGGAGTCCACATGTCTGACACCATCACCATCCAGGGCGCTGTGCTCGAGCGCTCGGATGCCGCGCGTCCCTACGCGGATTCGCAGCCGATTTCCATCAGCGAGCTTGAGCTCACCGCGCCGGGCGAAGGCGAAATCCTGGTTAAGATCACCGCGGCCGGCATCTGTCACTCGGACCTGTCCGTGGTGAACAACAACCGTCCGCGCCCGCTGCCCATGCTGCTCGGCCACGAGTCTGCTGGCGTCGTCGAGGAAGTCGGTCCCGGTGTGAGCAAGGTGAAGGTCGGCGACCATGTCGTCATGACCTTCCTCCCGCGCTGCGGCGAGTGCGATGGCTGCAAGACCGACGGAAAGATGCCGTGTGAGGTCGGTTCCAAGACCAACAACGAGGGCACGCTCATCCGCGGTACCCGCCACCTCACCCGCAACGGCGAGACCGTCCAGCACCACCTCGGCGTCTCCGGCTTCGCGACGCACGCGGTCGTCTCTGAGCTCTCCGTTGTTCCCATCGGTTCTGACGTCCCTGCCGACATCGCCGCCATCTTTGGCTGCGCCATCCTCACGGGAGGCGGCGCCATCCTCAACGAGATTGACCCGAAGCCGGAAGATTCCATTGCCGTTGTCGGCCTCGGTGGCGTGGGCATGTCCGCTATCATCACCGCCGCAGCACTCGGTGTGAAGGAGATTGTGGGCATCGACATGCAGGCTGACAAGTGTGCCAAGGCCATCGAGCTTGGCGCCACCGATGCCATGACCCCGGCTGAGGCCGAAGCCTCCGGCAAGAAGTTCACCGCCGTCGTCGAGGCCGCCGGTCACCCCAAGGCTCTCGAAACTGCCTACAAGCTCACCGGTCCGGGCGGTCTGACCGTCACCGTCGGTCTGCCGGCGCCGGGCTCCACCATCGCCATCGACCCTCTCGTCATGACTGGCGAGGCCCGTCGCGTCCATGGCTGCTACCTCGGTTCTTCCGTCCCGACCAAGGACATCCCGAAGTACGAGCAGCTCTGGCGCGACGGCAAGCTCAACGCTGAAGGCCTCATCTCCAGCCACATCAAGCTTGCCGATATCAACCAGGCCATGGACAACCTCTCTGAGGGCGTGGCGCTGCGTCAGATCATCGAGTTCGACTAATTCTCGTCCAGCCCCAGCTCGGGGCGTTCGCCAACCCCGGAACCGCGCCTCGAGCGCGGTGGCCGGGCTTCATATTTTTCATCAGATTGGTATCTCATGTCTCGTTCCGCATCCCAGCCTGAAGATCATCAGGCATCGAAGGCACTGGCTGAGCCTGAACAGGGTATCGGCCAAGAATCTCCGCACTGGAAGGCCGGTCCTTTCGACATTCGCCTGCCGTTTGTCCACTACCGCATTGAGTGGCCGGACTACGCCCAAGGTTTGTTCATGTGCGTCGTCGACCTTGGCGCCATTCCGCTCATGACCGAGGCACTCGGCATGCCCTTCGAGGTTGCCCTCGCCGTGGTCATGCTCAACGGTCTGCTCTACCTCACGCACCACCTGCTTGGCGACCCCGTCGTCCCGGGCTGGATCACCCCGGCTATCCCGCTGCTTACCGTGTACGTGCAGACCTTCCCCGAAGGCGAACAACGCGTCTGGGCGCTCATCAGTTTCCAGCTCTTGCTTGGCATGTTTTCGATCACTCTCGGCGTCACAGGATTGGCGTCGAAGGTTGTGCGCGTCATTCCTTCCGGACTGCGCGCGGGCATCGTCCTCGGCGCAGGTATCGCCGCTATCTTCTCCGTATTCAAGGAAGATGGTCGCTTCCACTCGTACCCCGTGACCATCACCATCGCGGTGGCCATCGCGTTCTACCTGATGTACTCGCGGTCCTTCGCTGGTCTGCGTCAGAAAGCGGCCGGTTGGCGCTTCATCGCTTCGTTGGGCATCCTGCCAGCTATCTTCGTAGCCATCTTCGTTGCACCACTGGTCGGCGAGGCACCGTGGCCGGACATCGAGTGGGGCTTCTCCAGCCCTGACTTCGCTACCTTGTGGAGCGAGTACACCATCTTCGGTCTTGGCTTACCGCCTGCGCACATGTTCCTCACAGCTATTCCGACCGTGCTTGCCGCCTACATCGTGGTGTTCGGTGACGTCCTCCAAGCCAACGCGGTGCTTAAGGAAGCGGACCACGTTCGTACCGATGAAGCCGTGGTCTACAGCCCGTCGCGTGCCCACCTCCTCTTCGGCGGACGCAATATCATCATGTCGATCATCGGCCCTGACGTCGCTATGTGTGGTCCGCTCTGGGCGGCGATGCACGTCGTCATTGTTGAGCGCTACAAGCAGGGTAAGCGCGCCATGCGCTCCGTCTTCGGCGGTGCTGGCTCTTTCCGCTGGGGAACAAACACCGGCTTGTTGCTTCTGCCCATTATTTCCTTCGTTGAGCCCATCCTGCCCATCGGCTTGGCGCTCACTCTCATCATTCAGGGCTTCGTCTCCGTCCGTGTGGGCATCATGGAGGCAAAGAATCAGAAGGACCTCGGCATCGCAGGCATTACTGCTGGTGTCCTCGCCACGCAGGGCGCGGCCTGGGGCTTCGCTGCGGGCATCATCATGGTGCTTGTCATTTACGGCAAGGACATGTTCAAGGATGAGCGCGACGGCACGATCCGTAACTTCGACGAGATTGACCCCAACGAGGGCTTCGCGGATGCTCAGGCGGACTTCACTGAGCTCGCCCAACTCAATGACGTGGACGAGCAAGGCCGTCCGACCCCGCACTTCCACACTCAGGATGTAAAGACCGATACCTCTGTATCACGCGAGGACCGTTCCTAGTCCGTATCGACTCACGCCTACCGCCACAGGCGCCCAGCTACTAGAACTGAGCGCTTGTGGCATTTCTCTTGTCTGAGCCGCGGCGAACCGATGTGGGACAACGTGCACAGCGTGAGCGCTCGCGGCATGAGCCATCAAAGGCGGGGAGACGAACCTCGATAGCCTGTTCATGCTTTGCGAATGCCACAACATGAAAAAGGGAGACGGGGACGTCTACTACAAAGGCAACGACGGCAGGATTTACAAGCGGCGCGAATTCGGTCCCCGACGTGCCGTGTCACTAGCGCCAAGACGCGAAAGACCCGCTCCCCACGAGGGGGAAGCGGGCAACTCGGCGTGCCTACGAGCGGGTGCGCGCCTTCTTCTCGGCGGTCTTCATGTCGGTGACGGAGGCTGCGGACTCGAGATCGGCGATGTCGACGCTGTCATCTGCAGTGGACAGTGGTAGCGTCGAGGCGACGGTGATGTCCTCGCGGGCGTTGATCTCCGTTGCGATTTCTTCGATGAAGGTGTGCTCCGGGATGTTGGAGATGCGGGCGATGGCGATGATCTCCTGCTCCTCGTCCTGGGTGAGCGCCTCTTCGCCTTCGAAGCGCTTGGCCATGAGCTCGCGGGCACGGCGGCGCAGCTGGGTCTCGCTCTCGAGCTCGCGGCGGTTCTTCCACCAGGACCAACCGATGACGAACATGCAGAGGATGCCCATGTAGCCCAGGATGGGGTAGACCCAGCCGATGAGCTCAGAGAAGCCGATGAAGGACAGGACGAAGCCGACGAGGACGATGGCGACGTAGACCTTGTAGAAGTGCTGACGGTGGTCGCGGGTGAGGCGTTTGGCCAAGGCGTAGAACATGCCGATGGCCGTGTTGTAGATCATGCCGTAGATGGCAAATGCCATGAGCGTACCGAGGGCCGGGTGAATTTTGGTGACCATAGCGAGGGTCGGCATGTCCGTCTCCAGGACGGTCTCGACGGAGATGTACATGGAGCCGACGAGCACGGCGAGGAGGAAGAGGAAGATGAAGCCGCCGATGATGCCGCCGAGGCCGACCTCGCGAGAGTCGAGGAAGTTGCCGCCGATGACGATGGCCATGGACACTACGACGATGACCTGGAGGCCGACCGAGTTGATGGCCGAGACCCACCAGTTGGGCAGCGTCGTGGGAATCTCCTGTGCCTGCTCGTTGAGGTGCGTGAAGTCGGGCTGCGCGGTGAAGATGGTGTACATCGTGCCGATGGTGATGAGGATAATGATGAACGGAGTGACGGCGCCGATGACCTTGGTGACCTTGTCCACGTCGAGGAGGCCGGTGAGCAGGACGAGGGCCAGCATGATGCCCGCGCCGATCCAGATGTCCCAACCGAACTGCTGCTTCATATTGGACCCAGCGCCCGCGAACATGGCGAAGCCGATGCAGAAGAGACACGTCATCGTCGCGATGTCGAGGACGCGGGAGGTCACGGGGCCGGAGATGACCGTGAACACCGAGTTGTGGTCCTTCGCGCGGTGGTAGCTGCCCAGCTGCAGCATGGAGATGCCGGCAATCATGACGCAGATGGACGTCACGATGGCGCCAACAATGCCCCAGTTGCCGAACGCAACGAAGTATTGGAGGGCCTCGCGGCCGGAGGCGAAGCTCGCGCCGACGAGGACGCCAATGAAGGCCATGGAGATGCCTAAAGCTCGTTGAATCATTGGTTTACCTTTCGGTCGATAGATATTTGATTGTAGGGATGAGTGAAGGGAAATTCCTAGAGTTTGGTTCACGAAAGCCCCAGCGCGAAGAAGCACTTCACACTGGGGCTTCGGGGTTACGCGTGCTTGCGAGCGTGGACGGCGATGAACTTCGCGATGTCGCTCAGGCCTTCCTCGCCACACTGCATCACGCCGGCAGACGTGAACAAGCCGTGGTGGTACCCGCGCAGGTGCTCGTACCGGACGTCACAGCCGGCCTTGGCCAACTTGAGGGCGTACTCGCCGCCCTCGTCCGCGAGCGGGTCGTTGTCCACCGTAATGACGTAGGCGGGCGGCAGGTTCTCCGGCAGCTCGTGGAGCAGCGGGGACAGGTCGGCGACCGTCTTGTCCTGGCCCTCCGGCAGGTAGGTCCGGATGAACCAGCGCATGGTCTCCGCCACCATGGGGAAGCCCTCGGTCACGCGCTGGTACGAGGCGCCAGACTCCGTGCGCTGATCCGAGATATCCGTGATGGGATAGATGAGCACCTGGCTGGAGATGGGGGCGACGGAGTCGTCCCCGGAGAACTCGTTCGCCAGGATGGCCGTGAGTTGACCACCCGCCGAGTCGCCCGCGATGGCGACGTTGGTGACGTGCAGACCGTGCGGAGCGGCGGCGTCGGAAAGCCAACGCAACGCGGCGCGGCAGTCATCGATGGCAGCGGGGTAGAGGTGCTCCGGCGCGAGGCGGTAATCGACCGCCACCGCCGGCAGCCCGGACTCGACCGCGAGGCGGCGTACCGCGGAGTGGTGCGTGTCCAGGTTGCCCATGAGCCAGCCACCGCCATGGATGAATAGGATGGCGGGGGTGGGGGCGTCACGCTCGCTGGCGGGGCGAGGGTCCGTGAGGCGGACCCGGAACTCGCCTACCTCGAAGTCTTGCGTGAACGGCTCCGTGGCTTCCGTGAGTCCGTTCTTGGCGGTCGAAGTCATGTAGCTCTCACGCACCGTGGGAATCTCGATGTGGTGGAAGGACACCCCGCCACCGGCACGGAAGGGACCCACGGATTTCCACGCGTCCTCCGTGATGGGGCGGCCAGTGAATTCGTCAGCGAGCGTGTGCATTAGGCCACCCCGTAGTCAGCCAGCTCGAGGGTGCGCGTGAGGTCCTGGTACTCGGCGACGTTGCCGGACCAGTTGTTGATGACCTTGCCGTCCTCGTTCTTGTACCAGGAGGAGCAGTCGGCGGAGAAGGCGGACTCGTTGAGCTCAGCCTGGATGCGGTCGTTGAACTCGCGCAGGACCTGCGGGTCGACGTCCAGGACCTTGTCCGGGTTGTCGCGGAGGTACTCGACGGCCTGGCGAATGTACTTGTCCTGCTCCTCGAGCATGGCCACGACCGAGTGGTGGTTGAGGTTCGTGTTCGGGCCGTAGAGCATGAAGAAGTTGGGGAAGCCGTCTACGGTCATGCCCAGGTAAGCCTCCGGCGCGTTGCCCCAGCGCTCGCGCAGGTCGAGGCCACCTCGGCCAATGACTGGTAGGTCTCCCTGGAACTCCTGGGAGTAGAAGCCGGTGGCGTAGATGATGACGTCGAACTCGTGCTCCACGCCGTCTGCGGTGCGGATACCCTGCGGGGTGATTTCCTCGATGCTCTCGGTGACCAGCGAGACGTTGTCGCGGTTGAAAGTCGGGTAGAAGTCATCGGAGCGCAGGATGCGCTTGCAGCCGAACGCGAAGGTCGGGGTGAGCTTCTTTACCAGCTCCGGGTCGTTGACCTGGGAAGTGAGGTGCTCCATGGCCTGCTCGACGCCTTCTTGAGCGGCGTCGGTGCCCTTGCGGGTGCGCTCGAAGCCGTCCTCGCGGGTGTCGTGGATCTCCTGGCGAATGGCGCGGTAAGACTCCGGGTTCTCCTGGAATTCGCGCAGCTCCTCGTCGGTGAAGATGACCTGGTTACGCGGCAGGATGTAGTTCGCGGAGCGCTGGAAGACGGCGAGGTGTCCGGCCTCCTTAGCGACCTCCGGCACGAGCTGGACAGCTGATGCCGCGTTGCCCACCACGGCAACATTCTTGCCCTTGAGGTCGACGGCGTGGTCCCACTCGGCGGAGTGGAACTGCGTACCCTCGAAGGTCTCGCGGCCGGCAAAGTCTGGAACCTTCGGCTTGGAGAGCTGGCCCCAGGCGCCCACAAAGACGCGGCCGTAGTAGATATCGCCGGTGGAGGTGGCGATCTCCCAGGCCTTGAGCTCTTCGTTCCACTCGGAGCGGACGATGCGGTTGTTGAACTTGATGTGCTCGTAGAGGCCAAACTCGGTGGCGAGCGCCTTGAGGTAGCCGAGCATCTCGTCCTGGCCGGCGAACATGCGGGACACGCCGAGGTTGAGGAAGTAGGAGTAGCAGTAGATGAGAGCCTGGGTATCGCAGGCTGCACCCGGGTACGTGTTGTCGCGCCACACGCCGCCGACCTCGTCCGCGGCCTCGAGGATGAGGAAGTTCTCAATGTTGTCCTTAGCGAGCTGGGCGCCCATGCCGAGTCCGCCGTAGCCGGTGCCGAGGATGATGCAGTCGTAGATGTGCTTGTCAGACATGTTGGTTCTCCTTGCAGGGTAAGTGGGGGTGTGCTTTAGTTCTTACGGATTTCTGCGGCGAGGACCTCGAGGCCGTCACGCAGGGTGGACTCGTTGATGACCAGCGGCGGCAGGAGGCGGATGACGTTGCCGTCCAGACCACAGGTGAGGATGAGGACGCCCTGCTCCTTGCAGGCGCTCGCGACGGCGGAGGTGAGCGTTGGGTTCGGGCGACCGTTCTCGTCGACGAACTCGAGGGCAATCATCGCGCCGCGGCCGCGGACCTCGGCGACGGTGGGCAGCTCGGTGAGTGGCTCGAGGATCTCGCGGGCAATCGCTTCGATCTCACGGGCACGTGCCGCGAGGTCGTGCTCCTCCATCTCTGCGATGGCCGCGAGCGAGGCCGCGCACGCCACCGGGTTGCCGGCGTACGTGCCGCCCAGGGAGCCCGGTCCCGGTGCGTCCATGATTTCGGCACGGCCGGTGACGGCTGACAGCGGCATACCGCCGCCCACGCCCTTTGCCGTGGTGATGAGGTCCGGGACTAGGCCCTCGTGATTGCTCGCGAACCAGTCGCCCGTGCGGCACATGCCGGCCTGAATCTCGTCTGCGACGAAGACGACGTCGTTCGCGCGGCACCACTCCAGCAGCGCCGGAAGGAAGCCCTCGGCTGGCTCGATGAAGCCGCCTTCGCCCTGCAGCGGCTCGATGACAAGTGCTGCGATGTCCTCCGCGCCAATGACCTGCTCGATGGAGCGGATGGTGCGCTCCGCCGCGTCTGCGCCGCTCAGGCCGTCGCGCAGCGGGTAGGAACCCTGCACGCGGTAGATATCAGAGGCGAGGGTGCCAAAGCCAGACTTGTACGGCTTGTTCTTCGCCGTCATCGTCATGGTGAGGTTCGTGCGGCCGTGGAACGCGCCGTCGAAGACGACGATGCGGTTCTTGCCCGTGTAGTTACGTGCAATCTTCACGGCGTTCTCAATGGCCTCCGCGCCGGTCGAAAACAGTGCGGTCTTCTTTTCGTGGTCGCCCGGGGTTAGTTCGTTGAGCTTCTTCGAGACCTGGAGGAATCCCTCGTAGGGTGCATTGAGAAAGCAGGTGTGGGTGAGGTGCGACGCCGCCTCAGCGATGGCCGCGGTCACGCGCGGGTTGGACGCGCCGACGGTGGTCACCGCGATGCCCGAGGCGAAGTCGATGAAGGAGTTGCCATCGACGTCCACGAGGACGCCGCCGTCACCGTCCACGATGTACGCAGGCAAGCCCGGCACGAGGCCACGGGCGAGCTCTTGCTCGCGCTGCTCCTCGAGTTCCTGGCTGCGCGGGCCAGGGATGGTGGTCACAACTTTCCGCTCTTGCGGAATGCGGTGATTGAAGTCCTGCATGTCACTCCTCCGATTCAAATACAAATGTGATGGGAGTCATTGTGCCGACGGAGTGTAGCGTGGCATATAAACATTGTGTCGAAATGAAAACGCTAATTTGTACACAATGTATATAGGAAGGTGGGGTGTGATGACTCGGTCATCAGCGCACGTGGATGCAGAAATGGGCGATACGCTCTCAATTTCGTGGCTTGCAAGCCGTCGAAATTTGGGCCTGCGCGTGGTCCATGATTCGGGCCGTTCTTTTGGCATGGTGCACCCGTGCGAGCTTGAAAATCCCGAAAAATATGTCGGTGAGGGCACCCTCGTTTTGCTCACCGGCATCGCTTTTCGCGATCAACCGGAGGCTTTCAGCGACTATGTCGCCCGCCTCTCTGCCGCCGGGGCCGCTGGCATTGGCTTCGGCGTGGGCGTCGTCTTCCCCGAGGTCCCGCACGAGCTTGCCGACGCCGCCCTCGCCCACGACGTCTCCCTTCTCACTATCCCCCTTGACGTGCCGTTTATTTCGGTCTCCACGGCCGTGCACCGCGAGCTCGCGCAACGCCGTGAGCGCCGTCTCGAGGTTCTTCTTGAGCTCCAAGGCTGTCTCAACCTCGCGGCCGGCCAGGGCCTGAACGGGCTCGTCACCCGCACGGCGCAGGCCCTCGACGCGAGCGTTTGTCTTGTGGACTTGGACGGGCGTGTGTCTGCAGCGGCGGTCTTGCCTGGCTTTGAAAACGTCGAGCTCACCCACGTTATCGATGACGCGCGTCATCGTGGTTTTGGCATCGCCGGCAAGGTGGGCGAAATCAATGTTCTGGCGCACCGTCTTTCTCCGAGCGGCAATGATACGCATGGTCTCGTGGCCATAGCCGACCACTACTTCGACGCCAATCAGCGCGCCTTGCTCAAACACGCCGCCGGCCTTGCTGAGCTCATCATTCGACGCCCACAGGAGCTGCGTCGCGCACAGCGCGAGCTCACCACGCTGGCCGTGTCTATGCAGCTTGGTCTCACAGGCCGCGACGAATCGATGCAACGCATCTTCCGCCAAGCCAGCGATACGGAAGGCAGAGTCCGTCCGGTCCTCGTCAAATCCGAGTCGGCACGAGCGCATGCGCGCTTCATTGAGGCGCTTGACCGCAATCTCGCGGAACAAGGCCGCCTGCTCTTCGCCGTGGAGGTCGATGACCTCACCTGGTTATTCCTGCTGCGCGGCAACCGTTCCATGCGCAATATTCAGGAACTTCTCCTCGACATCCGCGGCGGTAAACGCATTGTCGTCGGCTCACCCCTCGAGTGGTCGCGCCTGCGCGAATCCACTGTCCGTGACTTGGAGAAAGTCGCCTTCGGCTTGCAACCTGGCGCGCTCGTGGGCCCCGAGTCGCGCACGCTCAATTGGCTAGGCGACGAAGCCGTTGGTGCCGCCGTCGCCCACCGTTTCGCTGAAACCTGGGGTAAGTTGCGCGAGTACGACGCGGCCCACGGCAGCGAGTATGAACAGACGCTGCAGGCCTATCTGCGCAACGGCGGGCACTATGTGCGCACCGCTGATGCGCTTGAGACCCACCGACACACCGTGCGTAAGCGCATTGCCGACGCCGCCGAGATTCTCGAGATTGACCTCGACGATCCCATCGCGGTCGCGGAGCTCGTGGTGCTCGGCGTCGCCGGCGCCGGTGCATCCTCGTTCTAGCCGCGCTTTGTTGTCCCTCCGACATCGATGAGATGCTGGTACACCGCGTCCGTGAGCGCGCGGCTATGGAAGTGTCGGAAGGATCAAGCAACGTCTTATCCGTGAGCGCCTCCTGACCGGCGAGCTCGAGCGCAGCAGCGTTCCCCTGACTGTTGACTGCGTTTGCCCCGAGTGATCTGCGGCATAGGGCGCATCAGGAGTCTATTTCTCTTGAATGCTTAGGAGATAGTCCTCGAGTCGTGGAAGTTGGAAGGTCATTTTCCGGTCTGCCGTTTCGATAACGAGGTCGAGGCTTAGGAGCTTTTGCCGGTAGTTGCTGATGTTTTGCGGCGAGGTCCCCATGATGCTGAGCACATCGATATTCCGAGCGGGGAGGTCGCACTGGGCAAGGGCGATGAGGAAATCCCGTTCACCAGGGGTGATGTCGGCGATGGCGGGTTCGTGGACGAGCTGATGGAGCTTATTTGTTGCGCGCTTTATGCCCACAGCGACGTCCTGGCCAGTGATATTTGTGCGACCAGACTTTTGGGCCTCAAAAAAGGACCACAGCCCAATCAGCTGGAAATAAAAGGGGTAGCCGCCGCTTTCTTCAGTTGCGGTGCGCAGAGCTGACTCGTGCCAGCTGAAATTAGCAATTTTCGCAGTGTCAGCCAGAACGGAACTGACATCGGGATCCGGGATTGCTCCGAGATCGATGCGGTTAGCGCGGCGAAGGAAGGTGATGGGATTGGAACCGTCCGGACTAGAAAGCAAGGGCTTCACAGCCGAGGGGATACCCGCCATGATGACTGTGATTTCACGATTCTCACGGAGGAGATGCTGAATCGTTGTAGCGAATTCGATGATTTCGTCGCGATTTGTGTAATGGAGCTCGTCCAGGGTGATCAGCACGCCGCTGGGCGGTTGACCGGTGATGGAATCGAGTTGTGCCTTAGCGTCGAGCAACGCGGTAAGGGCGGTACGCAGTGATGATTGTGTGGGGGAGATTGGATCAGTTTCCCAATTGATGGAGCCAATACCAGCGATTGAAATGCCGGAGAGGCGACGTTTGTCCGCAGGGGAGAATTCCTGAAGATTGCGCTCGGCTGTATTGCGAATGCGCTCGACGACGCCCTGTGTAGCTGTTTCGGAGATGATGGTCCAGTCAAGTTGGGAAGCACGGTCCTCGACAGCGTTGAGAAAGACCGTCTTGCCGCTGCCGCGAGCACCACTGACGACGCTGACCCGTTCGTGGGCGCCAGGGCCGTCGAGCATTGCCATGGTGATGAGATCGAGCTCTTCCTCACGGCCCGCAAGAACTGCCGGACTAACGCCGAGGGCGGCGGTGAATGGGTTACGAATTCGGTCCATGAGTTTCTCCACTGGTTTATACCGAGAACTAATGTACTTCGATGTACTTCAGTGTACTTCACTGTACTTTGATGTACTTCGCTGTAATCCAATGTAATCCGGTGTACTTCTTTGCACTTCGCTGCGTCTGCCGCGATATGTGTTTCGGGAGATTTGGCTGTGCCCGTGCGGCTATCCGTAAGCTTTCCGCAGCTTGCCCCAGCGCGCTGGGAACCATGATGACAATGGTCGCTCCGTGTGGGTCGAGGATGCCCGTCTTGTGTAGGCGATGCAGCGCGCGGGACAAAGATTCGAGTGTTGGGCCCAGTAATGGGGCGACATCCTTCTTAGGAAGGGAGAGTTCTACCGCGAGAGCTTGGCTGGCGATCCCGGGGAGCGGTGCCCCTTCTAGGTCGTGTCTCTTAATGAATGGAGGGGGTGTTCCTATCTAGTTAGTCAAGCACCTCGGACGCCCCTGAAAACTCCACCCGCGGACTTGACTAACTAGATAGGAACACCCCCGGATCATTTTCTTAACAGGGCGAATAAGAGCCATGCCGAAGCCAGCGACTAGTTTCTCCAGTCCCGAAGGGAATGAAGCGTCCTGGGTTTAGTTCCGCTTCTTTTAC